>NZ_JAFCTU010000047.1:0-33377 GCF_049896185.1 Massilia sp. TSP1-1-2
GTGAAAGCTTACTGAACGCCCTCGAAGAGCCCGGGATTTAGCGCCCCGGCGAGCCTAGGATTTCAAAGGACGTAACAGGCTTGCCCGGAAGGATGCAAGTAACGTTGCCTCGGCCAAGTCGCGCCCGGCCATTGTCACGAATGACGCGTGCCTGGATTAGTGCTTCGCTTTCATTTCGTCGGCAATCTCGTCGCCACCGCCCTGGTTCTCGCCCAAGTCGGCGTCGGCGCTTCCTTCGGGAACGTCGCTCGCAGCCCGGGCGGCCGGCGGCGGCTGGCCCATGGCGCCGCCAACGCCGGGATCGGCCGCAGGCCCGGTAGACTTGATCGCACCTTCGGATGGCGGCGCGTTGTAGTCAGGTGTTTGCAAGACTTCTTCACCGACGACCTTGTTGGCGTCGCTATTGGCAGTCGGATCGGCAGGATGGCTTGGTATGGGAAGTTGGCCTTCCAGGTGGACATCTTTGTTGATTGTCATGATTACTCCTCAGTTGATACGTTGATGATAGCGAAAACCTTTGTCGATCGGCACAGTGTTGCCGCGCAACCATAATTGCGCGCTTCAGAGCTGGGTCCGCCTGCCGTCGCGCGCCGGGTGTGCAGGGTGTGCTATTCAGTTGCGCCATCCAGTGCTGCTTGGCCGGTCGCACCAGGTGGCGGACATGAAAGACGTGCACAAGGCCAGACGAGCCTCGCACTTTGCGACGACGACCTCCAGCTTCGAGGTTGGCGCTGCCGCGCAAAATTAACACCACGAACACTGCGTTAAGGCGTAGACACCAAGGAACGCGCGCCGCCATCCCACGGACGTAACACCATGACCCGCATTATTTTTTCATCGCCTTCGACGGCTTGGCTATCTTGCCAGGCAGCGTCTTTTTCCGCTTGACCGGCACATCCTTTTCGCCCGGATCCAGAAAAAGTAGTGTATCAACGTAAGACACCATGCGGCTCAGGTAATCCGGCGACACTGCCTGCATCATCGCCAGCGAGCGCAGCACCAGCATGTGCGAATTGATCGGCCCCGCATTTTTCGGTGCCTGTTTCATGGCCTGTGACAGCTGTCTCTCGACGCTCATCCTGGCCCAGGTAGCGCGTGATTCGCGCACGGTTTTCAGTTCGAGGGGGAGGGGGCTGGCCGCGGTTGTGCGCGATGTTGCAAGATGTACGGGCGCGTGCCCCGGTGCAGCGGCCAAAGCAGGTTCCAGTTGCGACACCAGTTCAACCAATGCCGTACATTGCTGGCGCGCCTCCAGCGTGGCGCACAAATGCCGCAAGCCTTTGAAATCGCTCTCTGAAAACAGTTGCTGCAGCTCGCCGACCGCTCGCGGATGCTCCTTGCAAGTAGCAGCAAGAAGCTCGGCCGCAGCAGAGCGCGTCTGCGCAAATCGCCCGGCAAATGCAGCCGCCGCTCGCGCAAGCTTCGCCTCCAGCAAACGCCGCACGCTTCCCTCATGCACCGCCGCGCGCCGCGCCAGCGTTTCGAGATAGTGCCACCCTGCGGCATCATAGCGTTCGCTGCCCTGATCGCGCATGCTTGCAAGCAGTGCGTCGATGCCAGATTGCGCCATCTGTATAGCAGCGTCACCCATTGGCAGGCGCTTTGGCAGGAGCCGACTTGGGTACCGGCGCCATCTCTACCCGCCGGTTTTGCGCGCGCGCGGCGTCATCCAGGTTTGGTTTTACCGGCTGCTCCGAACCGAAGGCAGCGGCAAACACCATCGACGAAGGCATGCCTTGCTCGACCAGCGTGCGCGTCACCGTCAGCGCACGCTGCGCCGACAGTTCCCAGTTGTCCGCAAACGGCCCGTTGCGGATCGCCTTGTCGTCGGTAAAGCCGCTGACCATCAGCATCTCGTCGCGCGCCGCGAGGTAGGCGCGCAGCGGGCCCACCAAGCTGCTGAGCAACTGTCGTCCATCCGGCTGCAATTGGTCCGAATTTTGAGCGAACAGGACCTGGCCACTGATGCCGATGCGGCCATTGTTCAGGGTGATGCGGCCGCTCGCCAGCGGAACCGCCAAGGCCTTCTCGAGCGTCAGTCGGCGCTGCTCTTCGGCATGCCGCTTCTTGACTTCTTGCTGCAGGTTGGCGGACAGCTCCATCTGCACGCCAACCACCGCCACCAACAGCAGCACGAAGGCGCCCAGCAGGCCGGCCATCAGGTCGCCAAAAACAGCCCAGACCGGCGCGCCGTGTTCGGATGCGTCCAGATCGTCCATCATCCGACTTTGTCCGCCTGCAGGGCCGGCAGCTGGCGCAGCTGTTCGACAATCTGCTTCTGCGAACTCATGGAAAGGTCGATGATCTCACGCGCTTGTGCCACGTAGTAGGCCAACTGCCCGTCACTGCGGGTCATCGACTTGTCTAGGGCGACTTCAATGCGGTCGAGGTTGGATGCGAGTTTTTCATTCGCTGCATTGAAGGAGTTGACGGCCACGCCAAAGGAGTCTGCCAGACTGGCCACATCCACTGCGCTGCTCGTGACACTGGCGGCAATCTCGGAAAGCTTGCCTGTTTCGCTGGCGATGTCTGCGGCGAACGCCGTGCTGGCGTCGTCAAGCTTCACTGACGACGACGCCACCAGCGCGTCGATCACTGCGCGCTGTTCGTGTGAAGCATGGTTAATCACGTCCAGCAGGGCGTTCAGCGTTTCCATGATGCGGCTGCGTTCTTCCAGCAGAACATTGTCGCGCGCCAGGCTATGGGAGATTTCCTGGCGTAGCTGGCCGATGACTTCGGCGGCTGCGCGGGGCGCCTCGGCGGCGGTCTCGACCAGGCGCATGATCGGCGCTTCCAAAGCGGTGCCAAGGGTTGTTAAATGCGTGGTGACGGCGGCTTGCAGTTCGCCCAAATGCGCCACCGCCGCGTCGCCACGCGCTGCCTCCTGCGTGCGCAGCGCGCCGAGTTCGGCCTGCAGCAGGCCGGCCAGCTGATCCATGCGATCGCGGTGCTGGTCCAGCCACTGCGCTTCGGACATAATACGCGAGCGCATCAAGTCTTCGGCCGTCGTGACCAGGCGTGCCGTGTCCGCGAGCGACTTGCCGGCGTCGGCCTGTACTTGATCGGCAAGCTCGCGCACGGCGTGCGTGACGGCGGTGCAGACTTCCCGCTGCTGGGCGAGCACCTGGCCTCCGCTTTCCTGCAATTGGTGCGTGAGCGTTGCCGCCATTGCTTCCAGCGACTGCGTCCAGGCCTGCCGGCTCTGCTCGTCTTGCGCCCCCTGCCGGGCCTGCAAGCCTGCATGCGCGTCGCCAACTTTCTCGATCAGTGCGCCTGCGCGCTGGTCGAAGGAGGCGCTGAACGCTTCCAGGGAACGCCCCATTTCGGTGGCAAGGCTGCGATTGGCTTGCTTCTGGCTGTCGAGCGCGGCGTCCCATGTAAGGGCAACGCTGGCGGTGGCAACACTGAAGCGATCGGCCATGCCGTCGAGCTGTTGCTGCACGGTACCGGCAGTGCGCTCATGCATCGCTCTGGCTTCCTGCGCGATGCCATGCATGGCCGCTTCAAATATCGGCCTGATGCTCTCGCCCGTCGCCTGCGCGCTACCGGCCAGGCTTTCGCGCAGCGATGTGTCGACCGAACGCGCCAGCGCCGTGTAATTCTCGCTTGCACTGCTGTGGAACTGTTCCTGGTTGGCGAGCAAGCGCTGGTTCAGTTGCGTGCTCATCGCTTCGATTTGCAGCATCATTGCCTGCAGTTTGTCGACCACTTGCGGCAAGGCATGCGACTGCGACTGCAGCGCCCGGAAGGTTTCTTCGCGTTGACGGGTGTGCGAGAAGATGCTCAGCGCCGAAGCGGCCTTGGCGTCGAGGAGCTGGCCTGCCTGCATCCGCTCGTGACGGCAGAGCGCCGACATCAATCCCAGAACCGCCGAGGCCGCCACACCGGCAACCGAGGTGCCGAAAGCCAGGCCGAGGCCTTTTACCGGCACCGCCAACGCCGAGCGCATGGCGTCCAGGTCGGCAGTTTTTTCCAGGGTAAAGACGGCTCCCTTGAGTGTGACCACCATTCCCAGAAAAGTACCGAGCATGCCCAGCATGACCAGCAAGCCGATCAGGTAGGGTGTCAGGGAAGGGCCGGGCAAGCCGGCGCGCTCGCCCTCGATACGCAGGCGTACGGGATGCTGCAGCGAACCATCGACACCAGCCAAAAAGTGGTTCAAGTCCGGAAGGTCTGTCGGGATCGCACGCAGCGCCTGCGTGAGGCTGGCGCTCGCCTTGCGGAAGCGGTACAGCTCCAAGGCGCCGGCCAGATACACGACGAAGATCAGCGCCGTCATCGCCATTGCCAGGGCGCTGGAATCGATGAAGCCGTAGCCGACCCAGATGACTGCCAGCGCTCCAATGCAAAAAGCAAGGTTAAATAAAAGTTTATTCATGATTTTCTTGTTGATTGAATGCTTCAAGGAGTCCTGCGCTCGGCTGCAAGCGCAGTTCAGCTTCGGCCAGCAGCAGCGTTTGCAGGTGCTGGCAAAAGCCAGCCAGCCAGCCGCCGGGTTGCATCCAGGCCGCCGGGCTATCTGCCTGGCCGCTCGCGGCGACCTGTTCCAGATGCGCGCCGTACTGTGCAAGAAAGCGTTTTTGCAGCAGCACCGGCACCCTGGCCAGCAGCTGGCTCTCGCGCGGGCGCAAAAATTTGTCCATTACGGCGTCGAGCTCGGCCAGCTTCCTCAGCTGGGGCGAGGCCTTGGCCAGCGCCGCGCGCAGATTCACGCGCAACGGCTCGACGCTCAGCTCCATGTCGCGCTGGTGCGCTTCATAAAATCGGCAGTATGGCGCATACGATATTTCCGCTTCGAGCAGCAGCGGCAGCTTGATCGGCGTGTTGGTGCCCGTGGGCGCGCAGCTTTTCGTGATCGCGTTGATCATGAAGGCGCGGATTTTCTCAAATTCAGCAAGCAGTCGCGCGCCGGTCACTGCGCGCTGCTCCGGGCTCTGTGCCGGTAGCTTGGCCACGCCGTTTTCATGTACGGACGATAAGGCGATCGCGTCGGTAAAGTGCATCCACCGTCCCAGCTCGTCCGCAAAGTCACCCGTTGGCTCGGCGCCTTCCAGCAGGTCGAGCTCAGCAAGGCAGCGGATGAGTTGGGAACTATGGAAATTTGTAGGAGGAAGGACGCGCGTCATGGCGCAGGGAGTCAGGGTCGAAACGGAGGCGGGTGTCTGGGTGCGGACGCCGACATGCGGGCTTGTGCCTTATTTCTTGGAAATAATGTTCCAGGATTATATCGGCTATGAGTGGGAAACTCAAATCCGGCGGGTTAAGGCCGATGGCAGGGGCGATTCGTCGCGCCCCATCATCGACAGTGCCGTTGTCGACTTCGAACTGCTATTCTGCCATTAGCGGTGCCCGTTACGCGGAAAAGGGCAGGTAGCCGCGCAGTTGTCAGCGCAGCCGTGAAGATGCACGGCTGTTCGGCGCGCCGCCTTCGCGCGACATTCAGTGCATGCGTCTCGAGCATGAGAGCGTCAGGCAAAGCGTCCCGCAGTACAGATAACAACGACTTGGAGAGAACATGCAAGAACAACTTAGCTATGTACACGGCGCGCACGACGTTCCATTGATCGGCGAAACCATCGGCCCGTTTTTGGCGGGCGTCGCCCGGCGGTTTGCCGACAATGATGCACTCGTGGTCCCTCATCAAGACGTGCGCTGGACCTATGCCGAACTCAATGCCCGCGTCACCCGATTGGCGGCGGGCCTGCTGGCGCTGGGATTGCGTCCGGGGGACCGGGTTGGCATCTGGTCGCAGAACTGCGCGGAATGGGTGCTGGTCCAGTTCGCCACAGCGCGGGCCGGGCTGGTGATGGTGAATATTAATCCGGCGTACCGACGTTCGGAACTCGAGTACGTTCTCAATAAAGTGCAGTGTTCGGCCCTGGTGATGGCACCCGCATTCAAGTCGAGCGACTATATTGCCATTATCGAAGACGTGGTTCCCGAAGTGCGCGGCAGCGTGCCCGGCAAGCTTCAGTCGTCCGGTCTGCCGCATCTGCGCCATGTCATTCGCCTCGGTACCGAGAAAACCCCCGGCATGCTAAATTTCGACGACTTGCTTGCAGCGCCCACTACGGTGCAGCTGGCGCAGCTCGCAGACATCGAAGCGGCGCTGCAGTTCGACGAGCCCGTGAATATCCAGTTTACGTCGGGCACCACCGGTTCGCCCAAAGGGGCGACGCTTACTCATCACAATATTCTGAACAATGGATTTTTTGTGGGTGAGGCGATGAAGCTCGGTCCTGCGGACCGGCTGTGCATTCCAGTTCCCCTTTACCACTGCTTTGGCATGGTGCTTGGAAATCTTGCCTGCGTGACGCATGGTGCCACGATGGTGTTTCCAGGCGAAAGCTTTGAGCCGAAAGCCGTGCTGGCAACTGTAGAAGCCGAGCGCTGTACCGGATTGCATGGCGTGCCTACGATGTTCATCACATTGCTCGATCATCCGGATTTTGCCAACTATGATCTGTCGACGCTGCGTACCGGCATCATGGCTGGTGCGCCGTGTCCGGCGCAGGTGATGAGCCGGGTCATCGAGAAAATGCATCTCGCCGAAATCACCATTGCATACGGGATGACCGAAACGTCACCAGTAAGTTTCCAAAGCTCGGTCGATGACCCGGTCCATTTGCGCGTCTCCACCATCGGGCGCATCCATCCCCATCTTGAGGTGAAAATCGTCGATGCCGCCGGCAGAATCGTCGCGCGCGGCGTCAAGGGCGAGCTGCTCACGCGCGGCTATTCGGTCATGCTGGGATACTGGGGCGACGAAGAAAAATCGCGCGAGGCCATCGACGCTGCCGGATGGATGCACACGGGCGACTTGGCCGTGATCGATGCGCAGGGCTTCGCGGCAATTGTTGGCCGCGCCAAGGACATGGTCATTCGAGGGGGTGAGAACATTTATCCGCGCGAGATAGAAGAGTTTTTATACCGCCACCCCAAAGTGCTCGACGTTCAGTGCGTGGGAGTGCCGGACAAGAAATATGGCGAAGAGCTATGTGCCTGTGTTGTGCTGCGGCCGGGCACGCAGGCGACAGAAGACGAAATCCGCGCGTTTTGTTCCGGCCAGATCGCCCATTACAAGATTCCACGCTACGTACGATTTGTTGAAGGCTTCCCGATGACGGTGACAGGAAAGATTCAAAAATATTTGCTGCGCGAACTGGTTACAACCGAACTGGGCTTGGCCGGGTAATCCCTGCGTGCGCAGGGCAGGCGCACTGACATGAGGTCAGGTGCAATGTCCTGAAATGATCGAAACTGGTCTGCCAGTGAGCGGCGGGAACTGCGCCGCACTATCATAATGGAGGTCTATACTTCACCACCAAAAGAAAGCCTCCCATGAAAACGTGTCTGATTGTGATCGATGTCCAGGAATCGTTCCGCCACCGTCCGTATTTCACCGAAAGCGGCGCGGCCGCCTACCTGCAGTTCCAGAACGACTTGATCGCAGGCTGCGAAGAACGCGGCATCCCTATCGTCCGGGTCCTGCATACGGACGGCCCGGCCCAGGCGGACAACCCATTCGCGCTCGAGTCTGGCCACGTGGTGCCGATGCGCGGCTTGCGCGACTTTACACCAGCAGCCAGCTTCCTCAAGCGCCGCCACAGCGCGCTGGTAGGCACCGGGCTGGACGTCTGGCTCACCGAACAGGGGATAGGGCGCCTGATCATCAGTGGCATCCGCACCGAGCAATGCTGCGAGACAACGACCCGCCATGCCTCCGACCTGGGCTGGACCGTCGACTACGTCACCGACGCCACGCTCACGTTCGACATGCTGCAGCCAGACGGCAGCGCCCTGAGCGCAGCCGACATCACATCGCGCACCGCCACGGTCCTGAGCGAGCGTTTCGCCACCTTGTGCACGGTGGAACAAGCCTTGGCGCGAACTGCATGATCGACGTGCTGTTCCTGCTGCTGCCGGGCAGCCTGATCCTCGATTGGGCGGGCCCGGCCGAGGCGCTGCGCATCGCCAATGGGCTGATGCACAAGCAGGGCAGGGCGGCGCCGTTCGCGCTGCGCTTTTGCGCGCCGCGTGCCGAATCCGTCAGTTCGGTCGGCGTGCAGCTGTCCGGTCTTGAAGCGCTGCCCGCCTCGCTTGCAGCGCACCCCAGCTGGGTGGTGCTGGTGGGACAGGCCGGTCCGCGCATCGGCATCGACTCGCCCGACACAGGCGCCTTGCTCGACTGGCTGCGCCCCCTGCAGCTGGCGCCAGGCCGGCTTGAGCTGGTCACCATTTGTGCCGGTGCAGTCCTGGCTGCCCACGCGGGCTTGCTGGCGGGGCGCCGCGCCACGACCCACCACCACCACCTCGATGAACTGCACAGCGTGGCGCCGGCATGCGACGTGGTCCGTAATCGCGTATTCGTGGAGGACAGCCCCGTCTACAGCAGCGCAGGCGTCACCACCGGCATTGACCTGATCTTGCACCGGATTGACGCCATCTGCGGCCCGGCGCTGGCGGCCCAGGTGGCGCAGACCATGGTGGTGGCGCTGCGGCGTGGCCCGCACGACCCTGAGCTATCGCCCTTTCTTGCCTACCGTAGCCATGTGCATCCGGCGCTGCACCGGGTACAGGACGCAGTGAGCCAGTCGCCCCAGTCGGATTGGTCGGTGCCGGGCATGGCGGCGCTGGCCCACACTTCGCCACGCCACCTGACGCGCTTGTTCCTGGAATATGCGCAGATTGCGCCCTTGCAGTACCTGCGCCGGATCCGGCTGGCCGTGGCCCAGACGGCGCTGGCGTCGGGCGACAGCGTCACGCAAGCGGCAGCGGCGGCCGGCTTCAGTTCGGATACCCAGCTGCGGCGCGCTTGGCAACACTTTGCGGTGCCCGGCACGCCATCACGCCCTGTGAGCTTGGCCGGGGTCTGACCACGCCACGGGTAGTGCCGCCATCCGTGCATGGACAGTCGCCTTTGCCGTCTGACCTGCGCGTAGAATCGGCAGACAATGTAATACAACACGGAGAAAAACGATGACACGAGTTCGCGTTGAAGGCTTCACCGTTTCACTGGATGGCTACGGCGCAGGTCCGGATCAAGACATCAACAATCCGCTCGGTATTGGCGGCACGGAGCTGCACAAGTGGCTATTTCCGACGCGCACGTTTCAGCACGCCTTGTTCGGCAATGACGGCGGCACGACCGGGGTGGATGATGATTTCGCCGCCCGTGGCTTTCAAAATGTCGGGGCTTGGATTCTTGGAAGGAACATGTTCTCCCCCGATCGTGGAGACTGGCCGGACCCGGACTGGAAAGGCTGGTGGGGCGACAATCCGCCGTATCACGTCCCCGCCTTCATCTTGACCCACTATGCTCGTCCCCCCATCGAGATGGAAGGCGGCACGACGTTCCACTTTGTTACCGGCGGCATTCACGAGGCGCTCGACCGCGCACGCGAGGCAGCAGCGGGAAAGGATGTGCGGATCGGCGGCGGACCGGAAACGATCAGGCAGTATCTCCGCGAAGGCCTGATTGACGATCTTCACTTTGCTATCTCGCCCGTCCTGCTGGGCCGCGGAAAGCCTCTGTTCGAAGGGATCGATTTGCGCTCTCTAGGATACGCGTGCGTGCAATCAGTAGCGTCAGAGAAAGCCACGCATGTCGTGCTGCGGCGGCAAGGGCACACGCAGGCATGAAATTGCGTTAAAGTTTTCTAGCTGGCTTCCCAGAGAGCCCGGCGTTCACTGCCCGGCAGTCACAGTCAGGGGGCCACTAAACAACGATTGCGCCCGCCTTCCTTGGCTGCAGATAAAGCCTCGTCGGCGCGCTTGAAGGTCAGCGCGGGGTCTTCTCCTCCCAAGGAGTCGGCAATGCCGATCGATACCGTCACCTTGAAACCGGGACTGATCGAGGTGAAATCAATTTCCTCGATGTGGCGCCTGACCCGCTCAGCGGTGATAATAGCGCCTTCGCTGGTGGTGCCGGTCAATACCATGGCGAATTCCTCGCCGCCGTAACGGCCGAAAATATCGGTCTGGCGCAATGCATCGCTGGCGGTCCTGGCGATCTGTTGCAATACCTGGTCGCCCGCAAGGTGGCCGTGCTGGTCGTTGACCTGCTTAAAATGGTCCACGTCAACAATACACAGCGTGAATACAATGCCGGTTCGGTCGCAGCGCAGTTTTTCGTTGCGGATGGCTTCCATCAGGAACCTGCGGTTAAATACGCCCGTCAGTTCATCGCGCATCGCAAGGTCTTTAATGCGCTGCAACGCTTTTACCAGCTCGCCGTTTCGCAGCGCTAATTCATTGAAATTTTTCTTCACTTTTTTGCGCAAGTTGGCAATAAACCCACCAAGGCCGCTAAACTGCAAAAAAGTCGCGGTGAGCGAAAACCACTGCAAGATTTCAAGCTTCAGATGGATTTCAGCCGGCCGGAACGTCTAAAGCATCACGATCATCACGGCATAGCCGCCGATGACGACGGAGCTTAAGGTCATGAAGTCGCGCATGCGAAACGGGAACAGGCCGTACATGGCCGCCGAGATCACCAAAATAAGGAACACCGGCCGCGATTGCTGCGAGTGGAACATCACGTAATAGCCGGGCAAAATTGACGTCGACACTTGCGCCAGCGTCATGCTTGGATCGGCAAAGCGCAAATTCTGGTTGCTACGGATCATCACGAAAAAGAAGGCGACCAGCGCCAGTACCGTGGCGACGTAATTGCGGACGACGTCAAAACCGTAATCGCCCAAATACCAGAATGCCAGCACCAGAGACAAGGTCACCAGATAGGACAGGGAGCCGATCAGCATGCGGCGCTCACGCAGCGCTTGATCCGACCTTGACTCATTTGCGCTTGCTGCGCCCTTACTCGTCATTTTCTGCTCGCTCTGAGACAAAATGCGTCACTCTGTTTAGCAATAGTATTTGAATGAAAACGAACGTCCTGTCGAGCCTGGCTGACTGTTCAAGTACCTGCCAGGTCCGCTGAGATTTTTATACCGCGGGCCCTAGTTTGAAGATGCCGCCATAAAGAGCGGCGACCATGCTCAGCAATGACAGCACTGACAATGCCAGTGTCCACCACAACACCGGCGCTGACCTGCGCCAGGCACCTGTGCAAGCTGCGACGAGGCAGATTGCAAACGCCAGCCACCACGCACTGTAGTTCGCGAGGAAGAAAACACTAAAGGAAGTCTGCGGTGCACTGAAGCTGCGATAGATATGCTGGAATTCCTGGGCCATGCCCTTGCCAAGCGCGACGAGCAGCATGGCTTGCAAGATTAGAAAAAGCGCGTTCGCAACGCAGGCAAGGGTAAAGCGGGCAGTCGTCATGGCACCGGATAGAAGGAAGTCAGGGCAGGTAGTATGCCATGTTCGCCGGTCGGGTCCGTATTCGGATTGAAGAGTTAGAAGCCTCAATTCGCTAGACGAGTTGTGTCAAGTAAATGCGCGTCGTCACGCATTGCGCAAGGACGCGCCGGCGCTGGCCTGGTGCCGCCAGGCCGCCGAACATTACTCTCAGGCAGGCACCGGTATGCATATCGAAAACAACTAAGCGTAGCGCAAGCCTGCCGTATCATGGCGCATCATCCACTTCAAAGGGGCTGCCTCATGCTGCGTAAAACCTGTATCGCCTTGTGCTTGCTGCTGTCCGCACCCGCATGGGCACAAACAGAGGCGGCCCCGGCCGTAGTCGACAAGCCCGGCACGGTGCTCGTGGTCGGCCAGCGGCCAGGTCCTGGCATGTGGAAAATCTCAAAGGGCGACCATGTGCTGTGGGTGTTTGCCACCTATTCGCCACTGCCGGTCAAAATGCAGTGGCGTTCGCAGCAAGTCGAGGCCATCATTTCGCAGTCGCAGCTGTATCTGTCGCCGCCTACGCTCGGTGCAAGCGTGGGCCTGTGGGGTGGCTTGAAGATGCTGCCGCATATGGTGGGCATGCGCAAGAACCCTGGCGGGGCGATGTTGCGCGACGTGGTGCCGCCCGAAGTGTATGCGCGCTGGCGCGTGCTCAAGGCAAAGTATGGTGTTAGCGACGATGCGGAGAGTGAACGTCCTGTATTTGCCGCCGAAACGCTGTACCGCGCGGGCCTGCAGCATGCCGGCTTCGCGACGGGCGACGAAGTCGCAACAGCCATCCAGGCGCTGCTGACCAAGAACAACGTCAAGGTGATGAATTCGCACGTTCAGCTGGACGTTCCCAATCCCGGCAAAACGCTCAAGGAGTTCAAGCAGGGATCGATGGATGATGCGGCCTGTTTCAAGACCACCATCGAACGCCTCGAAATTGACATCGATGTGATGCGCCAGCGCGCCAATGCCTGGTCCAAGGGCGACCTTGGCGAGATCCGGAAACTGAGCTTTGCCGACCGCGAAGCGGCCTGCCAGAGCGCGATGGCAAGCAGCCCGGCGTTGCGGGATGGCTTGGGGTTGGAGGGGGCGGAAAAGCGCGTGCGCAAGCTGTGGCTCGAAGCGGCCGAGCACGCGTTGGCCACGCACACCACCAGCTTCGCCATGCTTAAGCTGAGCAACATACTTCGCACAGACTATGTGATGACGGATTTGCAGGCCAGAGGCTATACGGTGCAGGCACCGGATTAAGTGCAATCGAGAGTGCCGCAAACGGACACAGGCGCGGCGCTTTCGCCGTCGCCGAGAACAGCAATTTCTATTGCGTAAGCAACTGGGCTACCTGGTCGACTATTTTTTGCAGTAATACTTCGTCGTATGGCAACCAGGGTAGCGCGGATAGTTTTCTGGACTGGTCGTCGGCAGGCAGCAGGATCGGGGCATTGCCATTGAGGACGCGGGCGCTCGCCAGGTGCACGCTGTAATTGCCCACGCGGATGTGATGGCTGTCGAGGTGCAGGCGGCCATTGGCAATCTGTTCGGCAAACACGATGGCCAGCACAGCGCGCCGGGCGCGGCCCATTTCGCTCAAGGATAATTGGCCCAGGTGGTCGAGTCGGCGCGTGCGCGCAAGGTATTGCCGGTCTTTGGGGCTAGGTGCGGCGCCACAAAAACCGAAGTCGCCCATAGTGAGCGCGCAGCTGTCTTGTCGGTCGTCTATGGCAAACGCGCTGACGCTGACCAATAAATCCACGGCCCGCGCCACTTCGGAAAACACGACTGGTGGTACCTCGTGCTGTGCCATCGGGGTCCAGCGACGAGCGTCGCGCACGGCAAAGGAGATGTTGCCAGTGTGCGCATGCCCGCTCACGCCCGGGTACAGATCGGCCGCAATGGCAAACTGAACATGGACGCGACCGAATTGGCGCAACAAGCCGCAGTCCTTGTCGATTTGCCAGCCTTCGCGGCGCGCCAGGCCGATCAGTGGCACAAGCGATATGCCATGTCCGGCAAACAAGCTCGAATCGGCCTGTGATACTTCTGCGGCCAGCGGAACGTAGTATTCCCGGAATGCCTGCCGCACCATTTGCTGCGTCTTCTTGCGCATGACGGTGCCTTGCCATGCTTGCCGTTCGGCTTCGCTTGCCAGTAGCGGGTGCCAAAGGCTGATCTGGCTGTGCGCGCTGATCGCACAAGGAAGGCCGTCAGGATCGCAAGGCTTTCCTGACTTGGCATCGAGCATGAAGCTGCATGCTGACGGACCGTTACTGTCCGAATCGACGGCGTTCCAGATGAGGCTTGCGGCAAGGGCCTTGCCGCCGGGTGCGTTTGCCAAATTCGCATCCCATTCAGACCAAGTCATCCGCAAGTCTTGGTACCAGCCCGCTTCCAGGCAGAGCGCCAACATGGCTACACGCTTTTTGTCTTGCTTCGGGTCGGGGCCGCTCATCAGAGCAAGGCGCAAGGCGATTTCAGGGCGAGCGCCGAGCGCGCGTTCGGCTGGTCGCAAGTTTCGCGACAGCTTTTTTTCAACGCCGCTGTGGCGAATGACGGCCAAAGCGGCGCGCAAAGCGGCAACGCTTTCCGGTGTCGGGATCGCTTCAACGGCGTGGCCGAGTGCGATTGCGAGCGATTGCGAAGGCATGGTCTTGGCCGCAGTGGGCGCTACGCACACCCCTGGCAGCAAGGTGCCGATGAGGTTTGCGTACCACGGTTCGTCGCGTAGCGCCGCCAAGCGCGCCGCGCGTCCCAACACTTGGGTGTCGTCAACGGTGAACAGTCCATCGGCTTTGTAAGGAATACGCCCCGCGTGCAACTGCTGCACTTGGGTGCAGGCTGACTCCAGTGCGCCTTGCGCAAAGTCGATGTACGCCGCTTCATGGGTGAGGGCGAATACCGGGTCCGGTTGCGTATCGTCCGAGCCGCCCCCCTGTGTCCAGTAAGACATGTTGCGCCCGCCGCCGATGGACAGCACTGAGGCCAGCCCAAGTTGGGAAAATACGTCGAATTCATGGAGTCGCAAGGGCGAGAGCGCGTAACGTTTGTAGACCAAGGCGTAGCTCGGCCAAGCTCTCTGAGCCGGCGATGCGGGCGAGTGGGTAGACCTTGTACACGTCAAAGAATGGTGTGCTTTCCCATTCGTTGGCAGGGCCAAGTACGCGCACGACCTGGGCGCGGATTGCGTCATCAGCATCGGCAATGTTTGGGGTGTAGCTGAGCGTGGCAACTGCTTCTGCCAGATCGCCCTCGGCAAGATCGGCCAGTGTCGCCGTGCACATTGCCAGGTCGAGAACGGGTGACAGATTGCGCTTTTCAGCGTCAAGCAAGACCGTCAGTGCGGTCTCGCGCGCCAGGCTTTTTGCAGTCGCGTTGCACAGGCGTTTGAGCGTGGGCCAAAGCTGCCCCAACTGCTGTGCGTCAAGCGCCGTCGTGTCGAGTGGGGTGCCGGAAAAACGCGCGTGGTCGGGTTCGGGCGCCTGCAGGCGCGTCAAGATCTGGAGCGCAATATTATCCGTAGCAGCTTGTTCCATTGTGGTCCTCGGGTTGGCATGGCGATTTTAACAGGCAGCGTAACGTTGCAGACCAGACCGCTTGTTATCGCCCAGCCAAGGGGCGGGCAAGCGCGGTGACATTTGTCACCTGAAAGTCGTTGCAAGCGGCACTGGCGTGTCCACGCCCTGGAAATCACACTGCATGCTTGTTCAATCAACGCACGAGGCAACACAAAATGACAATGTCCATCGAACGCAAGCGGGGGCTGGGAATCGGCGCACTCTTTCTCTCCTTTTTCGGCGCAATGTGGCTCACCGGAGGATTGGAGCTAGCTTATGGGAAAAAGGTATTGCTGCTCGACGCTGCAATCTGGCTGGTCGCCTGTCTTATTTTCGTGGTCGGGCTGGGTGTGGTTCGGGCAAACAAGCTGCCGGCCGGCGACAAAAAGGCCGATCATGGCAAAGCGTTTGCCATTATTAATGTTGTCCAGTACGGGGCCATTTTTTTGATGGTGCAGATACTCAACGCGACTACCTACGGTGACTGGGTGATCCCGGGCATCATGCTCGTTGTCGGTCTCCACTTTTTTCCAATGGCAAGACTGTTCGCGTACCGGCCTCATCTCTTAACCGGGGCAGCGCTGGTGGCACTGGCCATGATTTACCCGTTCGCCGGCAGTGGTCCCTTGGATCCTGCCGGCTGTTTTGGAGCAGGATTGATTCTTTGGGGAACAGCTGTATTTGGGTTGGTGGGCAGTACTAAACCGGCGCTGGTCGGGAAAGCATCGTGGCGCATGGCACCGCGGCAAGCTGTTGCCGATCGCACGCGAAAGTAGCGCGGTTGGCTAACCTGCCTTCATCATGTCGATTACCCGACAGTCGCCGCACATTTGCATGCGCTCGGGATGATCGCGAAATGCACTGTGCTGCCCGAGCTTCGCAAGCATGGTCTCTACCATTTTTAGGGTGCCAAACGGTTTGCCGCAGCGGATGCAGCAAAATGGGGCGGTTTCGTTAATTACCACCGCCCGCTTGGCGTCGCTGGAAAACGAGAGGCGCGGCACCAAGGTCAAGGCGTCCTCGGGGCATGTGTTCACACACAGCGAGCATTGCACGCAATTGGCTTCAATAAAGCGCAACTGCGGCGCGCTGGCGCCATCTTGCAGGGCAGCTGCGGGGCAGGCGCCGACGCACGACATGCACAAGGTACACGCGGCCTTGTCGAGCGCAAGGGCGCCGTAGGGTGAACCCGCGGGCAATGCGGATACCTGCTGTGGCGATGGAGCATGTTCATAAAGGTGAGAAAGCGCCAGGTCAAGCGTGGTGCGCTTGTCGACGGCTACATTGAACTTGGCGCGAACCGGCACTGGCGCTGGCGTAATGGCAGGCTCGAAGCCGTTTTCCAGCAGGCTGATACACCCTTGCTCATAACCGAGCGCGCCGAGAATTACCTGCGCAATGCCGACCTGATCGCGCAACATGCTGCGCGATTGCGGCGCTTCGTCGGCAGGACAAAGCAGCGTGACATTGCCGGCGCCGTAAGCCAGCGCGGCCAGCCACAGGTCCATGCCAACCACGGAAATGTCTTGCACGGCAATACCGATCACCTGTTCTGGCCAGTCTTCGGCTTGCGCGTGGAACACCAGCTGCGGCGCGGTCGCGTGCGCGATAAAATGCGCATCGATTGCCGTCTTGATCTGTTCACCAGACGTTGTTGCCGGTGGAAAGTCGTAAGCGAGCGCACCGGACGGGCACACCGTGCAGCACGCGCCGCAGCCAGCGCACAGGTGCGGGTTGACGGCGATGCGCTCGCCGGCGCTGCTGATCGCCTGGGCGGAGCAAACGTCAATGCACTTGCTGCAGCCCGGCTGCGCGTTGCGGCTATGCGCGCACAGCCGTTCCTTGTATTGGAAAAAGCGGGGTTTCTCGAACTGCCCGACTAGCTGCACCAGCTCGGCTGCCGCCGCCTGCTGGGCGCCAGCATCACTCCCCGGCCGAAAATATCCGCGCGGCGTTACATGCACGCTGAACAGCGGCGCTGCCTGCACATCGAGCACCAGGTCCACGTGCAGGCTGATCACTGACGAGGGCGTTTTCCAGTCCTGCCATTGTGCTTCAAACGCGCCTAGCCAGCCGCGCAGCGCCGGCGCCCGCCCGGCATGGACGGGAAAGCGCACTTGTCCGGGCAGGGATGGAGGGAGCGGTCCGTCCGTCAGCACCACGGTTACGAGCAATTGCGCGGCGAGCTGTTCGGCTAGCGGCATGGCCAGCGCTGCCGGCCCGACGATGAGCAATTCGCCATTCGATCTGTACTGAACCGGCGAGCGTGGCGCGCTGTCCAGCCTTGAAAGCACTGCAACGTTCATGCCTTGGTCTCGTCGGGTGGGGGGAAAGGCGCTGCTTGCGCGAGTTGCTTGCCCGTGGCCTCAAGTTCGAGGCCACGGGCAAGCAGTTCGCGCGCATGCTGCAAGCCGTCCAGCATGGCCGCAGATACCGGGCTGGCGCGATTGTAGTCGTCGATATAGATGTCCAGCCGGTCCATGACGTTAAAGCACGGATCGGCAAACAGCTTTTTGAGCGCCATGCGCTGCACTGTCCGATCCACTGTTTTTACCATGAAAGGCGCATAGTCGGCGTCGGCGCCCAGCAGCGCCACATCGGCCATGGTGGGTCCCGGCACTGCGGCGTGCTCGGGAAGCGGTGGCTTTGTTGCCGCTACCGCCGCGGGCGGCTTTGCCCCCTGAAGGGCACTGGGGATGTCGACCGCTTCGCTGGCGCTCGGGGGGTGGGCGGCGGCCCGTTTCAAGCGCGACCAGCGGTGCAGGAATGCTTCGTCGCTCATGGCTGGTCCACCGTTTTTGGTCCCCGATGGGCGCGCTTTTTACTGCGCGGCTGATAGTGTTCCCGCAGGTAGGCCAGCAGCCATGCATGAATCTCGCCAGGCATTGGCACGCCGTCGGCCGCTTCGCCGGAATCGAACATGCGCGTGCCTTCGGCATAACTGACCGATGCCATCACCGGTATGGCGCGGCCTTCGTGCATGCGCCATTTGACGAACACCTTCGGTTCGGGCGCCATCGCGTTTTCAAAATAGCCTTCGTCTTCGTCCGGATACAGTTCGAGCGACAAGCCGGGTACCAGATACGTGTCGCGCTCGGGGGTGCAGGTGAGCATCCGCACCCCGGTGTCGGCGCCGGCATGCTGCACGACGGCGACCGCCGACCAAGCCTCGCTGAGCCACCGATTGTTCAGGCTGCGCCGTTGCATGATGACGCCAATTGCCAGCTGTGCGATGCGCATCAGGGCTTGCCTTTCATGGCTGGCGCGGGTGCGGCAACGGGCGCTTGCCCCGCATTGGCCGGGGCCTTCAACGCGGCGATGGGCGCGGGCACGGGAACCGGTTCGTACACGGCCCACCCATGCACCCGCGCATTGGCCCGCCAGCGCGCGGCGATCGCATCCATGGTGCCCAACAGCGCTTGCTGGTCGAGCAGGGCCTGGGCGTCCGCTGCCGCCTTCTTGGCGGCGCCGGCTGCACGCTGCTCAGGCGTTGGCGCCGGTAGCGCGGCGTGCGCCGCCACTGCGGTCAAGCAGAGAACGCCCGCCAGTGACAGGTCGGTAATGCGAAGCATGCTGTCTCCTATTTCGATGGTGCTGTCTTGGCGTTCTGGTCTGGCGGCGGCTGCTTGCCAGACGGCCCCTGGCCTGATTCCTGCACCGTGCCGGCAGTGGCGGTTCCGCCCGTGTTGCCTTCGGCTCCACCTGCATGAAATGGCGTGCCGCCGGTCGTCTCGCCCGCCGTTTTAGGACGGCCATTGTGCGTGAGCACTTGGCCGCTAGTCCCGCCGCCCGCGCTGATCTGCCCGGGGAAACCGGTCTGGCGCGGCGCTGCCAAGGACGCTTCGCGCGCGCCGCAAGCGCTGAACGACAAAGCGGACAAAGCGAGCAAAGCGAACGAAGCGAACGAAGCGAACGAAGCGAACGAAGCGAACGAAGCGAACGAAGCGAACGAAGCGAACAGCGCGGCGATCGCGGTAAGTCTTTGCTGCAAGATCATGGCTTTTCCTCCCGCTCGCTGGGCTCCGGGCCCAGCCCTGCAGCGCGTCCTTTGGCCGCCCGGTACCACAGGCTGTGGTGTTCCTTTGCCCACTGCTCGTCAACATCACCATGGCGCATGGCCCGGTACGCGCCGGGCACGCCCACGGTGCCGATGTAGGTGTGCCCGAGCGCGCCTGCAATGTAGAGCGCGGCGCCGCCGGTGTGCAGGACATCGGCCACCTGCAAGACATAGCGGGTCTGGTCGAACACGACGAAATCGAGCACCAGGCCAGTGACCGACATCAGCAAGCCCAGCAAAGTAAGCCCGCACCAGAACCATAGTTTTTCCCCTGCATTGAAGTACTCGGCCGGCACGTGTTTTTTGGAAAACAAGCCGCCCGCCTGGCGCAGCCAGTTCCAGTCCACGTGGTTGAACATATTCTTGCGTGCAAACGTGGCGAACAGCAGCACCGAGCACAGGATGAATAGCGGACCGACCAGGTTGTGCAGGTATTTGCTGACTAGTGCAACATTGGCAAAGGCATCGTGGCCGAGCCAGGGCAGCACCAGTTTTTTTCCAAACATGATCGTCAAGCCGCTGACGGCGAGCACCAGAAAGCTGAGCGCCGTCGACCAGTGCAGCAGTCGCTGCCACAGGGTAAAGCGCTGCAGTGTCACGCCGGCCGGCGCGCCGCTGACCACGAGCGGCCCCACCAGCAGATAGAACGCGGCAATGAGCAAGGGCGTGGCGAGCAGCACGCTGCCCGTGGCCAGCGCCAGCGGCCCGTTGCGCAGCAGTCGCCAGGTATTGCCGCCGCGCTGCAGAATCACGTCACGCTCGTGCAAGCCATAGTCGCCCAGATAGTGGCGGTCGACATGCTGCTGGCCGGAGGCCGCCGACAACGGCCCTGGGTTGCGCCCATTTTGCTCATGTTCACTGATGGTCTGTTCTTCAGGATAGTCCCTGGGCGACGGGCCGCCGCGTGCGCCCGCCTGGCCGGCGGACAAGGCAAGGAGCATGCATATCAGGGTCAGCAAGGTGCGCAATGGCGTCTCCTTCAGGGTTTGGTGCGCAGGTATTCGTTCTGGAAGCCGGTGCGCGCAGCCACGGCGGCCTGCCATGCGCGCCGGTCGTTGCCGAACTTGCGCAAGGGCGCCTGATCATCCTTCTTGCCAGCGTACGCCCCGTGCGCATACGCTGGATATTGCTCGACTTCAAGGCAGCCGCCCAGCAGCACCGCCAGCAGCATCGGCAACCCCAAGCTCAGGCAAGGCGGGCGCCGTGCGCGCGTCATTTCTTGCTCCTGTTGTAGGCAACGTCCCAGCCCCAAAGTTGCGCGCCGTAACCGCGGGTGTCTACCCTCTGGCGGTAGATGTCGGCGATCTGCGCAGCGTCGCCCGCCAGCAGCGCCTTGGTGGCGCACTGTTCCGCGCAGGCGGGCAGTTTGCCTTCGGCGATCCGGTTGCGGCCATATTTCTTGAACTCCGCGTCCGACATGTCCGGCTCCGGCCCGCCCGCGCAGAATGTGCACTTGTCCATTTTGCCGCGATGGTTGAACAGCCCGCTTTCCGGAAACTGCGGCGCGCCGAACGGACACGCGTATGAGCAATAGCCGCAGCCGATGCACTGATCCTTGTTGTGCAAAACGATCCCGTCAGCCGTGTGATAAATGCAGTTGGTGGGACACACCGCCATGCAGGGCGCGTCAGTACAATGCATGCAGGCAACCGAGATCGATTGTTCGCCCGGCACACCATCATTGATCGTGACGACGCGGCGCCGATTGACACCCCACGGCGTTTCATTTTCGTTCTTGCACGCGGTGACGCAGCCATTGCAGTCGATGCAGCGTTCGGTATCGCAAATGAATTTCATTCTTGCCGACATCGTCAATCCTTTACAAAGCGGCCAAACGGCACAGCGATACCTTGGTTTCTTGCATCATCGTGACGGCGTCATAACCGTACGTCCAACCGGTATTGACCGCCTCGCCACGCACGATCGGGGCGGCGCCTGTCGGATAGTTGTCGTGCAAGTCGGCGCCCATCCACCAGCCGCCGAAATGGAATGGCATCCAGACAATGCCGGCGGGAACGCGCGGCGTCACCATCGCCTTGATCTTCATGCGCGCGCCGGTTGGCGTTTCCACCCACAGATAGTGACCGGTGGCGGCGCCGTATTTGGCGGCGTCAACTGGGTTGATCTCAATAAACATGTCCTGCTGCAGTTCGGCCAGCCAGGGATTGGAGCGCGTCTCGTCGCCGCCGCCTTCGTACTCGACCAGCCGTCCGGAAGTCATCACCAGCGGGTATTGTGTGGAGTAATCCATTGCCTGGACGGACTTGAACAAGGTTGGCAGGCGCCAGAAACTGGCCTTGTCGTCATAGGTCGGGTATTTGGCGACGAGGTCGCGCCGGGGCGACAACAGCGGTTCGCGGTGCACGGGCACGGGATCGGGAAAATTCCAGACATTGCAGCGTGCGCGCGCGTTGCCGTAGGGAGCACAGCCATGTGCCATGGCGACCCGGATGATGCCGCCCGACAGGTCCGTCTTCCAGTTCTTGCCCTCGGCCTTGCTTTGCTCGTCGGCCGTCAACTCGCGCCACCAGCCCAGCTTTTTGAGCAGTACGTGGTCGAACTCCGGGTGGCCGGTATCGATTTGACTGTCCACGGGCGCCGAGCCATCGGCCGCCAGCAAGTTTTCACCATCGTGTTCCACGCCCCAGTTGGCGCGAAACGGCATGCCGCCCTCCATGACCGGCCGGCTGATGTCATACAAAATGGGCGTGCCGGGGTGCTTCATCTCGGGCGTGCCCCAGCATGGCCACGGCAAGCCGTAATAGTCGCCTTTGCAGGGGCCGTCGGCGGCGCGCAGGGTGGTCGGGTCGAAGGTATGCTTGTTTTGCATGTGCAGCTTGAGCCGCTCGGGCGAGCAGCCGGTGTAGCCGATGGTCCAGCAGGAACGGTTTATCTCGCGCAAAATGTCTTCGATCACTGGCACGTTGTTGACGACGCCAATGTTCTTGCACAGTTCAGTGGCGAAGCCAAATTTTTTGGCCAGAAGATACATGATCTCGTGGTCGGTCTTGGATTCGAATAGCGGTTCGATGACTTTTTCGCGCCATTGGATGCTGCGGTTGGACGCGGTGACCGAGCCTTCCGTTTCAAACTGCGTCGCTGCCGGCAACAGGTAAACCCCCTCCTGGCGCCCATGCATGGCCGCCGTCATGGAGGGATAGGGATCGACCACGACCAGCAGGTCGAGCTTTTGCATGGCAGCCTGCATGTCGGGCAGGCGCGTCTGGCTGTTGGGCGCGTGGCCCCAATAAAATACCGCGCGCAAATTGCTGGGCTGGTCGAGGTATTCGTTTTTTTCCAACACGCCGTCAAACCAGCGCGAGACTGTCAATCCCGGTTTTTCCATCAATTCCTGGGAGGCGAAGCGGGCCTTGAGCCAATCGTAGTCGACGCCCCAAACAGTCGAGAAATACTTCCAGGCCCCTTGTGCGATCCCGTAGTAGCCGGGCAGGGAGTCCGGGTTCGGCCCGACGTCGGTAGCGCCCTGCACGTTGTCGTGGCCACGGTAAATGTTGGCGCCACCGCCCGCGACACCGATATTGCCAAGCACGAGCTGTAGAATTGACAGCGCCCTGACGTTGGCTGTGCCCACGTGGTGCTGGGTAATTCCCATGCACCACACCACCGACGAAGGGCGATTGTTGGCCAGCGTCGCGGCGATCTGGTGCACGGCTGCTTCGGGCACACCGGTCACATCGAGCACCTTGTCCGGCGTCCATTTCTCCACCTCGGCCCGCACCGCTTCCATGCCGTGCGTGCGGGCGGCGATATAGGCGCCGTCTTCCCAGTTGTTCTTGAAAATATGCCAGACAATGCCCCATACCAGCGCAATATCGGTACCGGGCCGGATGGTGACGTACTGATGCGCAAAGCGCGCCGTGCGGGTAAAGCGCGGATCGACCACGATCATCTTGGCGCCGAGCTCCTTGGCATGCAGGAAATGCAGCATCGAAATCGGATGGGCTTCGGCCGGATTGGAGCCGATGAACATCACGGCTTTACTATGATGCAAATCGTTGAACGAATTGGTCATCGCGCCATAGCCATAGGTCTGGGCGACGCCGGCCACGGTGGTGGAATGACAGATGCGCGCTTGATGGTCGCAATTATTGCTGCCCCACATAGAGACAAATTTGCGCATCAAATACGCCTGCTCGTTGCTGTGCTTGCTGCTGCCGATGACCATCAAGGCATCGGGCCCCGCATGCTGGCGCAGCTTGAGCAACTGAGTGCCGATTTCCTCGATCGCTTGCTGCCACGAAATGCGCTGATACTTTCCTGCCACCAGTTTCATCGGATAGCGCAGCCGGTGTTCCCCATGGCCATGCTCGCGCAGCGACGCCCCCTTGGCGCAATGGGCGCCCATATTGATGGGGGAGCCGAAGGCCGCTTCCTGCCGAATCCACACGCCGTTCTTGACGACTGCTTCCACCGAGCAGCCCACCGAGCAGTGGGTGCACACGGTGTGTTTGGTCTGGCTGCTGTCGTCCACTGGCGGCGCCTGGGCGCGCGCCTGGCCGATCACGTTCACTTGCAGATGGCGGGCGAACGAGGCAACCCCGGCCGTGATGCCGGCCTTGACCAGAAAGTCGCGGCGCCCCGAGCCGCTGCTGCGGGTCAGCCCGGACGGTTGGACCCGGGGCGATGGCGAAAGCGAGTCAATAGTCATCAGCGGCGTCCTTGGCGGCTACCAGTAGCGGGCAGTGCGGTAATAATGGCGAATATGCTCAGTCTCGTGATAGCCGCCCGGCGTGGCGGCCGGTGAAAGGGGCCGCGCTTCGGCTGCTGCTGCCGGCCGGGCGATGGCCGCCACGGTAGCGAGCGCACCGGCGCCGCCGGCCGCTGCCAGGAAACGCCGGCGCCTGGCGTCAGGCAGGGTTGCGTCCTTGGTCATCAAGAAGTCTCCTCGGTTTGGCTGGCGGGGTGATCGATGGTGAATGCTTGCGCTTCAATCTCGAGAAAGGTATGAACAACATGCGCTGCACGCCCATAGAAGGTGGCGCCCGCTGTCTGGCGCACCTGCGTCAGGCACGCTGCATACCAGGGATGAATGTGGCGGAAGAAAAATTGCTGCTGGCGCCACAGCGGTTGCCGCAGTTGTTCGCTACCGATCATGACGCGCATGATTTCGCACAGCACGCCAAGGTGATCTTCGGCCTCGCCGCGCCCGGCAACGCGCGCCAAGCCCAGTTGCGCGAGATCGCCGCGCAGTCGGGCAAGCGGTTTGTCGTTCATGAAGCCGGCCAAGTACACGCTGGCATACGGGTTGATGACGGGGGTGCCGGTGCTGGTGAACAGGGTGTCGAATTGGTCGCGGACAGTGCCCTGCGGCGTGATGCTGGCCGCCGCAGCCAGTTTGCCAAGTGCATCCTGGAGGGGGTTGCCGGGCAAAGACGTGAGATCGGGCGCGGCTGCGCCGAGTGACGCGAGCAAGACGCCATCGGGAACGTCGAGCAGCAGGCTGGCGCACAGACCGTACAGATCCGCGCGACTGGACTCCTCGGCAGTCCATGGCAGACAATGCCGTGAAGTTATGGCTGACAGGCTACCCTGATCTTCGGGCGCAAGCATCTCGTCGCTCCGTCTTCAAAAACGTCCAGTCTATGTGTGCGTTTTCAGATTGTCCAGACGCGCACGATAGATCTGTCGCTTTGGGGGCGAGGCCGCGCTTTTACTTTCGCCTGAGAATGCAGGAGGCCATCACTGCTTCGCGCAATCAAACCTGTTCAAGTATGGAAAACAGCTTTTTCATATCCAGCGGTTTGACCAGGTGATGGTTGAACCCGGCCGCCATGGTGCGCTGGCGGTCGCTTTCTTGTCCATAGCCGGTGGCGGCAATCAGCAAGGCGCCGGCCGTTTCCGGCATCAGGCGCATGCCCCGCGCCAACTCTGTCCCATCCATGCCGGGCAAGCCGATATCGAGCAGGCAGACGTCGGGCCGCTCCGCCTTGGCCCGCGCCAAGGCTGCGCGCGCGCCATATTCGACCATCACTTGATGGCCTGACGCCTCGAGCAGCATCGCCAGCATCAAGGCGGCATCGACGTTGTCGTCCACAATCAGAATTCGCAAGGCCTTGGCGTCCGGCGCGCTCACATTGCTGCCATAGGCATGGTCTTCCTGCGGATCTTGCGTCATCAGGCGCGGCAGGCAAACAGTAAACGTGCTCCCCTTGCCGATGCCTTCACTGTTGCAGGTCACGGTCCCACCGTGCAGTTCGGCCAGGCTTTTTACAAGCGCCAGACCAAGCCCCAGGCCGCCTGCGGAGCGGTCCGATGTGCGCTCGGCTTGCGCGAACAGGTCAAACGCGTGCTCGACCAGGTCGGCCGACATGCCAATGCCATCGTCAGTCACCTGCACCAGCACGCGCGCGTCCTGCACGTCCGTCTTGAGAACGATATTGCCGCCCTCGTTGGTGTACTTGGCAGCATTGTTCAGGATATTGGTGAACACTTGCACCAGCCGCTTTTGATCGCCTTCCACCCTGGTCGACTCGGGAGGCAAGAACAAGGCCAGGCGGTGGCGCCGGGACTGTATCAGCGGCGTCACCTGTTCCACGGCTTCGGCGACGATATGCCGGATATCCTGCGGCGCCTTGTCCAGCGTAACCAAGCCTCTTGTCACGCGCGAGACGTCCAGCAAATCATTGATCAGGTGCGTCATATGGTCCACCTGGCGCCCGATGATCTGGCTGGTCTGGCGTACACGGGCGTCGTCGAGCTTTGCTCGTTGCAACAACTGCGCTGCCGCCCCGATCGGGGCCAGGGGATTTCTCAGCTCATGGGCAAGCATGGCCAGGAATTCGTCCTTGCGCCGATCGGCAATGGTCAGCTGTTCCTGCGCCAACCTGCGCTCGGTAACATCGCGAAAGAAAAATGCGATACCGCCATCCAGTGAACTATGCGCGCGTATTTCCATCCACGATGGCTTTTCGTCTGGCCGGATATAGAATAGCTCGATGATTTCAGTTATCCCGGTCTGCATCACGCGGCGGTAAGCTTCTTCGGTGACGGTGCCTTTGAATTCGGGGAAGACATCCCAATGGTTGTGTCCGATTACCTCGGCGGCTGAACGCTGGGTAATGCGCAAGCCCTCGGCATTCATGCGCCGGATGGCCCAGTCGCGGTCCAGGACGGCAAAGCCTTCCACCATGCCGTCAAAAATGTACTGGCTCTGGTCGCGCTCGGCGCGCAAGGCAATTTGCGCCTGTACCGTTTCCACTGCCGACCAGGTGCGTTCGGCCATTTCCTGCGCCATGCGCAGTTCCTTGTCGCGCCAGACGCGCGGGGCGGCGCTGTCGATCACCAGGACCACCGTCAATTTTCCCGCATTTACGAGTGGCAACAGCAGCTCGGCGCGCACACCGCTGTGCGGCAATGCGTCCAGGTGCTTGGCCGTCTCGTTTTTTTGCACCACATCGTCAATGACCACGATTTTCCCGCTGCGCAGTGACGCGATGACAGCGGGACTGAAGTCATCCATTGTCTTGCATTGTTGTGTCACACCTTCGCCTCCCGTTGCCGTCCAGCCACGCCGGGTCAAAATGGCGCCCCGGTCGTCGTCCACTTCCGCATACAGAACGCGCCAGACATGCAGTTTTCGCCCCAGCAGCTCGCACGCCGCCGCGGTCACGTCGTCGGGATTGCTAAGTTGGCGGATGCGATCGGCCAGTTCCAGCTGAAAAGCCTGGCTGGACTGCGCTTCTTCCAGTTGCGCGATTTTTTCGGACAAGGCGCACTTGGCCTGGTACGCGCCGGTGACGTCATTGCCCTGTGCAAAAATACCGGTCACCCGTCCGTCCTGGCCCCGGATCGGTTGGTAAAGCATGTCGACATACCGGTCTTCCAGCGGGCCGCCGGGTTCACGTTGCAGCGTGATCTTTCGCTCGCGCAAAACAACCGGCTTGCCGGTTTGATAGGCGCTGTCGAGAAGTTGGTCGAAACCTTGGCCTGCCAGCTCGGGCAGTGCTGTCGCTGCGCTCTGGCCAATGATGTTCCGGTAACCGATCAGCTGGTAGTAAGCTTCGTTGGCCGTTTCATACGTATGGTCAGCGCCGGTCAGCACCGCGATGAATCCCGGCGCCTGATTGAACAATATTTGCAGCTGGCTGCGCTCCGCATTCAGGATACGCGTCATCGCTTCATGCATCTGGGGCCGGTTTAGCTGCGCGACGTCCGGCACGGCGTTGGCATCTTGCTTGAGGTAATACTTTTTGGCCGTGACATCGAAGCGGTACAAGTCGGTCACGTCGATCGCGTTTTGCATGATGAACGCAACCGCGCCGCTCTCGTCCAGGACCGGGGTGTGGACCGCGCTCCAGTAGCGCTCGTCAAATACGGTGCCCTCCGGCGTTTCACGGCTCACCGCATAGCGAAGCAGGGCGCTGGTATGCGGCGCGCGTGTGGCAATCGCGCGCTCGATCGACAGGCGCACTTCCTCCAGGTTGGTCGAATCCGGGTCCGCTGGGTTGACCGGAAATGCATCAAAGATATTTTTTCCCAAGATGTCGTCGGCATGTCGCCCCGTCGATTGTAAATACGACGGGTTCGCACCGATGATCACGAAGTGCGTATCGATGAGCAGGTACGGATAGGGCGACGCATCGAAGAGCGCGGAAAAATTCGGTCTTTTAGTCATCCCTCATTCTTCCATACAAGTGAAAAATGAGTCGCAACGGATCAGGCTGTCGGCAAGCGGGCGCGTCCCCGCGCTTGCGCGTTCAGCAGCACGCCCTTATTTGGAGCGACAGACCGCACACAGCTTGTTACCGTCCGGATCCCTCAGATAGGCCAGGTGCATGGTGCCCATGGGGCTCTCGCGCAGGCCCGGCGGGTCTTCAATGGAGCGCCCGCCGTGGGCCAGTGCCGTGTCGTAAAATTGCTGCACTTGCTCGGGCGAACTGCACTTGAAGCCAATGGTGCCGCCATTGGCAAACGTGGCGTCTTCCCCGTTGATGGGCTCGCTAATGCAAAAGGTACTTCCCTCGTGCCGGTAGAAAAGCCGGACTTGACCGGAAGGCGCTTCGTTGCGGTACGGTTCGCCTGCTCCGATCACGCCGAGCACGGCGTTGTAAAACTGTTTTGACTTTTCGATATCATTCGAACCGACCATGACGTGACTGAACATGCTATCTCCTTGTGCCGGAGGGGGTTCCCCGGGTCTGTGCGAAATGATAATGCAAATACAGTGATGCCGCCCGTTACGGGAAGTGCTCGGGGTCGCGCGGCGGCACAACCCAGCCGTGCATGCGCGATTCGTAGACGGAAACGGTCGGGGGAGGAAATAATGGGTCGGCAAAGGCGCCAACGGGAATCGCCAAAAACGCTTCCATGGCCTCAGGCTCGTAATAGACCGTGGCGCCGCAGCCGGGACAAGAGTGGAACTTGGCGCGCGTGCCCTCATCGCCGGTGAGGATGAACTGGGTTGATTGGCCGGTGACCTTGACTTCTTTGCGCAAAAACCTTGCTTGATGCGCAAAGGGACTGCCAGTGCGGCGCTGGCAAGCCAGGCAGTGGCAAATGGAGATGCGGACAGGATCGCCCGTCACATGGGCCGTTAGCTGGCCACAACTGCATGATGCTAGTCGCGTTGACAAAATTCCTCCTGAAAAAAGCAAGTACGTCGACCCGAAAGCAGGCGATACGTTGGCTCTAGACCCGTTGCGTTAGACCCGTTGCGCTAGACCCATTGCGCTAGACCGCTTGCTCTAGACCGCTTGCACAAGCCCATTTTCAATGGCCCGGATGTGCTGACTTGTTTGCGCCGGCGCCGTTGGCAACGGCACCAGCATCGCGTGCTGCGTGGCCGTATGCAGGTCGCGCCAGACGCGGCCGATGTCGCTGCGTTGATCTGCCGCGTACAGTCCGCAATAAGGATACAGCGTGTCGACAGCGTGGCGCGCGGCATCGACCAAGGCCAGCGACGCCGCGTTCAGTACGCCGGCATCGACTGGCGCATTGGCGCAGACCGCGCTCCACATATTGTCGAGTAGGCGATAAAAATGGGCTCGCGCTTCTGCGACACTGTGCTCTTGCTCCCGTATGACCTCCACGACCGCCGGCAGTTCCCCCAGCAGGCAGCCGGACAGTGGATGGCGCCGGCGTGCGATCAGCGGCCCGGCCAGGCGCAGGAAATGCAGCGCCATGCCCGCCACATTGGCCGCCAGCGTGACGAACGCCAGCGTGAGAAACGGGAACCGGTACAGTGGACCTGGCGCCGTCGCATGGTCGGGCGCGATGTCGAACGCGTGGCGCGCGGCAACCCAGACACCGTCCATGCTGAAACTGTGCGAGGCCGTCGCCCGCAGGCCAATGCTGTGCCAGCTTGGGTGCACTTGGACGTTTACCGCCGGCACGATAAAGGCGCGCACGCGCGGCGCGCCGTTCCGGTCCAGCAGTGGCACGCCGCGTTCGCGCAGCATCGCGTTGAGCGTGAAGTGGGTTGCCATCGGCGTCCCGGTGGCGATGTCCCAGCGCCCGCTGAGCCGGTAGCCGTCGCCTTCGCGTTCGGCGTACCCGGTCGGCGCGCCGCTGCCGCCCACGCACACGGCCGGCGTGCCAATCACGTCGCGCGCGAAATCGGGCGCTAGGTAACCGCCGAACCAGCCGGCGCCCGCGCACAGCGTGACGAGCCAGCCGGTGCTGCCGTCAACGCTGGCAATTGCTTCTTCCAGGCGCACCGCGTCCGGCAATGCCATCTCGGCGCCGCCTGCCGCCGCCGGGGCCAGCATGCTGAGCCAGCCGCGGGCGTGGAGCAAGGCTTGCAGTTCCGGGGCAAGCATGCCGGTTTGATCGGACGCGGCGGCATGCGCCGCGATCGCCTCACTGTCTTGCTTGGACAGGGTGGCAGGGGCGTGGTTCCAAGAGGAGTCGGTAATCATGATCAGTCGAGAGCAGCGGTTGCCAACTCGCTAGTGTAAAGCAGACGGACGTCAATGCTGCAAAATGTGCACTGGGCCTGACGCCCCGGCATTGAAGCGCGCGTTTCAGCAGAAGGCCTTGTTGCGCTCGTCCGCCGACAATGTCAACACCTCGACGCCGCTATTGGTAACCGCAACGGTATGTTCAAACTGTGCCGACAAACTATGGTCTTTCGTTACCGTGGTCCACTTGTCGGACGAAACTTTGACGTGATGGCTGCCGGCGTTAAGCATGGGCTCGATGGTAAAAATCATGCCAGGCTCGAGCACGATGCCGGTGCCGGCGCGGCCGTAGTGCAAGACCTGGGGCGCGTCGTGGAATACGCGACCGATGCCATGGCCGCAAAAGTCGCGCACCGTCGAAAAGCCGTGCCCGCGCGCCACTGCCGCAATTGCCGCGCCAACGTCGCCCAGCGTGGCGCCCGGACGCACCTGGCCAATGCCGGCAAACAGCGCCTCATAGGTGGCGCCCACCAGACGCTGGGCGAGGATCGACACCGCGCCGACTTGAAAAGTGCGGCTGGTGTCGCCATGCCAGCCACGGAGCAAAGGTGAAACGTCGATGTTGACGATATCGCCGGCCCGCAGCAGCTTGGTGGCCGACGGGATGCCGTGCGTGACCACATGATTGACCGAGATGCAGCTGGCGTGCTGGTAGCCGTGATAGTCGATGGTGGCGGGAATACTGCCGGCTGCGCGCATGAAGGCTTCGCACAAGGCGTCAAGGTGCGCCGTTGAAACGCCCGCTTTGACATGCGGGGCGACCATGTCGAGTGTGTCGGCCGCAACGCGGCACGCGGCGCGCATCGACGCCAGGCCAGCCTCGTCATGCAAGGGAATCTTTTTGCCGTTGTCGGTCTGCAGGGAGTAGCGCTGCGCGCTTGGGATGGCTTGCTTCATCGGGACGAACTTGCCCAGTGGCACACAGCATCGTGCGATGAGCGCAACATGCCATCGATGCAGGATGGGATGGTTTGCTCCTGGCTCAGGAAAGGTTTGACGATCGCGACCGGCGCGCCGATCAGGATGAAGTGAACAATATTGCCGGGATTTGCCAAGTGCGGCGGCAGGGTTTGTACGCAGCGCTCAAAGGCGGCATCGTAGTCGGCCTGGTCTTGTTCGACCAGTGCGTGCAGTTGCGCCGACAGTTCGCCGAAGTCCGGCGCGGCATCCGATTGCAGCATGAAGCGCGCGTAAGCCGGCTTGCTGCGGCACCATTGCAAGAGCGCTTCGACCGCGCTCCACGTGTTGCCCGACTCCCAATGTGGCAAGACGTGCGCGCGAAAATCGGCCCGGACCTTCAGCCAGGCGCGCGCCAGCACCGTGCCGCGCGAATCGAAACGGTGATATAGGGAACCAATCGGCTCGCCGGCGCTGGAGGCAATCGACGCCATTGATAGCGCGCCGATGCCGCACTGCGCGGCGATGTTAATGGCGCTGTCGATGAAGCTGTCTTCGTTGTATTTTGCTAGTCTGACCATTCAAATAGAATAGCAATTCTATTTGAATGGTCAAGGTTTGATCACCATTTCCTGCACTACCGATACCACGCATAATCACGATGCCACTCGATTTCTCCACGCTACCAGATCAGCAACATGGGCACGCAAATGGCGATCGGGCCAAGACGGTTTGGTTCGATGTCGGCAACGGGCCCGTTACCCCGCCGGCGCAGACCTTCACCGGTTACCTGTCTGCCGGGCAATCGGTGATTTTGCCATCGCCATGGTTCGAGTACGCCGGGGGCACGATCAAGGCGACTTTGAGCGCGCCGGCCAGCGCCGACTTCGAACTGAGGCTGGAACGCGGGACCAACAGCGCCTGGCTGAAAGTTGCAGAAAGCACGTCGCCGACGTCGTCGGAGTCGGTGACGTATCCCGCCAGCGCCGGTTACTACCGGGTCACCGTGTATTCCTACAGCGGCGCCGGTAACTACGCGCTGTCGATGACCAAGTAACGGTACGGGAAAGTTTTCGCCGCGGCGTCTGACAGCCGCCGGCCGGCTCGTGTTTTTCCTGGTGAAAACACGGGTTTTTTTGGCAACAATGCGAACCCATCTTTAGTACAGCGAAGATCGGCATTCTTGTGTATGGTGATGTAGTGAGCGATTAACCCACCAAGGCAATGAAGGCTGACGAAACATGACAAATGATGCGCCGCTCTACAAGAACGAAGTAATGCTGCTGTCCCAGACTTTTTTCATCAAGGACAACCAGGCTGAACTGCTGCTATGCGCGCATAAATACGACTTCGACATCCTCTTTTTCAACGAAGTGCAAGATTTTGTCATGGCCGTCGAAGGCGACCGCGGCAACTCCCTGTTCGTCATCGACCTTGACGCCCTGCACAGCATGCAGGCCGACATGCACGACAGCCGCAAGACCTTGATGCTGGGCGAATTGCTGCAGCGCCTGCCGAGCGAACAAAGCTATGTCTACCTGCAAACAGTACGCCAGGGTGGCCGCTACCTGCTGCAGCAGCGCCTGGTCGACAGCAATTGCCTCGCGTATGCGGAAAAGCCGATTGCCAACGACGTGCTGGTCGACAAATTGTTCACCTTGTTCGTCCAGAAAAAGCGCGGCGACCTGGTGCGCCTGGTGTACCTGGGCGAACCGGTTGGCCTGGATGAGGCGGCCTTGTTGCAGGCGCGCGTGGAAGTGATCCACCACGGCGACTCGCAGACGCTGCATTTGCGCGTGAAGGAATTGCAGCCGGACTTGGTGCTCATTACCGACGCCGAGTATGAGCGAACGGAATCGCTGGTGCGCGTTCTCAAGAAGAACATTGAAGCCGATCCCGTGCGCGAAATCACGATGCTGCAGCGCCACCCGAACGCGGCCCTGACCCGTAGCGCGCTGGCCAGCGGCTTTGACGAAATCATCCTGATGACCGACCCCGACGTGCTGGCCGCGCAGTTGATCAACCGCGCCAACAAGATTCGCGTCAACAAGGACTTGATCGGCAAGGACCGCGCCACCGGGCTGCTCAACAAGATCGGCCTGCAGAAAAAAGCGCAGGAACTGATTCGCCAGGCGGCCAGCGAAGCGCGTCCGCTCGCGTTTGGCATTGTCGATATTGACAAGTTCAAAACCATCAACGACACTTGGGGCCATTATTTCGGCGATATCGTCATCAAGCGCCTGTCGCTCACGCTGGCGCCGCACATCGGCGAGCGCGACCTGCTCAGCCGCTTTGGCGGCGAGGAGTTTGTCGTCGTATTCTGGGATTGCACGCTCGAAGAGGGCTGGCGCCGGCTCGACGCCATGCGCCAGGCCTTTTGCGCGATCCCGTTTGAAGTCAAGCCCGGCGACACGCGCCACTTTTCCTTCAGCGGCGGGGTGGCGGCCTATCCCGAATACAAGAGCGAAAACGAACTGTTCCTGCGCGCCGACGCCATGCTGTACGAAGCAAAGGAGGGCGGGCGCAACCAGATATGCGTCGCACCCTCCGGCCACGGCAAAAGTTCGCAGCACTAGCCCGAATGTTGCATGAATCTCCATCGCGCTTACGGTTTTTCGGCATCGCTTGGCGCTGACCGTAGTTCGGATG
>NZ_JAFCTU010000048.1:0-33275 GCF_049896185.1 Massilia sp. TSP1-1-2
TCAGCACATAGCCTTGCTGCAACATCCGACTGACACTGTTAATTAACCCAGTGTTGCGCTTGGTATTTGAAACCGCCGTATTTGTACTCTCCAATCTGAACCACGCCATCCTTGAATTGATAAGACAGCTTCGTCATCTTCATGTCGGCAGCACGAATGCAACTGATCTGGCGTGGGGCCGCGTCGAGCAGGCTCGCGAACACGACGTGCAGAGGCTTGGCGGCAAGCCCAATCGTCCATTTCGATGGGGAGCAAACAAACACATTAGTTCCGCCCTTGCCAAAACTGGCGACACTCCCCTGGCCGCCATTACCGGTGGCCAGGTTGAGCACCCCATCGTCCCACTCCGCGTGTAAAAAGAGCCCGACAGAGCCGTCCCATTGGCGCTTACGGCTGAACACCAGCTCCGTGCTTGTGTGTAGGTCGCCCGCGTATTGACCGAAGGTGTATTTGCCGTCGGCACCGATGACGATGTTGACGTTCGTCTCCGCAGGATTCCCCATGCACATGGCGCTGTAGTTGCCGGCGAGGTAGCTGGACATCGGTTTCCAATAGTCCACCTTGGCAAGCCCGGGCTCCGTGGTGGCTTTCTTGGCGCAGCCGCCGAAGAGCAACGTCGACGCAATCACTAAGAGCAGCAGCAGCTTGGGTTGCAGGGGCATGTGAGGTCATCCAGTAAAAAAAAGAAAACCTTAACATAAAAGCATTTTCCGTCAGACTAATGTCCTATCCGCATTTCGAATCGCCAGGAGGCCAAGCGCAGCGCCGTGATCACCGTCGCGCTCGACCACAGCGCCAGGTCCGGCTCCGGGCCAAATTTTTTCATGAGCAAATACATCCAGCTGCCGATAAAAGCGCAGATCGCGCACGGCTTGTCATCCTTGAATACCTTCGGCACCTGTATTCCTTCTTCTCATCAAAGTACGAACGATCCATTTTGCCACGTGCCATATTTTTGCATTTGCACTGGCTACCTGCCAGCTGTCGGGCGCTTTCGCGCGAAAGTATTTTTGCGTCCTGCAGTTCCTTATGTTGCAACAATTGACGAGAGCGAATAAAGTGGGTCGGCCTCGAATAGAGTGGGTCGGGCTATTCCTGTGGTGTAGAGTAGGCGCCATCGGCCGTCCGCTTTCGTTAAGGGTTGTCCGATGCCGGCCGCCGCCACAGGCCCGAACTGATGCGCGAAGGCGTCCCCGGCCGGCGTTGGGCAAGCCGCGAAGGAGGAAACCGCAGGGGATAAATCAGTGCCTCCGCAGAAGAAATTTCCATGCAACACGCGCGCGCTGGTCTGGTAGTCGTTGGGCAGCGTGAAGACGGTGGCCCAGCCCGCCACGGCAACCATCCACACGATGGCGATCGCGTACCAGCGGTATTTTGCCGCAAGTTGAAGCGCTTTCAACAGGCTACGATTCGAGCGGACGCTAATCGTAAATTGTAAAGCGGACTGGCGCGAGGAGCGCGTGCGAATCATGACCAGCGTTATTTAACGTTGCGCGTCACTGGTGATGAAATGTCAGGATCATCGCCAAGGCGGAAATTAGTTGAAGGTAAACGATAGCGCTGAAGTTTTTAAGGATTTTCGCCCGCCTTGAGCAGTACGACATGTCTCGCACGTGCCTGATATGGCCATACTCGTTGGCAAACGTCGCAACGCTGAAATACCGTCTGCTTGCCCAAGCCCACGTGCCTTCCTCGCATGCCTGGGTCAGCATTTCCGAGTCGTTTTTTTCCCATTGAATCGATCAATGGACTGGGCCTCCTGGCATCATCCAATTGCACTTGTTGACCGATCGACGGCTCGCCGCCTGCCGTACGAAACATGCATCGTCAAGGCTGACAAAGTAGCGTCGCCCAGGTTCACCCAGCCACTGGTCGACACGCCGCAAGCCGACGAGCGCCACTGAAGCGGCGCGCGGTCACTCAAAACGGCAGTCTGCCCCGCCTGCATCCTTGCACATTGGGGATGGACACCTTAATATTACCGGCAGTACACTTTAGTAACGTTGCATCTCGACTTTCTCATACGGGATTTGTACACCCGCAATGCACTGCCATCGGAAAACGCCAGCACCACATGGAAGATAATAACGATAGTGAAGTGGCGCGCGTTGTCGCGCTTTCGGGTTTTGATGCTGAAGGTGAGCCGGAGCTACGTTTCATGAGCAATGGCCACCTGTACGTGGTCTTTAACTTCATGCCGCCGTCCGATTGCGAGGACGAAGACGCGTTTGACGAGTTTGACCAGGAAATGGCTGAGGCCATCGGGGTCGTGGTCGATTGGGAAGACCGCGAGATGTTCCTGATCCAGGAGCCCAAGGCTGACACTGCAGAGCGCGTCTCCGCCTTCGTCGCCAGCTATCGGAAAAACCTGGGTGTCCGGCGTTTCGAGATGGTGGAAGGCATCGCAAGCAAATTCTGGGAAGTGAGCGTCAGCGATTGTGAGTTGAATGTTAGATTCGGCCGTATCGGCACTGCCGGACAATCGAAGGTGAAGGATTTCGACGAACCGGGCGAAGCACGTGCCGAGCGTGAAAAACTGATCAAGGAAAAAACCAAGAAAGGCTACAAAGAGATCGCTGCCAGCGAGGGTGGTTGAACGCCAATCTGTCCGTGGAAGAATCGCGCTGGTAAACAACCGTTACCAGCGCGCCTATGTCTGGCCTCCCATCACGCGTTGAAGCTTCGTTTGACATAAAGTGACCGGCTGCCGTTGGCTACTTTACACAGTCAAGCGAGCACGTGCGAGCCGGGACGACTACCTTCCCAAGCCAATTTACGCTAACCCGACCCACCTAGTTCGCTCCCCGTATTGTTGTAAATTTATCCACTGCCCCACGTTTGCGTCGCTTTCATGCTGTCAAATGCATATTTTTGCCAGCCGCATATCGTTTCTTGGTTACAATAAACACACCTACAGAATAAAACAAGACGGCACACAGCATGGCGCTAAGCATGGCGGGAAGTCACACAGGCAGCGCGGCGCCCAACCATCCCAGGGGACGCGCTTGTTAGACGGCCGTTTGTCCCTCGTCACACCCGAAGGCATCCGCCTGCTGCTCACCCCCGCCGGCCCTTATCTGCGCGCGGTGGCCTGGATGCTCGACTTCCTGGTCTGGGCGGTCGCCGCCGGGCTCCTGTACGCTATTCTCCCCAAAGGCAAGCTCGGTGAGGGTTTGTACTCGATCGCCCTGTTCGTCGCCTACTGGGGCTACCCCATCATCAGCGAAGTCTATTTCGGCGGACGCACGCTGGGCAAGCGCGCCACCGGCCTGGAAGTGGTGCGCGCCGACGGCTTGCCGGTCGGCTGGCGCGAATCGACGCTGCGCAACCTGCTGCTGGTGGCGGACTTCCTGCCCATCTTCTATATGTCGGGCCTGTTGTGCATGATGCTCGACGTGAAGTTCCGGCGCCTCGGCGACATTGTCGCCGGCACTGTCGTCATCCACCGCGAGTTCAGGCCGGTGCGCACGCGCCCGCCGGCGGCCCCACCGATGCCGCCGCCCTTCCCCCTCAATGCCGACCAGCAGCGCACTCTGGCCGACCTGTTCGACCGCGAAAGCAGCTTGCCGATCGAGCGCATGGCTGAACTGGGCACGCTCGCCGCGCCGCTCACCGGCCGCATCGGCGCCGCCTCGGTCGAAGCGATGCGCGGCTATGTCGCAGGATTTACCCAATGAAGCAACACCAGTTTGAAGCCGACAACGCTAAGCTGTGGCAGCGCATCGCCGCCATCCTCGACGGCAGCGCCACCGACCGGCGCGACTTGCCGGCGCTGTACCGCCGCCTGTGCCAGTGCCTGGCGCTGTGCCGCCAGCGCGGCTACTCCCCGGCCGTGGCCGACTACCTGCAAAAGATGGTGGGCGACTGCCATCGCCTGCTGTACGGCAGCGCGGTGCAGCGCCCCAATACGCTGCTGCGCTGGATGATGGTCGACTTTCCGTGCCGCGTGCGCGCCGAATGGCGCTTGCTGCTGGTGGCCGTGCTGGCCGTGTTTGGCGTGGGCCTGGGCATTGGCCTCATGGTCTGGTACGACCCGCAACTGGCTTACAGTTTTATGTCGTCAAACGACTTGGCCAGCGCGCACCAGATGTACCAGCCCAGCGCCATCAAGTTTGGGCGCGGCGGCAGCGAGGGCGATATGCAAATGTTCGGCCACTATATCTGGAACAATATCTCGATCTGCTTTCGGACCTTTGCTGGCGGTATTTTCGGCGGCATTCCCGCTTTGCTGAGCCTGGCGTTCAACGGCATGCACATCGGCGTGATCGGCGCTTGGCTGAGCAAGGATCCGGCCACCCGCCACACTTTCTGGTCGTTCGTGATCACCCATTCGAGCTTTGAAGTGACCGGCCTGGTGCTCTCGGGCCTGTCGGGCATGAAGCTGGGCCTGGCGCTGATCCACCCGGGCCGCCTGTCGCGCGGCCACGCGCTGCATGTCGCTAGCGAACAAATGTTCCCGGTGATCGTGGGCGCTGCGCTGCTGACCTTTCTGGCCGCCTTTTTCGAAGGCTTCTGGTCGGCCTCGACGTCGATTCCCCAAAGCGTCAAGTATGCGGTGGGCGCGCTGTGCTGGACGCTGGTGATCGCGTTCTTCGCGTTCGCCGGGCGCGGCAAGCAATGAGGGGCGCGCCGTGCAAATAGACAAGCTGCAAATCGAGCTGCGCCCGCGCAGCCACGCCCAGGCGCTTGACCTGGGCTTTGCGCTGCTGCGTTCGCACGCGGGCGCCGCCTACAAATCCTTTCTGGTGCTCTGGCTGCCGCTGGCGGCGCTGTGCGCGGCGCTCACGCTCTACCTGCCCGATCTGGGCTGGCTGTGGGCCGTGCTGGCCTGGTGGGTGCGCCCCATGCTCGAACGCGCGCCGCTGTACGTGCTCTCGCGCCAGGTGTTCGGCACTGCCGTCACGTGGCAGGAAGCGGTGCGCGCCTGGCCCGGCCAGCTAGGCGGCGGCGCCTGGCAACTGCTGACCTGGGGGCGCATCTTTGCCGCCGGGCGCGGCCTGATGCAGCCGGTCTGGCAGCTCGAGATGGCGCGCGACGACGTGGCCGCCGTGCGCCGGCGCGTGTTGCGCGCCAACGGCACGGGTCAGGCCGCGTTCTGGTTCGGCATCGTGTGCGTGGTGCTTGAATTGGTGCTCGAATTCGGCCTGATCTACTTCCTGGCCATGTTCGCCGGCGACGGCGACGGCGCCAGCCCATTTCGGCTGCTCTTCGGCGAGCAAGCGGACGTGGTGGGCAACCGGCTCGGCGAACTGATGTGGCTGGGCGCCTACACCGTGGCGGGCGGCATCATGGCGCCCATCTACACCGCCTGCGGCTTTACGCTGTACCTGAACCGGCGCGCCAGCCTGGAGGCGTGGGACCTCGAACTCCAGCTGCGCCAGATCCGCCGCCCCGTACTGGCCAAGCCGCATACGCCAGGCGCACCGGCGCTCTCGCTGCTGCTCGCCACGCTGGCTGCCGCGTGCGCGCTGGGCGCGGCGCCCGACGCCGACGCCCGCGCGGCCGCCCCCGCCACCCCTGCAGCACTCAGCGCCACCTGCGACGGTCCAAAACTCGACCTCCCGGCGCGCGGCAAGAGCGCCAATGCGCACCAGGCGCAAGTGCGCCAGCAGGTCGACCAGGTCTACCAGCACAAGGACTTGCGCGGCTTTGAGTGCGTGGAGAACTGGCAGCCCAAGCCGGCCAAAATCAAGGCCAAGAAAAAGGAGAAAAAGCGGGACGCATCCGGTTTTCCAAACTTGCCGAACCTGGGTTTTCTGGCGTCGATCTTCAAGATCGTGTTCATCGCGCTCGGTATCGGCGTCGTTGCCTACCTGTTGTACCGCTACCGCGACCATTTCCCCGCTTTCAGCCGCGGCGTCAAGCTGGCGCGCGCAACCGAAGTGGGCGGCCTGGACATCCGCGCCGAGTCGCTCCCGCCGGACGTCACAGCGCAAGTGCGCGCGCTGTGGGCCAGCGGAGAGCGGCGCGCCGCTTTGGCCTTGCTGTATCGGGCCACGCTGTCGCGCCTGGTGAGCGACGATGGCCTGGCCCTGCGCCAGGGCGACACCGAAGGCGACTGCCTGCGCGCGGCCACCCACGCCAATGGCGCCCAGCGCCTGGGCCAAGGCCGGCTGGAGGTGGCGCGCGCCGCCACCACGCTGTGGCTGAACGGCGCTTACGGCGACCGCTGGCCCGACGACGGCACCGTGCATGCACGCTGCGCCGAGTGGGACCAGCAATTCGGCGCGGCCAGGGAGAAGCGCGCATGAACACGCCCGCCAAATACCTGCTCGCGCTGCTGGGTGTTCTCGCCCTCGGCGCCCTTGGCGCCTGGGGCTGGCACCAAAGCATGGAAAAGAAGTGGGAACCGGTTCCCGGCCAGTCCGATGCGGCGCGCCGCAACCGCATGCTGGCCGCCACCATGCTGCTGCGCCAGGACGCGCGCAGCGTGACCGTGGCCGGCTCGCTCGGTGAACTGGCGCTCGACAAGCTGCCCGATGGAACCCTGATTCTGGCCGACGCCTCCGGCGTGATGGAACAGGACAAGGCGAAGCGTCTGCTGGCGTGGGTCAGGCGCGGCAATACGCTGGTCGCGCAACCGCGCTGGATTACTGCGGCCGAGGAAGCGCAACTGAAAGTTCAGATCGCCGAGCAGGCCGAAGCGGACGGGCCGGCCACGGCGACCGCCGCGAATGAGGACGCCAGCACCAGCAACAGCGACGACAGCGACGAAGAAGAAGAGCCAGCCACCGCGGACAGCGCGGCCAAGGCCGGCGATTCAAGCGACGAGCTGGTGGAAAACGACCCCATCGCAGTACTCCTGGGCGCACGCCTGTTTTTCGCCGCGCCACCCGGCAGTTGCGCCAGAAGCGACAAGGCTGGCAAGAGCGCGCCCAAGGACTGCAAACCGGTCCGCAAGTCGGGCCCGGCGATGCGCCACGTCGAACTTCCCGGTGCCGGCTACCGGCTCGAACTGAACGCCGGATACACAAAGCTGATCAGCATGCCCGGCGCGCGCCAGGCGCTGTGGAGCGACGATGACGCGAGCACGGTGCGCGTGTACGCCGAAGCAAAGGGTAAGATCGTGATGCTGGCCGATGACTTTTTCAATAACCGCGAGCTGCGCGAGCACGACCATGGCGAACTGCTGCTGGCCCTGGCCGCGCTGAACCAGGCCAGCCGTCAGGTGACGATCGTGCAAAACCTGGACGCCGTGCCCTGGTACCGGCTGCTGTGGAAGCACTACAGCATGGCCCTGCTCGCGCTGGCGGCGCTGCTTGCGCTGCTGTTCTGGGCCGGCGTGCGCCGCTTTGGCCCGGTGCTGCCGCAAAGCGCCATCGAACGGCGCAGCCTGATGGAGCATATCGACGCCAGCGGCGCCTGGCTCTGGAAGGCCGAGGGCGGGCGCCAGGTGCTGCTCGACGCGGCGCGCCAGGACACGCTCGACATCATCCGGCGCCGCGCTCCGGCCCTGTTCCGCCTGCCCCAGGGCGAGCTGTACGCCGCCCTGGCGCGCCTGTGCGCGCTGCCAGAAGTCCACGTCAGCCAGGCCCTGAACCAGGCCGCCGCCAGCACGTCCCTCCATTTTACGCGCCAGATCCGCATTCTTCAAGAACTGAGAAACCACCATGAACGATAGCATCTCGAGCAGCGACAGCGCCGCCCGCACCCCGGCCGCGCCGGCCATTTCCGCCGAGCGCCTGGCGCAGGCGATCGGCATCATCGAGCGCATGCGCGCCGAAATTCGCGGCGCCGTCATCGGCCAGCAGCACGTTGTCGACCAGGTGCTGGCGTGCTGCCTGGCCGGCGGCCACGTGCTGATCGAAGGGGTGCCCGGGCTGGGCAAGACACTGCTGGTCAAAGCGCTGGCGAAAACGTTTTCGGGCGACTTTTCGCGCATCCAGTTCACCCCCGACCTGATGCCGGCCGACGTCATGGGCCACGCCATGTTCGACATCAAGAGCCAGAGCTTCAGCGTGCGCAAGGGCCCCGTCTTCACCCACCTGCTGCTGGCCGACGAAATCAACCGGGCGCCGGCCAAGACCCAGTCCGCGCTGCTCGAAGTGATGCAGGAGCGCCAGGTCACCATCGAAGGCGAGTCGTACCAGCTGCCCCCCCCGTTCATGGTGCTGGCCACGCAAAACCCGCTGGAAAATGAAGGCACCTACCCGCTGCCCGAAGCGCAGCTTGACCGCTTCCTGATCAAGGTGCGGATCGACTACCCGAGCCAGGCCGAGGAAGAAGCGATGCTGCAGATGGTCACGCGCGACCGCGTCGGCGACGGCCTGGAAGTGAGCAACGTGGCCACCCTGGTCAAGCCCGAAACCATCGTGGTGCTGCAGCAGCTGGTGGCCAAGATCCGCGTTGACGACGCCGTGGCCGCGTATGCGGTGCGCCTGGTGCGGGCCACGCGCGACTGGCCGGGCGTGGCGATTGGCGCCGGCCCGCGCGGCTGCATCGCGCTGGTGCGCATGGCGCGCGCGATGGCGCTGACGGCCGGGCGCGACTACGTCACGCCGGACGACATCAAGAGCGCCAGCCTGCCGGTGCTGCGCCACCGCATCGCCATTTCGCCGGAAAGCGAACTCGATGGCCTGTCCAGCGACGACCTGCTGCACGGCCTGATCGAAGAAGTGCCTGCGCCGCGTGGCTGACGCGTTGACGCCCTCGCGCGCACTGCTGGCCTGCGCCGGCGGCTGGGCCGTGCTGGGCCTGGCGGCCAGCCACTGGCCGCTGCTGGCCCAGTTCTGGCAGGGCGCCGGCGTGGCGCTGGCTGCCGTGGCGGCGCTTGACGCCTGGATGTCGCGCCGCCAGCCGGCGCTGCGCGTGGAGCGCGAGCTGGCAGGCGTGTGGCCGGTCGGCTGCTGGAACAACGTTACGCTGCGCGTGCACAACGAGAGCGCGCGCACGCTCGCGCTCGACCTGCACGACGACTATCCGACCCAGTGGCCGATGGAAGGCCTGGAGCACAGCACCCGCATCGCGCCCGGCGCCTTTGCCGCCGTCACCTACCGCCTGTGCCCCGACCAGCGCGGCAAAGCCGCCTTCGGGCCCGCATTCCTGCGCGTGACCTCGCCCCTGCAACTGTGGACGCGCTTGCACCGCGTGGGGCCCGACAGCGAGGTCAAGGTGTTTCCCGACTTTGCGCAACTGCTTGGCCATACGCTCAGCGCCACCGACCGCCGCGCGCCCGCCGCCGGCGCCATCCGCAAGCGCCGGCGCGGCGAAGGGACGGACTTTCGCCAGCTGCGCGAATACCGCCAGGGCGACAGCATGCGCTCGATCGACTGGAAAGCGACCGCGCGCCGCAACAAGCCGATCACCCGCGAATACCAGGAAGAGCGCGACCAGCAGGTCGTGTTCCTGCTCGATACCGGGCGCCGCATGCACGCGCGCGACGACGTCACCACGCACTTCGACCATGCCTTAAATGCCGTGCTGACGCTGGGCTTTCTTGCCCAAAAACAGGGCGACGCCGTCGGCCTGATGACCTTTGGCGGCGAAACGCGCTGGCTGGCGCCGCTCAAGGGCCGCACCGGGCTTGACCGCCTGCTGGCCGGCGTCTACGACCTGCAGCCAAGCGAGATGGCGCCCGACTTCACGCAGGCCGCCACGGCACTGCTCAACCGCTTGAGCAAGCGCGCCTTTGTCGTCGTCATCACCAACTTGCGCGACGAAGACGACACGGCGCTGCGCGCGGCGTGCGAACTGATGTCGACCAAGCACCTCGTGATGTGCGCCAGCCTGCGCGAAAAAGTCATGGACCGCGCGCGCAGCACCGAAGTGCAATCGTTTGGCGACGCGCTGCGCTACAGCGCCACGGTGCACTACCTGCAGCAGCGGCGCGACGCCATCAAGCGGCTCGGCATCCGCGCCGACCGGCTGATCGACATTACGCCGGAAAAGTTAAGCAGCGCGCTGGTGAACCGCTACCGCGCCATCAAGGAAAGCGGCCAGCTGTAGCGCCAAATTGGCGCTGCGAAACCCCCATTTCCGACCGGAATCGTGCAATACCTCAACTGAAATCAATGCTAAATTTACATTTTTAGTTGGGGAAATTTTCGATGAAGACGCACGTCCGGTATTTTGTATCCCAGCGTTTCGGCAAGTCCACGGTGACCGTCAGCTTGAGCGACGACGCGACAGGCGCGGTTGCCATCGCGCTGCCCTGCCCCGAGCGCAATCGCGTCACATTCTCGTTTGACCAGGAGCGCGTGGCGCAGATGCTGGGCGAACCTGTGCTGTGCCCGGAAAGGCTGATGCGCATCGCCATCGGGCAGGCGCACAAGCAATTTTTGCTGAAAGGAGCGAGCGGCCTGTTTGGCACGCCCGTTCCCCTGGTGGTTGGCAGCGCGCCTTGGATCGGCGACTTGACCGAAGCGCCCTATGGCGGCGTGACGGGTGGCTATGCCAGCACGCCGCAGGCCGATACGCAGTGCGCTTCCTGAAAAAAACGGCGGGCGCGTCAGGCAACGCGGCCGCCGTGCAAAAAGGCCGGCAGGCCTTACTTCATGGTATAGCTCTGGATTGCGGTGTCGACGGCGTAGTTCTTGGTCGTGTCCCAATAGGTGAAGCTGTATTTGACAACGTCGCCGATCTTCAAGCCGCCGGCCGTGTAGGTGTTCACGCCTGCATCCTGGCGCATGCGCAAATTCTGCTGGCCACCGCCGTTGACGGCGTAGTGCACGTCGGCCCAGCTGGTCGTGCGCACCGTGAAGGTCAGGCTGGTGGCGCCGGCCTGGCTCACTGATACTGGGGTCGGGGCCGGCGTCGGGGTTGGCGTTGGCGTCGGGGTTGGGGTTGGCGTCGGCGTCGGCGTCGGGGTTGGCGTTGGCGTTGGCGTTGGCGTTGGCGTTGGCGTTGGCGTTGGGGTTGGTGTAGGCGTTGGCGTCGGCGTTGGCGTTGGGGTTGCCACACCCGTATCCCAGACGATATCGTCAATGGCAAACTGGAACGGCGCCGTCGGCAGGCGTGCCGCGTCGCTTGAAATCTGGAACTGGTCCAGCATCGACTGCAGCGCGATCTTGGTGCCTGCCAGCGCCGACACTGGAATGGTTGCCGTGCCCCAGTTACCGTCGCGCACCAGGCCATACGTCGTCACGTTCGGCGGAAAGTTCACCGAGTTCTGGTTGGTGTACGTATCCTGCACGCCGATGTTAAAGGCGACGTTGGCCGGAATCTTGATGCGGAACTTCATCACGCCATTTTTGAAGTTGCTCATGTCATGCACCTGGCGCGACTGCACGCTGCCGCCGAACCAGTTGTTCGGCGCCGTATAGTTCCAAGCGATGGCGTTGCTGCCTTCAAAGGGCGCAATATTGCCTGCCGACGTAGAGGCACCATTCCACAGAAAAATGTCGGAACTGGTGCCGGCCACCTGCTTGTTGTTGACCACGGTGTTGTCCGAGAAGACTCCGAATTTGCCCACTTCCGGCGTGATGGTATTGCCCAGCTTGACCGACCCTTTGCCGTCCAGTTCATACACGCGCACATAGTCGACATACATGGTGCCCGGCAGTGGCGCGGTCACGTTGCCCGGCACGGCCGCATCGGTAAAGTTGCCGCCCACTGCCAGGTTGAGCAGCAGGTAAAACGGCGCCTGCAGCGCGGTCGAATTGACCGGCAGCGGATTGTCATACAGATTATGTTCGACGCCATTGTCGACGACCGTAAAACGCATCTGGGATTCGGTCCAGTAGAAGCGGTACGTGACGAAACGGTTCACCAGCGGTGTGGCGGCCGCGTACCAGTTCTTGGTTTGCCACGCGGTCGAGGCGGCGCAGCTTTCATTGCCGGGCACGCAGGCGGCCTGCTGGAACGTGATGACGTTCGAGCCGGTGAAATTGTTCGCCGACGGCGAGCCGGCGGGCACACGGCCGGCGGCCTTGTGGCCCATTTCCATGATGTCGATCTCGCCGTTGCGCGGCCAGGTCTGCGGACTCGAACCGAGCATCCAGCCTGCTGGCCACAAACCAACGCCTACCGCCGGCGTGCTGATGCGCATTTCAACCATGCCGTACTGCACCTGCACCTTGCCGGCCGAGGTGATTTTCCCCGATGTAAATGAATTGCCGCCCACTACTTCGCGCTGCGCCTTGATGGCCAGCGCGCGCGTGGCGGTCTCGAACGGGACGTTGACGATCGACAGGTTGTTCGGGCTGTAGTACTGCAGCTCGGCGTTGCCGTAGCCGCACAGATTGATCTGGCAACCATTGCCGTTGTCCGCAGTCCAGCGCGTGGCGTCCAGGCTGGTGCCATTGAATTCTTCCGACCACAGCAGCCGGCCGATGGTCGGGCTGGTCACGCTGGCCGACGCTTGCGCCCCATAGATCATCAACAGGCTGGCCGCGAGCGCCGACAACACCAGTTTTTTTTGTGTGCTGCCCATTTGATTGCTTTGCTTGTTCACTGTAACTCCTCGTCTCTACTCTTCTTCAAAATATGGACCGGACGGACACGGCGCTTTAAAGCGCCTTCCCATTCGCCTGGGCCACTCCACGCCAACTGCATGCGTTGGCTGTTCCTTGCTGGTGCATTCGTTGGGCGCGCTGCGCGCTGCGCGGCAGGCGGGGCGGGAAAAGCGGGCGCAGTGGGGCTGCCGCCGTGAAGCGTTTCGATGGAACATAAGTCTCCTGACCGGGCAGGTCTGACGCCTGCGCACTGGTGTAAATGAAGTCGTCGGGATGCGGCAGCCGGCCTGCTAAGGCAGGGTGGAAGCGTTTCCAACTTTGACTAAAATATATTCCTATAAATGTTTTGTGTCAATGCAAAACACGGCGTGCGATGGTTTGTTTGTGCCCGGCCCACGTTCATCCAGACTCACCAATGGAAAAAGCCACTCATGTCCGGGAACCGGAGTGAGTGGCTTTTTGCGGGGTGGCGCTTACGCTGCGATGATTTGTTTTGGAAACAAGCGACAGGCAAAGGCAATGCAAAACGTGCGGCCCGACCTGGCGTAGGCCAGCAGATTTTCCCATTCGGGCGTGCCGGCGAACTGATGAGCGTCGGCATGGTCCGCGCCCGTGTCGAGCGCCGTGGCCGGGCGCGGGGACGTGGTCCACAACATGTGCTGGGACAGCTTGAGCAGGCGCGGCGTCATCAGCATGCGGCGCACTTTGCCAAGCACGATCGGTGCGATCACGCTGAGCATTGCCATCACGGTGATCATAAGTTGTTGCATGCGGTTTCTCCTGTTCGACCAATTCAGGATATGCCACAGAAGGAAAGATTTCCGTTCGCTAACGCGCATAGGAAATAATGTGTGGACGGTCATCCACACCCCCTTCACTGCCTTACTTTTTCGTCAGCTCGACCCCGTCAACCGTCATCTTCCATGCCTCGCCATCTTGGTGCGGGGGTGCCGAAACCACGAAAGTGGTTGCCATCGGGCCCAGGCCGACGATCAGGTTGTTGCCGGCGAATTCCTTGATCGGCGCCTTGACCGACGTGGTGTTGCCGTCGTTGACGCGGCTGTATTCGACCCTGCCGTCCTGGGTGATCAGCATCTGCATTGCCGGGCCGCTCCATTGGCCGGCGAACGCGGCTTTGTCAGCGGGAAGGGGCTTGCCGCAAGCGGCAAGGGTGGCGGCAAACAGCAAGGCAAGAACGGTGTTCGACAGACGCATGGAAGTCTCCTGGGGAAATAAAGGCAAGCAGATGATTGCCTAAAAAGCCAGTTTAACGCGAATGCAACTAAATGACTATCTGAAATGCACGAGCGGATAAATTGCCAGCCCGATCAGCGCGGCCCCCAGCACCACCACCGGTTCCTGCAACTGTTTGAAGCGCCACAGAAGCCCTATCGTCACCAAAGCGATGAGTGCCGTCGGCACATCGACCACGGAGCGCCTGGCGATCACGATGACCGAGCCGGCAATGGCGCCGATGGCCGCTGCCGTAATGCCGTCCACAAAGGCCAGCACGCCAGGCACCTTGCCGTATTTTTTAAAGTATGGCGCCGGAATGATGGTGAACAAATAGCAGGGAATAAAGGTCGCCAGCGCGGCGACAATCGCGCCCGGCAAGCCGGCGATCAGGTAGCCGATGAAACCCACGGTGATCACCACCGGCCCCGGCGTGATCATGGCCACGGCGACCGCATCGACGAACTGCTTTTCTGTCAGCCAATGAAATTGCGTGACCACACCGCCAAACAGAAACGGCACGATCGCCAGGCCCGAGCCAAAAACAAACGCGCCTGCCTTGGCGAAGAACAGCGCCAGCTGCACCAGCACGCCGCCTTCGGCCGTGCTGGCCACGCCGGAGAGCACGGGCAGGTGCAGCAAGGCCACCGAATGCAGCTTGCCTCCGCTCAAAAACCTGGGCGGCGCGCGCACCAGCCAGACCAGCACGCCGGCGGCGATGAAGAGCCAGGCAACTTCGGATTCCGTGATGACCGTTACCGCCGCGAGCAAGAGGTAAATCGCCCACAGCAGCTTGTCCTTGCCGATGCTTTTCATGGTCAGCTTGCGCGCACTCATGACGATGATGCCGATCACCGCCGCGCCCACGCCATAGAACACCGCCTGCATCCACGCCAGCCCGCCAAAGCGCACGTAGGCCCAGCCCAGCGCGATTACCATCAGGAACGACGGGATGACGAAGGCAAGCCCGGCCAGCGTTGCGCCCAGGATGCGGTAATGGACGTAGCCCATGTAGATGCCCAGCTGCGCCGCCAAGGGCCCCGGCGCCAGCTGGGCCAGCGCCAAGCCTTCCTTGTAGTCGGCCTCGGTGATCCAGCCGCGCCGCTCCACCAGGTCGCGGTGCATGTAGCCGACCAGCGCCACCGGGCCGCCGAACCCAAGCGCGCCCAGGCGCAGCATGTAGAGCACCATGTCCCACAGGGTGTATGCGCAGCGCTCGGCTGCCAAGTTGGGCTCGTTCAATCTCGTCCTTCCGCGCCAGTGCGCTGTTCAAGAAGTAAGATTGTAGCGTGTGTTGCTCAATGTGTTTACAGCGCGGGTGGCACCGGCTCCTTGTCTTTGATCGCCGGCTCCTTGTTGCGATCGAAGGACGGCTTGCCCATGATGTAGGGATTTGGCGCAACGGTGCTAGCAACGGCCAGCGGCGGGCGCACTGCCTGGGCGGGCACGGGCACGGTCACGGTCGTCGTCGCGGTGGGCATCGGGGCGCCCATCATGATTGTTGCCACGTCGCGCGGCGGGGTCGGCGGAATGCTTTGTGCCGTGGCGCCGCCCCCCGCCGACATGGCGACGATGGCTGCGCCGGCCAGCGCGGGCAACTTGCGCAGGGTGCGGCGCGTATAGGCCCGGGCGCTGGTGCTGCAGTCGCTTGTCATGACGGTACCGTCGGCCCGCTGGTAATAGCGCACGCACAAGGCGCCATCGGCGTTTGCGGCCAGCAGCGCGGCGCCTTCGGCCTCGGGCATGGCGGACAGGTTGAAAACGCTCTTGTTGCAGTCGTTGCAGTGGCGCACCCGGTCGTCGCCCCTCATGGCGGCCCAGGAGGCCGTGCATGGGGATGCGATCTTGATACTGTGCAGTGCGATGGTGCTTGGGGCTGTGGCGCGTGTCATGGTGTTCTCCGGTTCCTTGCAGTGAATAAAAGCTCGCTGCTTGTGAAACGGGGCACGGCCGGAAACGGGGTTAAACGACGGGAAATAATGACAAGGCCAGTTCCTTGCCCTCCCTCAGCAGCGCCGAACATTGCGCAACGGGCAAGGGCCGGCTGAAAAAGTAGCCCTGCATTTCGTCGCAGCCCTGCAGGGTGAGCAAGGCCAGTTGCTCGGCCGTTTCAACCCCTTCGGCCACCACCCGCAGGTGAAGGCCGTGTGCGAGCGTGATGATGGCCTGCGCGATGGCCAGCGCTTCGCTGCTTTGCGCCATGTCGCGCACGAAGGACTGGTCCAGTTTTAATTTGTCGAGCGGGAAGCGTTTCAGGTAGCTGAGGTTGGAGTAGCCGGTGCCGAAATCGTCGATTGTGAGCGTGAGGCCAATTTCCTTGAGCGCGGTCAGGACGGCGATGCTTTTTTCCGGGCTGTCCATCGACAGGCTCTCGGTCAGCTCCAGTTCGAGCAGGTGCGGCGCGATGCCCGTTTCCCGGACGATCTGGCCCACCCGCGCGACCAGGTCGCTCTGCAGGAACTGGCGCGCCGACAGGTTGACCGCCACCGGCATGTGGGCAATGCCTTCGCGCTGCCACGCCGCTGCCTGCTCGCACGCGGTGCGCAAAATCCAGTCGCCCAGCGGGACGATCAAGCCCGTTTCCTCGGCCACGGGGATAAAGCGCACCGGGGGAATCAAGCCCAGCTGCGGATCCTGCCAGCGCACCAGCGCTTCGAGTCCGACCACCTTGCCCGTGCGCAGGTCTACCTTGGGCTGGTAATGCAGCACGAATTCATTTTGCGCCAGGGCCAGGCGCAGCCGGCTCTCCATCGTCAGGCGCTCGCTGGCCGCCCCCTGCATGGCCGGCTCGTAGCAGCTGACCGTGGCCCGGCCCAGGTCCTTGGCGCGGTACATGGCAGTATCGGCGGCGGTCAGCAGCGCATCGGCGGTGGCGCCGTCAGCCGGGTAGCGGCAATAGCCGACGCTGCACGAAACGGTGATATCTTGCCGCAATGCCTTGATCGGCTGGCCGATATTGTCAATCAGGCGCTGCAGCAAGATGCGCAGTTCGCTCTCGTCAATCTGTTCGAGGATCAGGACGAACTCGTCATTGCCGATGCGCGCCACCGTATCGTTCTTGCGCACCGAGGATTGCAAGACCTTGCCCACCGAGGTGAGGACCTGGTCGCCCACGCTGTGGCCGAACGCATCGTTGACGTTCTTGAAGTGGTCCAGGTTCAGAAAAGCCACCACCGCGCCATGCCCTTGGCGCAGCCAGCGGTGGATGCCTTGCTCAAGGCGGTCGCGCAGCACGGCGCGGTTGGGCAGGCCAGTCAACACATCGTGCGTGGCGAGCTGCTCGAGCTCGGTTTTGTATTGCTTGCGGATGGTATTGTCGCGGGCAATAATCTGGATGCGCACCTCGCCATTGCTCGTGTACGACACCGTGGTGGTTTCCACATCCACCTCGGCGCCATCGACGCGCAGCCATCGCATTTCAAGCGGTGCATTCGGGCGCAGCGTGCGGTACGCCATCTCGGCGCGCTGGGCGACGATCTGGCGGTAGGCGGGTGCGACGATACCGAGGGCGGGCATGCCTACAATCTGGTCGGCGCGCTGCGCGCCCAGCAAGCGCATCCCGGCCTGGTTGACAAAGATGATGCGCGCGCCATCGCTGACCAGGTAAGCCTCGGGCGCATGACTGATCAGCTGGCGATGGCGCTCTTCGCTCTCGCGCAAAGTCTCCAGCACTTTGCCGGACGCGAGCAGCAACTGGCGGCGCTGGATTTGCTCTTGCGCCATGCGGGCCAGGTCCACCAGGGAGGCCAGTTCGATGTCGGTCAGGATGCGCGGAACGTGGTCGATGACGCAAAAAGAACCCAGCGCCTGGCCTTCCACCGACAGCAGGGGAATGCCGGCGTAAAAGCGCACAAACGGCGCTCCCATCACCAATGGATTGTCGGCAAAGCGCGCGTCGGCCTGGGCGTCAGAGATCAGGAACGGCTCTTTTTGCAGCACCGCATGCCCGCAAAACGATATGTCGCGCCGCGTTTGCGTGACGTCCAGGCCAACTTTGGATTTGAACCACTGGCGCTCGGCATCGACCAGCGAGACCAGCGCAATGGGTACTTTCAGCAACTTGGCGGCAATGCGCGTAATGCGGTCGAACTCTTCTTCCGGTTCTGTGTCGAGTATGCGCGCGGAGTACAGCGCCAGTAGGCGCTCGGCTTCATCGGCAGGAAACGGGGCAATGTGCATTGGGGAATGGGTGCGCAGAACAAGGAAACATCCAGTTACTTGCCCCCAGAATACATGAGTAAGCGGTTTGACGTTCCCTAAAGCATTTAAAAATTCCTGCGTCAATACCAATAGCGTTGCGTTTTGCTCGCTTGCGGTTGCCCTAAGGACGAGATTTCCGGTGAGACCAAGTCATCAACACCGCAGCTGCGAGCAAGGACCACCAGTAATCGACGGGCGCAAACCAGAGCCAGTGAATATGCCAAGGAATATGTGCCGGATCGAAGTTGGCAAGGCCGAAGGCGGGATTGAAGACGAACCACAGGAAGTCTTCCGCAATCCAGAACGCCATGATGCAGCTGACCGCGCGCGCTTCCAGGCGCCACGACCATTGCTGCAGGAAGAAAAACGGAAAGTGGAAAAACAGTGCGATAAACGGAAACACCCAGGCGTGATAGCCCGTCATGGGACGACCGCCCCAGAAAATGTCGAGCAGCCAGTGGTGCTCAATGCGCCAGGTCGGCAGGTTGGCGGCCCACCCGGCCGGGCCCTCGATCTGGATTTCGGTCATCGCGAAAAACAGGCCGAGCAGCACGACCCAGCCCAGCGTCAGCGCAATACCAAGGTTGCGGCGCGCGGGCGCCTTCACGCCGCTTCCGCGATGGTGGGAGGATGGCCAGTGTCGGGCAAAACAACGGCCAGCACCGCGCGGGCGGCGTCGGCGCGGCCCAGCACCAGCGCCTTGGCGCGCATGTCGGCCAGTTTGGCCGGATTGTCGAGCAGGTAGCGCACGCGGTACTCGAGCGTGACGCTGTCGAAGGCCTTCATTGCCACGCCCTGCTCCAACAGGTAGTCGGCGTTGCGCTCTTCCTGGCCGGGGATGGGTGCATTGACGATCATCGGCAAGCCCATGGCCAGGCATTCGGACGTCGTCAGCCCGCCCGGCTTGGTAATGACCAGGTCGGCGCAGGCCATCAGGCGCTCCACCTTGTCGGTAAAGCCCTGGGCCAGCAGGCGAGCGGGATAGCGCAGCGCCAGCGCGTTGAGTGCTTCCAGCGCGGCCGCGTTTTTGCCTGCCAAAACGATCAGCTGGAAATCGCTGCCTAGCGCAAGCAGACGTTCTGCCACCGTAGCGAGGCTGCCCAGCCCTGCCCCGCCGCCCATCAGCAAAATGGTCGTGCGCTCGGGGTCGAGCCCGGCTTCGCGCGCGCAGATGCTGCGTTCGAGCGGCGCGCCGAACACCGGCATGATGGGGATGCCCGTCACGGCAATGGCCGCGCCGGCAATGCCTTGCGCGCGCATGCGAAACGCGACTTCCTCGCTGGCGGCAAAGTAACCTGCCATGTGATCGTGGACCCACATGCGGTGCAGGTCGAAGTCCGTCACCTGGACCCACACCGGACACGTGAAGCCATGCTTGCGGATCAGGCGCGAAAGCAGTTCGGCGGGCAGGAAATGGGTGCAGATGATGGCGTCCGGCTTGACCCGCGCGATTTCCTTGAGCAGCGCACCGGTGTTCAGCCGTTCGAGCGCGCGCCGCATTTTTTCGCGCGAGCTGTCGGGGCGGGCCTCGTTGGTGGCGTGGTACAGGTAACCCCACAGCGCCGGCGCCTTGTTCACCAGCTTGATGTAGTACTCGGCGTACAGCTTGCGAAAGCCTGTGCTGACGAAATCCATGACGTCGAGGTGGACCGCGTCGACGCCGCCATGATGCAGCTGGGCGTGGGCGCGCAGCGCCTCGGCGGCGCGCATATGGCCGGCGCCGGCAGATACGCTCAGGAGTAGCAGTTTTTTCTGGGTCATGAAATCGAGTGATGGGAAGTTTAAGCTTGCCGATTGTATATGATTGGACTCTGCACATGGGCTTGATCGGGCGCGCGTGCTCCCGAACGAAGCCATACCGCGCCAAGACTTAGCCAGGCGCAGTATGTGTTCGAATCGATCAACGCAAGCGGTTACCGCCCGTGCTAACCCCGCTCCAGGCGTCTACTGCCTGCGCCGTCTTGCCATACGTCGCGTCCTGCAGCGTTCCGGTGGCGGTTGCCAGGTTTAGCCCCGCCAAGTTGCCATTCAAGCCATCGTAATAGGCCAGATCACCACCCAACGCGGCTGTGTTACTGCCGCTCAGGTGATTGGTCAGCAAGCTGTTCATCAGGTTCCAACTGGTCATGGTCGGATTGGCAGCGAGTGCCGTGTTGAAAGCGGCAACCAGTTTTTTGAAATCGAATGCCTCAACGCCTTGGTTGTACAAAGGATTGCTTGAGCTCGCGTTGAACGTGGCCGCACTCGCTTCGATCACTTGCAAGGTCACGAAGTTTTGATTGGCTGCCCCGCTGTACCAATTGTTAAAGGTAACGGAATCCGTACCGCCGGTGTTCAAAACAAGGGAAGTACCGCTTTTCTTGAACGTCAGATTGGCGTAGGCAATTCCTTTGCCCAGGCTCAGTACGTTGGTCACGCCAGTTCCTGCAGTGACCGTATCAGCGCCACCGCCGGTATTGAAAGCGACGACCGCCGCGCCCGCACCGAGCGTGATGTTGTCGTTGCCCGCGCCGCCATCGATAAACGCCGCACCCGTGCCGGCCATGATGACTTCACTGCCCGCGCCGCCAAGAAAGGCCGCCTTGCCCGTCGGATTCTTCAAGGTGCTGGCGCCGGCGCCGCCTTGCAGCACGTTGGTGCCGGTGCCGCCTACCAGTGTGGACGCGCCACTGTTGGCAACCAACAGGTCGTTGCCGCTGTTGCCGGTGGCGGTCAGCGCGCCGGTGCCAGTCAGAATGAGATTGGTCACGTTGGCCGACGCGGTATAACTGACCGATGACTGGATCGTATTGAGCACGGCAGTGGCCTGCGCAATGACGACATCCGAGGCGCTGTTGACGACAAAGGTATTGTTGCCGGTACCGCCAGCGAGCGTATCGAAGCCGGCGCCCGACACCAGCGTCGTCGTACCCGTCCCAGCCACCAGCCGGTTGGCACTGCTGTTGGCAGTGATCACGTTGGTCAGATTATTACCGGTCAGGGTCAGGCTTGCCGTCCCGGTGCCGGTCAGGTTTTGCACGTTCGCCGGCAGCGTGGCGCTGACCGACGTCAGTTCCGTGTTGTTGCCGTTGTTGGCAGCTTTAATGATCACATCGCTGCCGTGGTTGATGACGAAGGTATTGTTGCCGCTACCACCGATCAGTGTTGCCAAACCAGTGCCGGCAATGAGCGTGTCGTCGCCGCTGTTGGCCGTGATGGTGTGGACCAGACTGTTGCCGGTCAAGGTGATCGCCGCCGTACCGGTGCCAATCAGCGTTTTGACGTTCGCCGCTGCCGTGTAGCTCACCGATGTCTGGATCTTGTTCGACACCGCAGCGCTCTGGGCCGTCACCACGTCGCCCGTATTGTTGACGACGAAGGTGTTGGTCCCCGTGCCGCCGACCAGCGTATCGTTGCCGACGCCGGAGACCAGCGTTGCCGTTCCATTGCCTGCCACCAGCCGGTTGGCGCTGCTGTTGGCGGTGATGACGTTGGTGAGATTATTGCCGGTGAGAGTCAGGCTCGCCGTTCCGGTGCCGGTCAGATTTTGCACGTTGGCCGCCAGCGTGGCGCTCACCGAAGTCAGCTCGGTGTTGTTGCCGCTGTTGACAGCTTTGGTGATCACGTCGCTGGCGTTGTTGATGACGAAGGTATTGTTGCCGCTGCCGCCGATCAGCGTGGCCAGCCCAAGCCCTGCGATCAGCGTGTCGTCGCCGCTATTTGCCGTGATGGTGTTGGCCAGGCTATTGCCCGTGAGGGTGATTGGCGCGGAACCGGTGCCGGTCAGCTTTTTCACGTTCGCCGCTGCCGTGTAGCTCACCGATGTCTGGATCGTGTTCGACAGCGCGGCGCTCTGGGCGGTGACGACGTCGGCCGCATTGTTGACGACAAAGGTATTGGTGCCGGTGCCGCCAACGAGCGTGTCATTGCCGGCGCCGGAGACCAGCGTCGCCGTGCCATTGCCCGCAACCAGCCGGTTGGCGCTGCCGTTGGCGGTGATCACGTTGGTGAGGTTGTTGCCGGTCAAGGTCAGAGCGCCCGTTCCGGTGCCGGTCAGGTTTTGCACATTGGCCGCCAGCGTGGCGCTGACCGAGGTCAGCTCCGTGTTGTTGCCGCTGTTGACCGCTTTGGTGATCACGTCGCCGACCTTGTTGATGATGAAGGTATTGTTACCCGCGCCACCGATCAAGGTTGCCAGCCCCGTGCCCGCAATCAAGGTGTCGTTGCCGCTGTTGGCGGTGATGACGTTGGCCAGGTTATTGCCCGTCAAGGTAATGGCTGCGGTACCGGTGCCGGTCAGCTTGTTCACGTTGGCCGATGCCGTGTAGCTTACCGAGGTCTGTATCGTGTTGGACAGCGCGCCGCTCTGGGCGGTGACGACGTCGCCAATATTGTTGATGACGAAGACGTCATTGCCCGCGCCGCCGATCAAGGTTGCCAGGCCGGTGCCGGCGATCAGGGTGTCGTTGCCGCTGTTGGCGATGATCGTATGCGCCAGGTTGTTACCGGTGCCGGAAATATTGCCAGTGCCCGTCAGCGTCAATTTGGTGATTCCAGGGCCCATGACAGCATTGACCGAGGAGGTCATGCTGGTCGAACTTGCAGCCAGCGCGGCGAGCGTGGTGGCGCTGCCATCGGCAAAGACAATCCTGGACAAGGCGCCGCCGTTGACCACGACGCTGCCGCCGCTGCTCACGCTGATGGTGACTGTCGTCACGCCGCTGACCATCGCAGATGAGGCTGACAGATTACCGGCCGTGATGCCGACGCCAAACTTGAGCGTATCGGCACTGGCGCTTTTCTTGATGGTGGTAATCCCATTGCCGACATTGAATTGGTAGGTCGTCACGCCGCTGCCGCCAACCAAGGTGTCATTGCCGGTGCCGGCGATCAGCGTGTCGTTGCCGGTGCCGGAAATGAGGGAATCGTTGCCGCTGTTGGCGATGATGACGTCACTGAGATCGTTGCCGGTCGCCGTCAGGTTGCCCGTGCCGGTCAGCTGCATGTGCTGGATTCCTGGCGCCAGGATCACGTTGACGGCAGATGTGGCTGCAGTGATGCCCGTGCTCGCTTGCGCCAACAAGGTACCCAGCGATGCCGTGCTATTGTCAGCAAAGCTCAGGTAGTCCAATCCGTAACCGTTGCTATTGTCATAGCCGTTGACCAATACAGGTTTTCCCAGGCTGTCAGTAATCGTCACGGTGGGGCTGCCATCGGAGCCGATCGCCGCTATGGCGGCCAAGTTATTCAGACTGATACCGGCGCCGAACTGCAGCGTATCATAACGTCTGCTTGCGTCGATGGTGGTGACGCCGGAGTTGGTGCCCACTGCATAAGTCGTGGTCGTGCCCCCTCCGCCGCCGACCAAGGTGTCGTTACCGCGACCTGCGACCAAGGTATCGTTGCCAAAATTGGCGATGATCATGCTGTCGACATCATTGGCCTGGCCCGTAATGCTGTTGCTGCCGAGCAGTTTCAGTACCGTCATGCCTGCTGGTAAAACTGCGTCTACGTCCGACAGCATTGTCGTTGCAGGAGCGAGCGACGCCACGGTTGCCGTCGTCCCATCGCTAAAGCGAAGACTACTCAAGGCACCGCCATTTATCACAATGCTGTTCCGATCACCGATGTTCAGGTTGACCACTTTCACGCCGTTGACCAGCGTCGTTCGGGCAGTGACAGAATCGGCGTGATAATTGAAGCCATTGGCAAACTGGAGCGTATCGGTACTGTTGCTATTCTCGATGGTGGTGATGCCGTTACCATAATTGATTAGGTAGGTCGTCGAACCGCTGCTGCCAACGAGCGTGTCTTTGCCACTGCCGGCAATGAGCGTATCGTTGCCGCTATTGGCATAGATAATGTCGTTCAATTCATTGGCCGTGCCGGTGATGTTCGCCGTGCCGGTCAGCGTCAGCTTGGTGATGCCGATGCCCATGACGACGCTCTTTGACGAGGTCATCGAGGTCGGTTTCAACGCGTTGAGCGTGGTCGTGCTGCCGTCCGCGAATCTGACCTGATTCAATGCGCCGTTCACAACAATGCTGCCACCACTGCTTACCTTCACCGTCAACACGGTCTGGTAATCGACGATGGTCGGCGTGACTGTCAGGTTGGCGGCCGTGATGCCAACTCCGAATTGCAGCGTGTCCACGCTGAGGCTATTCGTGATCGTGGTCGCCCCGTTTCCGACGTTAAACTGATAGGTTGCCACGCCGCCGCCGCCAGTCAGCGTGTCGTTACCGCTGCCGGCCACCAGCAAGTCATTGCCGGTACCTGCGATCAGCCTGGAGTTACCGGTGCCGGCGATCAGCGTATCGTTTCCGCTATTGGCAATGATGGTGTCGTTCAAGCCATTGCCGGTAGCTGAAATGCTGGCAGTTCCGGTCAGGGTGAGCTTGGTGACGCCCGCGCCCATGACCGTGCTGACCGCCGAGCTCGCGGTCGCCGCGCTGACCAGTGCGCCAAGCGTGGTGGTGCTGCCATTGGCGAATTTTACCTGGCTCAATGCCCCGCCATTGACGCTGACGCTGCCACCACTGCTGACTGCCAGGGTCACGCTCGCCGCGCCATTGACGACGTTTGAATATGTCACCAGATTGCTGGCGGTGATGCCGGCTCCGAACAGCAGCGTGTCTGCTATGGCGCTGTTGCCGATCGTGATTTGACCACTGCCGGTATTGAACAGGTAGGTCACCGTGCCGCCATTGCCGTAAAAAGTGGCGTTGCCGGTGCCAGCGATGAGCGTGTCGTTGCCGCTGTTGGCGGTGATGACATCGTTCCACATATTGGCCGTTGCCGTGACATTGGCACTGCCGGTCAGTGTCAGTGAAATGGCATTTCCGGGCATCACGATACTTGTGGCCGAACTGATTGCGAAAGAAGGTGCGTTCAATAAAATGGCGTCGATCGACAGCGAGGAACCATCGCTGAAACGCACCTGGTTTATCTTGTTTGCGGCCCCCAGACGAATACCTAGGAGTCGGGAGTAGTAATCTCCCGTCACATACAAATTCGAGGAACCGTCGGCCTTGAGCACGACATCGGGCGTCTGGCTCCCGCTTCGGATCTTGGCCATGAAGGCGCTGGCATAGGTTTGCCCCCAGTTCGTGTAAATATAATCAGGGATGTAGATCGCATCGTTAATGCTGCTTTGGATAACCGTACCGGCACCCTGGAACATCGTGGCGCCGCTGCCGCCAATGAGCACGGTGCTTTTGCTTCCGATCAAAGTGTCGTTTCCGCTACCACCGATGAGCGTATCGACGCCCGTCGCTTCAGCAATCCAGGTAGACCGGTTGTAACTGGTCGTGATCACGTCGTCGAGGTCATTCCCCGTCACTGCAATATTGTTACTGCCAGTTAAGACAATGTTCGTGATGCCAGGCTTGACGGTCGTGCTGACGCTGGTGTACTGAATGCCCGCATCGACATAGGTTCCATTGACAAAGTCCAGGAAAGGAATGACGGTGCCGTCCGGCAGGCCCAAAAAGCCCAATGGTCCGTTGACGTTCACTTGGGAACTGATGTAGAAACCGTAGTTCAGCGAGGTGTACTGCAGGATCCAGTTATCGCCATTTCGCTGAACGGAAAACTCCGTCATCACCATGTTCGGCGCCAACTGCAAAATGTCCTTCGGCCCGCCAATGATGGTGATTTGCTGGGTGCGCGGATTGTAGTCTTGCGAGGCGACGGCAAACTGTCCATTGTCGACAAACGTCGTGGCGCCGCTGCCGCTGCCGGTGGGGTTGCCGCTGACCATGGTCACGTGGCCTGACCCGCTTACCAGCGTGCTGTTGCCCGTGCCGGCATACAGCGTATCGTTGCCGCTGCCGGCGTACAGCGTGTCATTGCCGCTGTTGGCAATGATGACATCATCCAAATCATTCGCGGTGCCGCTGATATTGCCCGCTCCGGTCAAAATTAGTTGGTGCAAGCCGCCAGCCAGCGTAGCGTTGATCGCCGAGGACTGGATATCGCCCAGCCTGACCAGTTCGCTCACCGTGGTGGTGGCGCCGTCGGCAAATCTGATTTGATTCAAGGCGCCGCCTTTGACGACGACGCTTTTCCCGCCGCTCACGGCGATCGTCACCACGGTAACGTTCGCGACGACCGCAGTCTTGGCGGACAGGTTGGCGGCGCTGATGCCCGGGCCAAATTGCAGCGTATCGGCACTGGTGCTGCTGGCTACGGTAACCACGCCGCTGCCCAGATTCACGCCATACGTCGTCGCTCCGCCATTGCCGCCGACCAGGGTGTCGTTGCCGGTGCCCGCGATCAAAGTATCGTTACCCTGGTTGGAGGTGATCACATCGTTCAGGTTGTTACCTGTCGCCGTCAGGTTGGCCGTGCCGGTCAGCGTCATGTTTTGTATGCCGCGCCCTAATATGACATCGACCGCCGACGTTGCACTCGTTGGACCGCTGGTTGCCTGGGCTAACAAAGCGCCAAGCGAGGCGGTGCTGCCGTCGGCAAACAGGATTTTGTCGAGCGGGTTGCCAAATGTATTGATCACTACATTGATATAACTGGAAAACGATCCTACTCTGATGTTGATCGAACCATTGCCCGTCATTTCCGCATTCGCGATCAGGCCGGCAAGCTTGACGCCGGGGCCAAAACTGAGCGTGTCGGCCGCACCGCTGTCGTTAATCGTCGTGGTTCGTGACACATTGCTGACGACGTAGGTATTGATACCCACGCCGCCAATGAGCGTGTCATTGCCGGTTCCGGCAATCAGCGTGTCGTTGCCGCTATTGGCTCGAATCACCGTATTCAGGTTGGTGGCGGTACCCGTAATATTGGCGCTGCCGGTCAGACTGAGCGTGGTGATATCGGCCCCGGCGATCGCATCGACCTTGGAATAGGAGGTGGTGCCAACGGTGTATCCTGACGCCAGCAATTGGCTCAGCGTTACCGCGTCCCCGTTTGCAAAATGTACCTGCCTCAGCGCACCACCATTGATGGTCACAGTCGCTGCCGGACCGTTGGAAATCGTCACCACGGTATTGCCGTTGACAACTGCGCTACTAGCCAGCAAATCGCGCTCAAGGATCTCCGCGCCATATACCAGGGTATCCCCGTTGCCACTTTGGTTGATGGAAACGTCACCGGCCCACCAATTGACCACAAAGGTTGTCGCTCCGCTGCCGCCAATGAGGGTGTCATTGCCGCGGCCTGCAATCAGCGTGTCATTGCCGCTGTTGGCGCTGATCACACCATCGAGGCTGTTGCCTCTGGCCGTCAGGTTGCCCGTGCCGGTCAGCGTCATGTGCTGGGTGCCCTCACCCATTACCACGTCCAGCGCGGATGTTGCGGCCGTGCTGCCGCTGGTTGCCTGTGCCAGCAACGCCCCGAGAGACGCAGTGCTATTGTCTGCAAAAACAAGGCGGTCGAGCGAGTATCCCGCGCTATTGACGACCACGGTGCCGCCCATGCTATTAACGATCGTGACATTGCTCGATCCATCATTCGCCTTGGCCGCACTCGCGCTCAAATTGGCAAGCGTGACGCCCGAACCAAACCTCAACTTGTCCAGGAAACTGCTTTCCATAATCGTGGTAACTTGTGCGTCACTTCTTACCACGTAGGTATTGCTGCCACTGCCGCCGACCAGCGTATCGTTACCGGTACCGGCAATCAGGGTGTCATTGCCGGAGTTGGCGGTAATTACATTGCTCAATCCATTCGCCGTGCCGATGAGGTTAGCGCTGCCGGTCAGGTGAAGCGTGGTCACGCCGGCGCCCGCCGTCGCATTCACTTTCGAATAAGTCGTTGTTCCCAATGTATAAGATGCGGCGAGCAACTGGCTCACAGTTGCCACATCTCCATTTGCAAAACGTAGTTGACTGAGACCACCGCCGTCAATCGTGATTGCGCCCGCCTCGCTGTTGCCGATCGTGACCACGGTACTGCCGTTGACCACGGCGCTTGTAGCCGTCAGATTCCGTTCCAAAATCTCGGCCCCGAACACCAGCGTGTCGGCACTGCCGCTATTCTTGATTGTGACGTTGCCCAGACCGACCACATAGGTCGCCGTGCCGCCGCCGCCGACAAGGGTGGCATTGCCGGTGCCGGCGATGAGGGTATCGTTGCCATTGTTGGCCGTTATCACGTTATTTTGCGCATTGCCGGTGGCCGCGATATTGGCGGCACCAACCAAGGTCATGTTCTGGATGCCGTTCGCCAGCACGACACTGATCGCGGACGTTCCCGCCGTCGGACCGCTCGTCAGGGCAGCAAGCATTAGCCCCAGCGTCGCAGTGCTGCCGTCGTCAAAGGCGATTTCATCGAGCATGCCGTTGATGCTGTCGTTGTCTGAGACATTGCCCTCCACAATTACCTGTCCGCCGTGATTTTTTTGAAGCGTCACGACCAAGGCGCCGTTTGCGCCTGTTGCCGTGGTTGCACTCAAGTCCCCGAAACGCGTGCCGGCCACGAACACGATCTTGTCGTTGTAGGTGCTGCCTTGAATCTTTGTTACTGTGCCGGTACCGGCGATGACATCGTATTCGGCGGAAACTCCGCCTCCTACGAGTGTATTGTTAGCGGTGCCCGCAACCAGGGTGTCATTACCGCCATTGGCCCTGAGCACGTTGTCGACGTTGTTGCCGATTGCCCTGATGTCGTCATCGCCGGTGAGTGTCAGCGACATGGTGATCGGGAGCACTGCGGCTTGCGCTTCGCCTGCCGTCCTCGCCGCGAATCCATTGAACACACCCGCTACCCAGTTCAATTCGCTATTTACGGAGGAATAAGTTGCGTCACCTACGCGGAAAGTTGGCGCGAGCAACTGGTCGAACGTGGCGACGCTGCCATCGGCAAACTGTGCCTGACTCACGCCACCGTCATTGATCGTGAGCGTGGCGCCATTGTTCAAGGTAATCTTGACCACACTGCCATCGGTGTAGTCGACCCGACTGGCCTGCACATCGGCGATATTCGCATCGAGTTGCAAGATATCGCGTGCACTACTGGTGACGATGGAATTGGTTCCGCTTTTGATCAAGTAAGTCGTTTGCCCTGTACCGCCGACAAAAGCAGCCGTGCCATTTCCTGAGACCAGTGTGCTGTTGCCACTGCCCCCTGTCAGCCATGTGGCATGGCCGTAAATGCCGCCGTCCCCGGCATAAATCACGTCATCGCCGGCTCCGCCGACAAGATTGGCTATCCCCAGACCGCCGTAGATCGTGGTGGCGCCCGACCCTGCCACCACTTGCGTCGGACGAAGGATATTGCCGCCGTCACCCGCGTAAATCACATTAGTACCGGCGCCGCCAAATAGCAGATTGATGCCGGCGCCACCCCTGATTGTGGTGTTACCGGTGCCCGCGCTCACTTGTGTCGGATCCGTCTCGGTGCCGCCGTCGCCCGCGCTCAGTACGTTGTTCCCCGAGCCGCCGAAGATCAGATCAACGCCCGATCCGCCGACAATCGTCGTTGCACCAGAGCCTGCACTGACCGAGTCCCTGCCACTGCCCAACACGATCAGGTTGATGCCGGCACCGCCCATGATGCCGGTGTCGCCGCTGCCCGCTTGAATATATTCGGTGCCGTCGCCGGCGAAAATGGTGTCGCGGCCGGAGCCGCCAATGAGTGTGTCGTGGCCACCAGCGCCAGACATTCTGGTATTGCCAGTTCCCGCTCTCAAAGACGAGTTGCCGGTCTGCGAGGTCGCCCAACTGGCATTGCTGTCGCCGCTCCACATGGTGTCGTTACCGCTACCGCCAATGACGGTGACATTGCCACCCTGCCCCACGACTAAGCTGTCGCCGGCGCCAACATGGATATAGTTGTTGCCGCCACCGCCCCAGATGGTGTCGTTGCCACCGCCGCCAAAGATCGTATTGTTGCCGCGGCCCGCCACAATCGTGTCGTTGCCGACGCCCGCAACGAGGTAGTTGTTGCCGTTCGAAAGTTCATAGCCGCTATTGCCGGTGCCCCCATAAATGGTGGCATTGCCTGTGTTAATGCGCCCACCTTGGTTGAGATTGCCGCGGGCGAATCCCTGATGATTATTTTGATCGTCGGAACCTTGTATGTCGCCAGGCAAAACGTTTTTTAAATATTCGTACGTGTTGCCGCTACCGATGACTCCGTTGTAGACCGTATTCTGCCCGGGTCCGCATACAATGATATTGCTGCCTTGTCCAACAAGGATGAGGTCATCACCAGTACCGCCTATCACGGTATTGTTGCCATCACCTGCGACGATCCAGTCCCCGACCGCATGGCGTGCACTTGCCGATGCCTGCTGGCTCAAGGCTATGTCGAGCGAGACAACCGAGCGCGCGTAAATCTGGTTGTTGCCGTTACCGACGCCGATGAGGTTCTGCCCGCCACCGCCCACAATGGTGTTATTACCGGCAGCATAATTCTGGATCGCGCCGGCAAGGCCAGTGGGGAACGTCCCGCCGGCGGCGCTGTTGGCAATGTTGAAGCTACCGTCGACCAGTTTATATCCCACAATGGCGGCGGCGATAATGTTCGTACCCGTACCGGCAATGATCTTGTCGTTGCCACCGTCGAGCTTATAAAAGGTGACGGGCGCAATGGCAGCGGTGAAGGACCCTGCCACGGGGAGCGTGCCGTTCACACCGGCGATCGCCGTCCCCGGTATGGCGGGCGCGACGGCAGCATAGTTGACCGTGACGCTGTTGCTAGCGAGCGAAGTGCCTGAAATGATGGCACTTAATTTGATCGATTGAGCCGCGCTCAGGTCACCGCCATTGACCAGGCCGACTGTGACGCTGTCGGCACCGGCAGGAATGATGATCGTTGCCGCGCCGCCCGATAAGGACAGCAGTCCCGAGCTGAGGCTGAGAGAGGGCGAGGTGCCGCCTATGGCCGCGATGGAGAGCGCGGTATCGAAGAGCGCCGGTGTGGAAAGATAAAACGTGACGCTTTGCTCGCGACCGGTGGTGCTAACGGTGCCGTCAGCAGGAGCGTAGCCATTGGAGAGGAACGAATTCCCAGGTATGTTCGCCGCTACGCCAACACCCTTTGCCAGTTGAATGCCGAGGTAACCCGTCGTACTTTGGGCGGATTGTAAATTGAAGCTTTCGATGCTGATTTCACCCGCGCCTAATGCCCCGCCGGTGATCTTGAGTGTGCCGATTGGCGAAAGAGGATTGCTTGCATCGCGGATGAAATTGTATTGAATGGCGCCGTCCGTCCACGTGTTGGCCGCTGTGGTAGATAAAGGGATGCCGCTTGCACCGGCGCTCTTTAGTTGTATCGCACCTACCCAGACGGTGCTGCCGGCACTGCCGTTCTTGATGGTTTCCTTGCCGGCTGTACCACTAGCTGGCGCAAATACAAATTTAGAGGTGCCGGTGCCGCCATCGAGGGTGTCATTGCCTGCGCCGCCAATAATCGTATCGGTTCCGCCACCACCAATCAAAAGATCATCGCCAACGCCTCCCTCCAGACTGTCGTCACCTTCCCCCCCGTCAAGAGTATCGTTGCCCTTGCCTCCTTGTAGAACGTCGTCGCCCTTGTTGCCTGTTAATACATTGTTGACATCATTGCCGATGATCGTGTCGTTGCCGTCCCCGCCTTTGGCGTTTTCGATCGTTGCGCCGTCAGCAATGCCAATATTTCTCGTCCCACCGATCGAGCTAAGGGTGCCGGGCAATAACGATATGGAGAGATTGCTGCTCGCGGTGTAGGTCGAAGCATCGAAAGTATCGACGCCGCCTGCGTCCCAGATAACTTTTCTTTGGTTTTTAAAGATTTGAAACGGTTGCAACGCCGAAAAACCGACATTATTATCGAGCGTAAATTCGAAATGATAAATACTGTCATTTCTTGCCCAAGCCATATTTTTGCCGGAGATTTTTTGTAATGATGCAACGTCATACAATAAAGGTGTGATCCCCATGGCAAATCCTTTGGGATACGCAAGATCAAACATTAGAGAATCTTCATGGGTGAGTGGTGCAACCGCATGATTTAGTCCAAGTGAGTGCAATATCTCGTGACTCAATGACCGGAATGGTACTTCACCTAAGGCAAGGTCATTATTTTCCCATACAGGAAGTGACGACATAAAAATGTCGTTAATATGCTTTGTGCGAGTGGACGCCAGAAATTGAATATTTACTCCCCCATGATTCATCGTCGAATTACCGAAACGAATATCAGTCGAGTTTGTTGGTACGGGACTTTCTATAAAACGGAGTCTTGTAATTTGCTCCACGATATCGAAAATTCTTCGGACTGCATTTTTCTGATTTAGGGAAAATACCGAGAAGCTCGGAACAAATTCAGATCTGGTTGCCAAGTCCACATCTACATAGTCAGCATTTGGAAAAACTCTTAAAAACGAATAGGTAATTGTTTGCCCTGCCGTGTATCGTGTTTTGTTGGGATTGGTTAGCAACAAGTCTGGGTTCACTGTGGTTGTCATTCGCTTTTTCCGTTCAATTTCTTATTGTTTCGAACATTTACTTTTTCTATGGCCAATTCGATCTCATCTCGTTGACTTATATCCATCGGCAAGACGCGCGACATGTAGCGCTCGGGCATGTCCAACCGAACATAGTATTTTTCAAAAGCGTCCAAAATAAAAATTTTCTTTACTCCAATTAATCGAGACTTCATATCGCCAAGTGGAGCATCGACTGGAATGATCGTGTCTGCGAGAATTTGGGGCATCGTGTTGTTCTGATAAAGCACCTCATCGACTCTGACCACTGCGTACAACAGCCGCAACTTGCTGTTATCTCCGAACTTCCTCATATCCGCCTGCGTTTTTTTGTCAATGCTTCGGAAAACATATTTCTCGATATGACCAATAACCACCGCAGCAGACATCGAAACTCTTTGTGCCGCAGTTCGCGGGCGTAAATCCGTCGCGGCAATTTCCGCAGCCGAGCAACTTGATGAAACCATGGTGATTACGACAAAAATAAGGCTAAATAATATTTTTTGGTATGGCTTCATTTCTTTTGGCCTTTTGCGGGAAAGCGCGGTACTGAGTGATTAGCCGGCAACCAACCTTCAATCATATTGTTTACTCGGCTTATTAATTGATCGGCATGTTCAAGTTGATTTGGCGGAAAAATCATCGCATATTGAAAATGGCTTCGCTTTAAAAAAACATGCGCGGTACATTTGCTGGAACTTGGCGCTTGACAATTCATATACAGTTCGTAAGGTCTGCTAGCGCTGGCAACGTAATAGGCGCCCCTCTCGCCATTACAACCGTGCGCCCGATCTTCTCTTTCTGAACGCGCCGCATATTCTTTATCGATTATCGGCATTTTCTCTTCCAGTAGTCCTGGGTATTGAGATTGGACCAGCGCTATTTTCATACCAGAAACATTGTGCTTCTTTGCCGTATTCGCCAGTGTTCCCTCATCGGCGCGCAACATCGTCAAGGGTCGCCAATCCAATCCACCCAAGTTAAGACATTTCAACAGTTTTTCTGAGTCATCTTCTTGTGTGGTTTTACGCCGGGCTTCCTGG
>NZ_JAFCTU010000049.1:0-31235 GCF_049896185.1 Massilia sp. TSP1-1-2
CATGATTTCCCCTCCATATGACAAGGATACATGCATATATATAATAAGTCTTATTATTTATGACGCACTACACTAGGGCACGCGATTGGCGACGAGCTGCTGCTGCAGTTTAGCAATCGGCTGGTGCAATGCGTGCGCGTGCGCGACACGGTCGGCCGCCTGGGGGGCGATGAATTCGCGCTGATCCTGATCATGCAGGAGGGCCAGCAAGGGGCGGTGGTCATTGCCGAGAAAATCCGCGACGTGCTGCGCACCCCCTTTCTGCTGCACGGCCACGATGTGGGTGTCACGGCCAGCATTGGCACTACGATCCATCCGGACGACGCGTCCAGTCCCGACACGCTGATCACGTACGTCGATACGGCCATGTACGAAGCCAAGCACGCCGGGCGCGACACGTACCGCTTCTTCACGGCCCAGATGAACGCCGACGTGCTGGCGCGACTGGAGCTTGAAACGGCATTGCGCAAGGCGATCAGGAACGAGGAATTCGTGCTGCACTACCAGCCCAAGGTGCACCTGAACAGCGGTCGTATCGCGGGCCTGGAAGCCCTGTTGCGATGAGAGCGTCCCGGGCATGGCATGGTCGCGCCCAAGGACTTCATTTCGGTTCTGGAAGACACCGGGATGATCGTGCAGGTCGGCAGCTGGGTCGTGGCGCAGGCGTGCAAGCAGATCGGCGTGTGGCTGCAGTCGGCGGTCGGTCCCATCCAGGTGTCGGTCAATGTTTCCGGAAGGCAGTTTGTTGAAGGCGACCTCGATGGAAACATTATCGCCGGGCTGGCCATGCACGCCATTCCGGCCGACCTGCTCGAACTGGAATTGACGGAAACGTCGCTCATGGCGCAAACCGAGCGCACCATCGAAATTTTACAGAGCGTCAAGCAACACGGGGGTCAGGTGTCCATCGATGATTTCGGCACCGGCTATTCCAGCCTGGCCTATTTGCGCTGCTTTCCCATCGATAAGCTCAAGATCGACATGGGGTTCATCCGCGACGTCACCACCAACCCCGATGACGCGGCCATCGTGCTGGCCATCATCAACCTGGCCCACAGCCTGAAACTCGATGTGATTGCCGAAGGCGTCGAGACCGCAGCCCAGCTCAACTACCTGCGGCGCCACCACTGCGACCAGATCCAGGGCCATTACTTCAGCGCCCCGCTCACTGCCGAGCAGGCCACGGAAGTGCTGCTGCAAGACACCGCGCTTCCACCGGCACAAGACAGCGGACAGTCGCGCAAGACCTTGCTGATCATCGACGATGACCCGGTCATCCTCGAGGCACTTGCCATCCTGTTCAGCTGCGACGGGTACCGCATCCTGTGCGCGCCGTCGGGCGCCGATGGCTTCGACCTGCTCACATTGAACGAGGTGCAGGTGATCCTGTGCGACCAACGCATGCCGGCCATGAGCGGCACCGACTTCCTCGACAAGGTCAAGCAGCTCTATCCAAAGACGTTTCGCATCGTGTTATCCGGCCATACCGATCTGGAGTCGATCATGGAGGCGGTCAACGGCGGAGCGGTGTTCCGTTTCTATACCAAGCCTTGGGATAACAAACTGCTGCGCGATAACGTGCGCGACGCTTTCCGCCAGTTTGCCGCGATTGGATGAGGCCTGGGGTGCGCCTGTCCTTGTCGATAAAAACTAATTAGGACTCTTGACTAATCGGGCGCCTATGGTATGCTGCGTTCATGGACATCACACCTGAATCCCCTTGGGACGGCACACCAGACATCTCGGCACGCATTGTGGTCGCGATTGCCCGGGTGTCGAGCGTGCTACGTGCCGGCATGTGGGAGTTTGCCACCGCCGAGGGCTTGAATCCCACCCAGGCCGACATCTTGCAATTGCTCAGAGAGCGCACCCAGGGTGTGCGGCTCGCGTGGCTGGCGGCGCAATTGTCGGTGTCCCCGGCCAGTGCCAGCGATTCGGTCTCGGCGCTGGTGGGCAAGGGCCTGGTCAACAAGGCGCGCGCCGACGACGACGGTCGCGCCACGGCCTTGTGGCTGACAGAGCAGGGAAAAGCCCTGGTCGACAAGATGTCCAAGGCGCTCGGCTTTGCCGATGATGCCGCCTCCGCGCTTGAGCGTGACGTGCAGGAACAGTTGCTCGTCGGCCTGTTCAAACTGATTTCGCAATTGCAAAAAAACAAGCGGTTTCCCGCCCTGCGCGCCTGTTTGTCGTGTCGATTCTTCGAGCCGAACCGTTTCCCGGGCAGCCAAGCGCCGCATCACTGCGCGCTGGTCAAGGCACCGCTGCCGATCGCCTTTCTGCGCATCGATTGCGCAGAACATCAAAGCACCGACCCGCTGACGGAACGGCGGAACTGGGATGCCTTCGCATGAATTTTTTTTGACTTAAATAATTAGGACTCCTATTGAAACAGCGCGTGGCCGGCCCGTTTCAACCTCTTTTGGCCACTTTTTAAAGGAAGCAACCATGTCCCGTATTGAACTGATCAACCTTGAGGCCGCCCACAACGACGTCGCTCCACTGCTGGACCAAGTACGGTCGGCGTTTGGGGTCGTTCCGAACATGTTCCGCGCCGTTGCCAACTCGCCCGCAGCACTGACCAGCATGTGGGCATCTTTTGGCGCACTGGGCAAGGGCACGCTGGACGCCAGGCTCGGCGAACAGATCGCCGTGGCCATCGCAGACGTCAACAATTGCGCCTACTGCCTGGCGGCGCACACCGCCCTTGGCCGCAAAGCCGGCGCCACGGCGCAAGAGATGAGCGCGGCGCAAGCGGGCCAGTCGCCCGATCCCAAGACCGCCGCCGCCCTGCGCTTTGCGACTTCCGTCGTCGCGCAGCGCGCGCGCATCGCATCCTCGGACGTCGAAGCGCTGCGTGCGGCCGGTTTCAACGATGGCGAGATCATGGAAATCATGGCACACGTTGCCCTGAACCTGTTTACCAACTACGTGAACGTCGCCTTCGACGTGCCGCTCGACTTCCCGCAAGTCGAACTGCGCGCACAGCGCGCCAAATGAGCGCGCAGCTGGGGCGCGCCGCGCCTGAACTGGACATCGCGGCCTGGCGCAACACCACCGTGCCGCTCAGTCTTGCCTCCCTGCGCGGCAAGGTGGTTGCGCTGTATGCCTTCCAGATGCTGTGCCCGGCCTGCGTGTCGCACGGCATTGCGCAAGCAAAGAAAATGCGCGCGACGTTCCCGCACGACGATGTCGCCGTCTTGGGCCTGCACACCGTCTTTGAACACCATGCGGTGATGGGTCCGGCGGCGCTGGACGCCTTTATCCATGAGTACCGCATCGATTTTCCGGTAGGCATAGATCGCCCATCGGACAGTGAGCCCGTGCCCAGAACCATGGCCGCGTACCAGATGCGCGGCACGCCCACGCTGCTGCTGATCGACCGGACCGGCATGTTGCGGCACCATATTTTCGGTGTCTCCGACGACATGCAGGTTGGCGCCCTGCTCGCCGAGCTCATCTACGAGGCGCCGAACGGGCGTTGCGATGACGGCGCGTGCCGGCTGTAATAAAGCGAACGATGCAACTGCTGCCTTGTCGCCTATCCATGCCTGCAAATGGCACTTTATACCCTCAATCAGGAGAAAAAATGAAGACTTTGAAACGCACCCTCGTATCGGCCATGCTGTTGACGGCGCTTGCCGCGCAAGCGCACTCCAGCCACACCGGTGGCATCCACACCCCGGCCAACCCCGCCATCGATGCCGCGTTTGACATCGTGCACACGCGCATTGCAAAGGAAGGCAATTACGCAGTGTTTCATATTGCGGTGGCGGGCAAGGCTGGCCAATCGCGCCCGTCGAAGGTGGGCACACTCGCCGGCAGCACCGCGTTTTCCTATGTCTGGCCGACCACGATCGATCCGGCGGCCGTCGGTTTTGATCATAATGCCGGCATCCTCGCTTTTGCCGTCACGGCGCATCCAGACTTTGACGACACCCCCCTGTACGATGAAAATGGCGATGGCAACCTCAACAATGACGGCGACCTGTGGCACTCGCACTGGGTGGTCCTCAAGCCGGATGACGCCTGCGGCAAGGGCAAGCTGAAAGTGGTCGATATTGCTCCGGGCGCCAAGCCGGCACTGCCGAGAACGTGGCCGGGACTGCCCATTCTCATCGACAGCCCGGGTTACAGTCCGGTCTTTAACGACAGTACGCTCGAAGTGCGCGTCCCCTTCGCCGACCTGGGTGGGCGCGCCGACCTTGGCTTTGACGGTGTGACGGCCGCGCTGCGGGTCAATACGAGTGTGCACAGCCCGCTGCTGTGCGTTGCCGATGTGTTCAAGGTGGCTTCCGGGGCGCTGACCTTGCCGGGCAAGCTGGGCCAGTAGCTGCAAGGAGCCGGGCGACCAGACATGCCGGCACGCCCGGCAGTTGCCTCCCAACCCGCCATCTGTGACTGCCAAGCAACAGGAGGGCTGTCGCGGGTGCTATATTAACGGGCAGCCAACTGTAAAATTCGTTGACGGCCCGGCAGCACGACCAAGGGCAGCGCATCGATGGCTTCTTATTGCAAATTTTCCTGTGGAAGTAGTACATGAATTCAGCTCCCGATCCTGCATCACAGTGGCAAACCGTGTTCGACCAGATCGACGCGATCATGCATGTTCAGCCAGAAGACGCCTTAAAACTTTGCAAGCAAGTGTTCGTTGAGTCGTACCTGTGGGAGCCGCCCACCTACGTGCGCGCCGCCGAGCGTTACGGCAAGATCATGGATCACCTCGGCAGATCGAGCGAGGCACGCGATTCGCTGTTTGCCGCCCAGCAGGCGGCCCAGGCTTCCTGCATGCCGGCCCATGAAGCGAAAATCCTCGAACGGCTCGCGCGCGGCTATTATTCCGGTGGCGACTACCGGCGCGCCATCCAGTATTGGGATGGTTGCATCGAGGTGAACAACCAGTTCGCAGGCGACGCCGAGACCTGGATCCTGGCCAAGGTCGGCCTGGCACAAGTCTACAAGGGCGCCGGAGATTACGAAGCGGCCCTTACCATGCTTGCTGAAGCGCAGTTGCGAACGGCGCAAGTGGGCGACCCGCACCTGGACGCAAAGGTGAAAATCAACCTGGCGGTGTGCCTGATCGAGCGGCAACGCGCGGCAGAGGCCGCCGCCATCTTGCATGAAGCGTTCGCGCTCTGCTCGGAACACCAGTTGTACGACTATCTCGCGGAATCGAACCTGTACCTCGGCAAGATCGCCCTCGCCGACGGAGCTCTGGAAACAGCCATGGCGTACGTGGATGCGGGCCTTGCTGCGGCCCGCCGGGTCAATTTCCGCTGGTGCGAAGCGCACCTGCTGGCAGTCAAGGCCGAAGTCCATGCGGGCAGGGGCGCCGCCGACCTGGCTTTGCTGGCCGTGAAGGAAGCACAAGCGATTGCAATTGCTGACGGCTTCTTTGACATGTTGATACAGCAGCATTTTGCGGCGGCGCACTATGCAGCATCCTTGAACGACTTTGCCACCGCGTTTACCGAGCACAAAAAAGGGCGCGACTGCGAGCAGCGCATGCATGTCAAGGCGCCGCTGGAGCGCAGCTTCGATCTGAAAGAACAGCTGCGCTCGCATCAATGTCTCAACCGCCTGCTGCTCGACCTGTCCACGCATGACGTAGTCGAGCGCGCTGAACTGGAAAGCGCGTTGCGGCTGATTACTGAAGCCAGCAGCCAGATCCTGGCCGTGGCGCGTGTATCGCTATGGCTACTCGACGTCCCAAGTGGTGTTCTTGCGCAGCGCTGCCTGCACGCGGCCGATGGCGCCGCCGGCACCTTGGACGCGCCAATGCGCATTGGCGACTATCCGCTGTTTTTCGAACGGCTGAACGACCCCCGCGCGCTGGTCGCGCACGACGCGCTACATCACCCCCACACAGCGGAACTGGTCGAACCATACTTGAACGTGCACCAAATCAAGTCCATCCTGGTATTCCCCATCCGGCTGGGCGGGCAGACAATCGGCGCCTTGTGCTTCGAGGGCGTCGGTACGCAACACAACTGGACCCAGGATGACCTGCTGCTAGGCAAGCAGCTGGCAGAAATGTCGGTGCGCGTGATTACCAGCTTCGAGCACACTGTGGCGCGCGCGAAAATCAACACGCTGCATGCCGGCATCATGCGCGCTCAGGATGTCTTTCCAGGCAAAACCTAGCTCGGAGAAGCTTTAGCGCCGGAATCGACGGGCATGGGCGCGTCAACTGCTCGCGATCCGGTGCGCCAGCTGGCGCCCGCTCAGCCAGGCCGCCTCGACGGTGCCGCCGTTGAGCCAGTCGCCGCACAAACCGATCCCATTGCCTTCGTCCCAGATGCAGCCATCGGTGCGCGCCGGCGCCGCTGCGGCATAGCGCCAGCGATGCGCGCGCCATGCCGACGGCAGCGGCGCGCCCAGCGCGGCAAACGCGGCCAGCAATTGGGCAGCGACTGCGTCGGGGTCGGCGTCGATGTGCGCTTCGCTCCACGCGGCGCTGGCGTGCAGCACCCAGCTCTCGCTGCCACCGCGGCCAGGCTTGGCGCTGTCGCGCGCAACCCAGCACAGCGGCCCGCCTTCAAGCTCGGCGGCGTCAAAACCAAGCGCCAACGGCGCCGGGTACTGCAGCAGCACGGCCCAGCAAGGCTGCATCGTCACGCTCGCGGCCAGCGCCGCATGCCTTGGTGCCGCGTCGCGCAGCAGCGCTGCCGCTTGCGGTGCGGGCAGCGCCAGCACCAGCGCATCGAAACGGGACGCCGGCAATGCGGCGCCCTGCCCCAGCAGGCGCCAGCGGTGCGCGTCGCGTGCCAAGGCGCTGACGGCCTGTTCGGTGTGCACCGCCAGTGCAGCGGCCAGCCAGGCAGCCGGTGCACTCATGCCGGGCGTGCCGACATAGCGCTCGGCGGGCGCCACCGAAGCGCTGCTGCCGTCCGCGCCAAAGCGCCGCACTGCCGGGTACCACGGCGCGGCCACGCCGGCCCGCTCCCAGCGCGCCAGTTCCGCCCGAAAGCCGGGATGCTCGGCGGTGAAAAACCTGGCGCCGTGGTCGCATTGCCAGCCGTCGCCGCGGCGCGTGCTCATGCGCCCTGCGCTCTGGCGCGCCTTGTCGAACACACTGACACGGTAGCCCGAGTGCTGCAGCGCCGTCGCGCAGGACAATCCGGCGATACCGGCGCCAACGACGGCGATGTGACGTGGTTCAGTAATAGTGTGGTCCATATTGACACCTGGGTTGATAAACAATACGCGTGGGTGTGCTCACCAGCCGGCCGGCAGCGGCAAGCCATCGGCGCGCGCCAGGCGCTCAAGCGCCGCTTCCAGCAGCACGCGGGCGGCGCCGGCAGCGTGGTTGATATCGTGGTGAAGCTGCGCGTCGGCCGGGGTGCGTTGGGCGCATTGGGCACTGTAGCGCTCGAAACTGTTTAGCTGCAGCAAAATATCCGACAAATGGCGCGGACAATCGCAATGGATGCTGCTGCGCGCCGCGCCCAGTTCGGCCAGCGCGTGATCGTCAAAACGGCGCGTGGCGGGCGCTGCCGCCGGCGGCGCGCTCGAGGCAGGCGGCACAGCGGGCATTGGCCGCGCCGCCTCGCACAGCAGCACCACTTCGCCCGCGTCGCTTGGCGTGCGCGCTACCAGGCACCCCAAGGCGCGCAGCTGACGGATCGTCGCGCTGGGGCAAAAACGGTACAAAACCACCACGGCCGCGCCCATCTGCAGGCGCAGCGCCGCTATCGCCGGGACAGCCGCGTCGTCGAGTTCGGCAATTTCCACCAGCAGCACGTCGATGTCGGCCCCCGCCAGCGCAGCTGGCGCACTACCCAGCAGCGCGCATTCGGCGACGATGTCCAGGCCGGGAACAAGGCCTTCGCTGGAGGCGAGACGCTGCACCAGCGGGCGCCCCACCAATGCCACGCGCACCGCCGCGCCCGGCGTGCCTGCCGCTGGCCGCTGCGGCAGGCGCGCGAGCTGATCGGCGCTCAGTTGCGCCAGAGCGCCAATGGCATGCCCCTGGTCGACCAGCTGTTTCAGCAGCCTGAGCCTGTCTACCTGCGTTTGAGAGTACAAACGCTGTCCATGCTCGGACCTGAGGGTGTCTGAAATGCCGTAGCGCCGCTCCCACACGCGCAAGGTCTCGACCGGCAAACCGGCCAGCCTGGCAGCTGTGCCACTGCGATAGCGCGCGCCGGCGTCGGGCCGCAGATCTGCTGATGCTGAGTTGCTCATATGATGAACCGCTATTGAACCGTAATTCCGTGCATTATAGCGGATATAATCGGGCGCCGCCGCACGAACGCGCAACGCACCTCGGTACAATTCCAGTTCACTCTCTTTGAAAGGAATGATCATGACAACCCGCCGCTTTTTCCTCAGCGCCATTCCCGCCGGCGCGCTGGCGCTTGGCCTTACCCCCGCAGAAGGCGCCGTCGCGCTGGCGGAAACCGACCCGGCCGCCACAGCGCTTGGCTACAAGGCCGATGCGACTAAAGTCGACACCAAGAAATATGCGAATTATGTCAAAGGTCAAGTTTGCAGCGGCTGCCAGCTGTATGCGGGCAAAGCCGGCGACGCCGCCGCCCCGTGCGCGGCTTTTGCCGGCAAGTTGGTCAATGCAAAAGGATGGTGCATGGTGTGGGCCAAGAGAGCGTGAGTACTTGTGCGATGGGACGGCTTGCCTGATGAGCACTGTTCTCTTTTGGTTCCGCAATGACTTGCGCCTGCACGACCAGCTTGCACTGCACGCCGCTTGCGGGATCGACACGCGCTTTCTCATACCGGTGTTCTGCCTGCCGGATCTGGAAGAGCAAAGCCGCTGGGGCTTTGCGCGCATCGGGCCGCAGCGCCGCGCTTGGCTGGGCGGCGCAGTGCGCGCGCTTAGCGACCAGCTGGCCCGACTGAACTGTCCGCTGCTGGTATGCACCGGACCGGCTGCCACCACCCTGCCGCTCCTTGCCCGGGCAGTCGGAGCCGGCAGCATTGTGTGCGAAGACATTGCGGCGCCAGAAGAACAGGCGCAAATTGCCGCGCTGCGGGCCGCTGGCCTCACCGTTAAGACCGTGTGGCAAAGCAGTTTGGTCGATCCGGCGCAATTGCCGTGGGAGTCGAAGGATTTGCCGGCGTCGTTCACGCAATACCGGCAACGACTGGAAAAGGCAGGCCTTCGTCCGCCGGCACCGCTGGCGCCGCCGTCAACACTGCCGCCCTGGCCTGCACATCGCGCAATACCGGCGCATTTGGTCGCCGCAGCGGCGTCGCTAGGCGGCAACGACGGGCCGCCCGATCCCCGCTCATCGCTGGCCGGTGGCCAGATGCTCGATGGCGCAGAAGCCGCGGGACTGGCCCGCCTTGCCCGCTATCTGGCCCGCAAGCTACCGGACAGTTACAAGCAAACGCGTAATCAGTTGATGGGACTGGATTACTCCAGTAAATGGTCGCCCTGGCTGGCGACGGGCGCGCTGTCGGCCCGGCGCATCGTTGCCGAACTGAACCAGTACGAGGCCATCCATGGCGCCAGCGACGGCAGCTACTGGCTGTGGTTTGAATTGCTATGGCGCGACTACTTCCGCTTGCTGCACTTGCAGTATGGCGCACGGCTGTATGGCGCGCGCGGACTCGGGCAAGCGCCCTTGGGCCCGCACAACCAGCGCGGTTTCGAGCGCTGGCGCCTGGCGCGAACGGGCCAGCCGCTGGTTGACGCCGCCATGCGCGAACTGATGGCCACCGGATACCTGAGCAACCGTTTGCGCCAGGTGGTGGCCAGCTACCTCATCTACGACCTTGGCGGCGACTGGCGCGCAGGCGCAGCCTGGTTCGAATCGCAGCTGATCGATTACGACGTGTATAGCAACCAGGGCAACTGGCTTTACCTCGCCGGGCGCGGAACAGATCCGCGCGGAGGTCGGCGCTTCAATGTCGACAAACAGACGGCCGAACATGATCCGGACGGCGCGTACCGGGAGTGCTGGTCGCAGCTGGCGCCTTGACTGCTCCCGGCAACTTCAATCGCGCATTTGATCCCGAATTTCAATCGCGTATATCGAGCGCGCGATTCAGGCTGAGCGCAGCCAGCGAGCAGACGGCACCGGAAAGCAGATACAAGCCCACATACACCAGACCGAACTTGGCGGCCAGCGCCAGCGCCACCAGCGGCGCGAAGCCGGCGCCGACCAGCCACGCCAGGTCGGACGTGATGGCCGCGCCCGTATAGCGGTAGCGGGCCGGGAAATTGGCGGTCACGGCGCCCGAGGCCTGTCCATACGACAGCCCGAGCAGCGTGAAGCCGATCAGGATGAACAAGTCCTGGCCCTGCACACCGCCGCTCATCAGGGTCGGCACAAAGAAACTGAATCCGGCGATCAGCACGGCCAGCGTGCCCAGCGTGGTGCGGCGCCCGATGCGGTCGGCAATCCAGCCCGAGGCCACCACGCCAAGCGCCATCAGCGCGACACCGACCATTTCAATGACCAGAAAACCGGTTACCGGCCGCGCCGAATAGAGCATGATCCAGGATAGCGGAAACACCGTCACCAGGTGGAACAGCGCATAGCTGGCCAGCGCGGCCAGTGCGCCAATAAATACATTGCGGCCCTGGTTGCGCGACATTTCTCCGAACGGCGTTGGCTGCAGTTCCTTGTCTTCGAGCAAGTGCGCATACTCATTGGTTGAAATGAGGCGCAGGCGCGCGAACAGGGCTACCACGTTGATCGCAAAGGCGACGTAGAACGGGTAGCGCCAGCCCCAGTCGAGGAAATCGGCGCTGGTGACGTTGGAGAGCAAATACCAGAACACGCCGGCGGCAATCAGAAAACCCACCGGCGCGCCGAGTTGGCCGAGCATGGCGTACCAGCCGCGCCGGTCGGCCGGGGCATTCAAGGCCAGCAAGGACGGCAAGCCATCCCACGATCCGCCCAGCGCCAGCCCCTGGCCGACCCGCAGCACCGACAGCAGCACAATTGCCTTGGTGCCCAGTTGGGCGTAGGTCGGCAGGAAGGCGATGCCGGCCGTGGAAATACCAAGCAGCAGCAGCGCAGTGGTCAGCTTGACCTCGCGCCCGTAGCGGCGCTGGATCGCCATCGACAAGGCGGTGCCGATCGGGCGCGCAATAAACGCGAACGAAAAAATGACAAAGGCGTACAGGGTGCCGTTGAGGCGGTCGGCGAAGGGAAAAAACGCCGACGGAAACACCAGCACCGAGGCGATCGCAAAAACAAAGAAGTCAAAATACTCGGACGCGCGCCCGATCACCACCCCGACGGCAATTTCGCCCGGCGAGATGGCGCCATGGTCGGCGTTGATGCGGCGCGCGTCGGCGCTGAGCGCGCCGGCATCGGCGCCGTAGGGGGCAGTGGAAGGGGCAGCGGAAGGGGCGGCGGAAGGGGTGGTGGACATATGATGGTTCTCCTGCTTGTTCTGGTTGGGCTGGCCATGCGGCGGCTTGACCTCATCATGCACCAAAGCAGGACCGTTTGTCCATTGGTGCGCGGGCCCTGGAAGGGGGGTAGGACAATTTGTCCAATCGCCTTGCGCGACGCACTTGGGTAGAGTACGAAGCTTGACTCACCAGAAAATGTAATCGCATGATTGCCCCCCTCATTCGCCGTGTCATGTTGCTTTCACCGTTGGCACTTCTGTGCGCCTGCAACACCGTGGTCATGAAGCCTTCGGGCGACATTGCTGCCCAGCAGGCGCAACTGATTGTCGTGTCCACCTTCCTGATGTTGCTCATCATCGTGCCGGTGATTGTGCTGATCATCGTGTTCGCGTGGCGTTATCGCTCCAGCAACACGTCGGCCACCTACCTGCCCGACTGGGACCATTCGACCGGGCTCGAACTGGTGATCTGGGGCGCGCCCCTGTTGATCATCATTGCGCTTGGCCTGGTTACGTGGATTAGTACCCACGTGCTCGACCCGTACCGTCCGCTCAGCCGCCTGGACGCCACCCGCCCCATCCCTGCCGACGTCAAGCCCCTGATCGTCGAAGTCGTCGCGCTCGACTGGAAATGGCTCTTCATCTATCCGGAGCTTGGCATCGCCACGGTCAACGAACTGGTGGCGCCGGTCGACGTGCCGGTGCGCTTCAAGCTGTCCGCCTCGACCGTCATGAATTCCTTCTATGTGCCCGCGCTGGCCGGCCAGATCTATGCCATGCCGGGCATGCAGACCACGCTCAACGCGGTCATTAACAAGCCTGGCGTGTACGAGGGCTTCTCGGCCAACTACAGTGGCGCGGGTTTTTCGGACATGCGGTTCAAATTCCATGGCAAGGACGCGGCCGCCTTTGAAGCGTGGGTCAGTTCGGTCAAGGCGGCCGGCGCTACGCTCGACCGGGCCGCCTATCTGCAACTTGAAAAACCGAGCCAAAAAGACGCCGTACGCCACTTTGGCGCGGCAGAAACCGGCTTGTTCGACGCCATCGTCGAACGTTGCGTCGAACCCGGCGCCATGTGCATGAGCCACATGATGAGCCAGCACAACGCAGTCGCGCCATCTGGTCAACTGGCGCAATCGGGCATTGATGGCGTGTGCATCAAGCCCCCCGTTTCCGTAGAGGCAAACCATGCAAAACAACATTGATCAGACCATGCCGCTGCTCGGGCGCCTGAGCTGGGAAGCGATTCCCTACCACGAGCCGATCCTGATGGCGACCTTCATCATGGTCGCCATTGGCGGCGCTGCCGCGCTCGGCGCGCTCACCTATTACCGTCTGTGGGGCCCCTTGTGGCGCGACTGGGTCACCAGTATCGACCACAAGAAAATCGGCATCATGTACATCATCTTCGGCATTGTCATGCTGCTGCGCGGCTTTGCTGACGCCTTGATGATGCGCGCCCAGCAAGCCATGGCCTTTGGCGACAACGCCGGCTTTCTGCCGCCGCACCACTACGACCAGATCTTCACCGCGCACGGCGTGATCATGATTTTCTTCGTCGCCATGCCGCTCGTGACCGGGCTGATGAACTACGTGGTGCCGCTGCAGATCGGCGCGCGCGACGTCGCCTTCCCGTTCCTGAACAATTTTTCATTCTGGATGACGGCCGCCGGCGGCGGCCTGACCATGGTCTCGCTGTTCGTGGGCGAATTTGCCCGCACCGGCTGGCTGGCCTATCCGCCGCTGTCGGGCATCATGGCCAGCCCCGACCCCGGGGTCGACTACTACATCTGGTCGCTGCAGATCGCAGGGGTGGGCACGCTGCTCTCGGGGATCAACCTGATTGCCACCATCGTCAAGATGCGCGCACCCGGCATGACGCTGATGAAAATGCCCGTCTTTACCTGGACCGCCCTGTGCACCAACGTGCTGATCGTGGCAGCCTTCCCGGTCCTCACCGCCGTGCTGGGCATGCTCTCGCTCGACCGCATGGTCGGCACCCATTTTTTCACCAATGACCTTGGCGGCAACGCCATGATGTACGTGAACCTGATCTGGATCTGGGGCCACCCGGAAGTTTATATCCTGATCCTGCCCGTGTTTGGCGTGTTTTCCGAAATCGTCTCCACCTTTTCGGGCAAGCGCCTGTTCGGCTACACCTCGATGGTCTACGCCACCGTGGTGATCACCATCCTGTCTTACCTGGTGTGGCTGCACCACTTCTTTACCATGGGTTCGGGCGCGTCGGTCAATTCCTTCTTCGGCATCACCACGATGATCATTTCGATTCCGACCGGGGCCAAGATCTTCAACTGGTTGTTTACCATGTACCGCGGGCGCATCCGCTTCGAGCTGCCGATGCTGTGGACGATCGCCTTCATGATCACCTTTGTCATCGGCGGCATGACCGGCGTGCTGCTGGCCGTGCCTGCGGCCGACTTTGTGCTGCACAACAGCCTGTTCCTGATCGCCCACTTCCACAACGTGATCATTGGCGGCGTCGTGTTCGGAGTATTTGCGGGCATTAACTACTGGTTCCCGAAAGCCTTCGGCTACAAGCTCGACGAATTCTGGGGCAAGTGCTCGTTCTGGTTCTGGGTGATCGGCTTTTACCTTGCCTTCATGCCGCTGTATGTCCTGGGCCTGATGGGCGTGACGCGGCGCGTGAGCCACTTTGACGATCCCTCGCTGCAGATCTGGTTCATCGTCGCCGCGTTTGGCGCCGTACTGGTGGCGCTGGGCATTGCCTCGATGCTGATGCAGTTCGTGGTCAGCTACCGCAACCGCGAAGCGCTGCGCGACGTTACCGGCGACCCGTGGAATGGCCGCACGCTCGAATGGTCGACCTCGTCGCCGCCGCCCGACTACAACTTTGCGTTCACGCCCAAGGTGTACGACAACGACACCTGGGCCGACATGAAGGCGAACGGCTATGCGCGTCCGCGCGACAATTTCGTGGCCATCCACATGCCGAAAAACACCGGCGCCGGCTTCATCATCGCTGTGCTGAGCGGTGCGGTCGGCTTCGCGCTGATCTGGCACATGTGGCTGCTCGCTGCAGTCGGCGCCTTTGCCATGGTGGCCGCCGTGATCGCTCACACCTTTAATTACAAACGCGATTATTTCATTCCGGCCGAGCAGGTCGTCCGTACTGAACACCTTCGCTCCCTGATGTTGGATAGCCATGTCTGATCTTACGCTCCCCTCCCCCGACGCTGACCCAAGCGCACGCTTTTACGTGCGCGAACACCATCCCGAGAACGGCACGCTGCTGGGCTTCTGGATCTACCTGATGAGCGACTGCCTGGTGTTTGCCGCGCTGTTCGCCACCTACGCCGTACTGGGGCGCAACTACGCGGGCGGCCCCACTGGCGCGCAACTGTTCGACTTGCCGCTGGTGGCGCTCAACACGTCGCTGCTGCTGCTCTCCTCGATCACTTACGGTTTTGCGATGATCGAGATGCAGCAGCGCCGTCTGCGCCGCACGTTGGTCTGGCTAGGCGTCACCGGTCTGCTGGGCGCCGGCTTCATCGGCCTGGAACTGTTCGAGTTCGTGCACCTGATCGGCGAAGGCGCCGGTCCCCAGCGCAGCGGCTTCTTGACGGCCTTCTTCGCCCTGGTGGGCACCCACGGCCTGCACGTCGCCTTTGGCATCGTGTGGCTGGTGACCTTGATCGCGCAACTGGCCAAGCACGGCCTGACGCCGGAAAACGGCCGCCGCCTGATGTGCCTGTCGATGTTCTGGCACTTCCTCGACGTTGTCTGGATCGGCGTCTTTACCTTTGTCTACCTGATGGGAGTGCTGCCATGAGCGCGCCGTTGCACGAAAATACCGGTCCCGGGCACGACCACGACCACGACCATGACCACCACCACGCTGCCAGCGGCCCCCATTCAACCCTGCGCGGCTATGTCACCGGCTTTGTGCTGGCCGTGATCCTCACAGCCATTCCGTTCTGGCTCGTGATGGGCAAGGTCATCGGCAGCTCGGCCACCGCCGGCTTTGTCTTGCTGGCCCTGGCGGCGGTGCAGATCGTGGTGCACATGGTGTACTTCCTGCACATGAACACCAAGGCCGAGGACGGCTGGTCGATGCTGGCCCTGCTGTTTACCTTCATGCTGCTGGTGATCATGCTCAGCGGCTCGATCTGGGTCATGTACCACCTCAACCACAACATGATGCCGGGCATGATGAACCAGATCATGCATGCCGACACCCCATGACCCGCTCGCGCCGCGCGCGCTTTTGCGCGGCGCTGTGCATGGCCGTGTTCAGCACCCTCTTGTTCGCGCTGGGCGTGTGGCAGGTGCAGCGCCTGCAGTGGAAGACGGCGCTCATTGCGCAGGTCGATGCCCGCGTGCACGCCGCGCCCTCCCCCGCGCCCGCCCCGTCCCGCTGGCCGCAGCTGGCGCGGGACAAGGATGAATACCGCCACTTGCGCCTCGAAGGTCGCTTTCTCGACCAGGGCGCCACGCCCGTGCAAGCGTCCACCGTGCTCGGCCCCGGCTACTGGCTGCTGACCCCCTTTCGCTGCAACGATGGCACGACCGTGCTGGTCAACCGCGGCTTCATCGCAGCGCGCAGCGCACCGCCCGCAGGCGGCGAGCAGGTGCGCATCACGGGCTTGCTGCGCATGAGCGAGCGCGACAAACCTTTCCTTCGCGACAATAATCCGACGACCAACCGCTGGTACACGCGCCATGTGCAGGCCATTGCAGCGGCGCGCGGCCTGGGGCCGGTGGCGCCCTATTTTCTCGACCAGGATGCCGCGCAGACGGCTGCGCAGGGTTCGCCGGTCGGCGGCCTGACCGTGATTGCATTTAACAATCAGCACCTGGTGTACGCGATTACCTGGTTTGCATTAAGCTTGATGGCTGCCGGCGGCTGCGCGTTAATTGCGCGCAGCGGCCATACCAAGACAAGCTAAAGGGCTGGACCATGTATCGAACCATCGGACAGGCCGCCTGGCGACAGGCGCCGCTGACCGCCGCGCCGTTACGCCACGCGCCCGGCTACCGCAATATGCGTCATTTGATCGAACTGCGCTGGATTGCCGTTCTCGGCCAGATCACTACCATCGCCACCGTCACGCTCGGCCTGGGCGTGCAGTTGCCGCTCGCACCCATGCTGCAGGTGCTCGCCTGCCTGATCGCCTTTAACCTGTTCAGCCACTTGCGCTGGCACGAAGAAACCACCGTCACCAACAGCCAGGTATTCCTGGCGCTGCTGATGGACGTGGCCAGCCTGACCGCCCAGCTCTCCCTAAGCGGGGGCATGAGCAATCCCTTCGTGTTCCTGTACCTGCTGCAGGTGATCCTGAGCGCCGTGCTGCTGGCGCCCTGGAGCACCTGGACCATCGTCGGCGTGGTGGGCCTGTGCCTGGCATTGCTGACAGCGTTCGCCAAACCGCTGGCGCTGCCGCTCGACTACCAGCATGGCTTGAAGAGCCTGTACATCCAGGGCATCCTGATCAGCGTGGCGCTCAATGCCGTGCTGCTGGCCATCTTCATTACCCGCATCAGCGGCAACCTGCGCGCCGGCGACGCCCAGCTTGCCACGCTGCGCCAGCGCGCGGTGGAAGAGGAACACATCGTTCGCATGGGCCTGCTCGCTTCCGGCGCAGCGCACGAACTGGGCACGCCGCTGTCAACGCTGGCGGTCATTCTGGGCGACTGGCGCCGCATGCCAGAATTTGCCCGCAACCCCGACTTGCTGGCCGAGATAGGCGAAATGCAGGCGCAGCTGATGCGCTGCAAGAGCATCGTCAGCGGCATTCTGATGTCGGCCGGCGAAGCGCGCGGCGAAGCATCAGCCAGGACCAGCATCAAGGTCTTTCTCGACCAGCTGGTTGCCGAATGGCGCGCCGCGCGCCCCGGCGCCGCTTTTGTCTACGAAAACCGGATCGTGCGCGACGTCGCCGTGGTGTCCGACTCGACCTTCAAGCAAATGATCTGGAACGTGCTGGAAAATGGGCTGGAAGCCTCGCCCGACTGGCTGTGCCTGGTCGCAACAGAGGATGGCGGCATGCTCACGCTGGAAGTGACGGACCGGGGCCCGGGCTTCGCGCCCGCGATGCTGGAGCGCTTCGGCACGCCCTACCAGTCGACCAAGGGGCGCCCGGGCGGCGGCCTTGGCCTGTTTTTGGTGGTGAACGTGGCGCGCACGCTGGGCGGCACCGTCCACCCGCACAACCTTGAGCAGGGCGGTGCCCTGGTGCGCGTGTGCCTGCCGCTGGCAGCCATCGCCTGCGAGCCGGGAGACGCAGATGTCCTCTGATCGCATTTTGTTGATCATCGAGGACGATGACGCCCTTGCGCGCACCTTGGCGCGCTCGTTCGAGCGGCGCGGCTACAAGGTGCTGCACGCTGCCAGTTTCGAGCAGGCGGTCGCGCTGCTGCAGTCGCATTCGCCCGGTTTTGCGGTGGTCGACCTGAAGCTGGCCGGCGCCCAGTCGGGCCTGGCTTGCGTTCAACTGCTGCATGCGCACGATGCGGCCATGTCGATCGTGGTGCTGACCGGCTTTGCCAGCATCGGCACGGCGGTTGACGCCATCAAGCTCGGGGCGCGCCAGTATCTGGCGAAACCTGCCAACAGTGACGATATCGAGGCCGCCTTCGGCCAGATCGACGGCAGCGTGGAGCTGGCCTTGACCGAACGGCCGACCTCGATCAAGACGCTCGAGTGGGAACGCATCCATGAAGTGCTGGCCGAGTCCAATTTCAATATCTCGGAGGCGGCGCGCCAGCTGGGCATGCACCGGCGTACGCTGGCGCGCAAGCTCGAAAAGCGGCGCGTCAAGTAAGTGCGGCCGCTCCCGTTCATGCCTGCCGTCAATTAAATCGATTGACGGCAGAGTGTGTTTCCAGTAAAAAACCCTATCTCTCCCCAACGCGCTACCCCATGGCCACAACACTCCCCGCTTCCATGCCCGTCGCTGGCGACGATCCCGGCGTTTATCGCACCTTGCTCGAATCGACGCAAGCGATACCCTGGCGAATCGACTGGGCTACGATGCGCTTCACCTATATCGGCCCGCAGATCGAACAACTGCTTGGCTGGCGCCCGGACAGCTGGTTGTCGGTGGACGACTGGGCCGAGCGCATCCACGCGGAAGACCGCAAGAAAACGGTGGATTTCTGTGTCGCGCAATCGCAGCAGGGCATCGACCACGAAGCCGACTACCGGGCCTTGACGCGCGATGGCGACGAGGTCTGGATCCGCGACGTGGTGCACGTGCTGCGGCGTCCGGATGGCAGCGTCGAGGCGCTGGTCGGCTTCATGTTCGACATTACCGCGCGCAAGCGGGCCGAAGACAAGATCTTGCAGCTGCAGCGCGAACTGGAAGTGCTGTCCTACCGCGACAGCCTGACGGGCGTGGCCAACCGGCGCATGTTCGACACCATGTATCCGATCGAATGGGCCAAGGCGCGCGCCACCGGCGAGCCGCTGTCGCTGGTCGTGATCGACATCGATTACTTCAAACAGTACAACGATCATTATGGCCATATGCAAGGCGACGACTGCCTGCGCCGCGTGGCCCAGGCCATGGACGGCAGCGCCTCGCGCTCGCGCGACCTGTGCGCGCGCCTGGGCGGCGAGGAATTCGTGTTGCTGCTGCCGGCCACGGACCGCGAAGCGGCCCACAACCTGGCCGAGCGCTGCCGCAAATTACTGGGACAACAAAACATTGCCCATGCCCGTTCGGCGGTCGCGCCCATCGTGACCGTCAGCCTGGGCGTTGGCAGCATCGTGCCCGGCCCGCTGGACCACCCGGATCGCTTCCTGGACCGGATCGACCGCCGCCTGTACCAGGCCAAGGCTGCGGGCCGCGACCGGATCTGCGACGCCGACCCTGTCCCCGCCCCCGCAACGACATAATCAAACCCGGCCGCCGATGGAATATTTACCTTATCAAAAGCGCGCCAATTGTCTCAACATAGTTAATTTCCAGAGTTAATGGATGGGCCCGACGCTGAAAATGTCACAGATAATATCCTTGTAGGATAAATCGTACACAAGAATTCCAATTTTTCTTGACTGCACGATCGTCCATTATCATAATCATATCGGACAAAGATTGGCGAAATTGCACGTGTTTCGCCGGGACTGTCCGGTCTGCCGCGCCTGGCCTGGGACCTGTACCAAGTGGCGATGGAGGCGCACTCGGACCGATTAATCGATATTTGCTGATTCGTACGGGGAATTTAATGAAAGCTACCAAGCTGTTATCGACGTTGTTCATGAGCGTCGTGCTGGCGTTGTCGAGCCACCATGCTCTTGCAACGCCAACCTACGAGGCAAGCGATATTGTCGACGCGCCGGGGCAAGCCGATCGCATGAAGCTCAGCTATAGCACGCGCGACGCGTTTCAAGCCGGCGGCGGCTTCACGCTGTTTTACGATCACGCACAATTTGCCGACCTGCTCGTCACCAGCAGCAGCGCCGACTGGTTCGACACGACCACCCAGCCCGATGCTTTCGCCGGCCTGGACGGCATCATCAATTTCTTGGCACTGATCGACATGACCGGTGTAACGAACAGCTTCGAGGTTGAATTCACTTATCTCGGCAGCGCTTTGCCGGGCAGCCAGCACTTCGAGTTTTTCAACGCCAATTTCGATATTACCGGCGCGGGCCAGACCGCGCCGCTGGTCGCCCAGATTCCCGAGCCGCCCGCCGCGCTGCTGCTGGTGCTCGGCGCGCTTTTGCTTGCCGGCCAACGCCAGCGCCTGAGACGCCGCGCCGGCTGATCAACCCGCTGGTCTTTTGACCAGTTGCCTGCAGGCCTTTCGGCCACCCTTCTTCGTCATCTTGTGCCGGCTCGCGCCGGCGCCAGGATGCTTGTGTCGCAAAATTCCGATTCCAATCCTAGTGGAGAGTCTTCATGACCCGTCGCGCATCCCGTCGTACGTCCCGTCGTTCGTCCCGTGGTTCGTCCACCTTCCGCAACGCGCTCGTCAGCCGTCTGCTGGCACGCATGCTCAATCGCCTGTCGGGCTGGATGTGGCACAATCTGCGCTCGTGCGGCGCCGGGGCGCGCAGCCTGATCGCGCGCTTGCGCCAGGCGCCGCAGGACGCCGCGCCGGCGCTGTTCAAGTTCGAAGCGCTCGAGCCGCGCATCTTGCTGTCGGCCAACCTGGACGGCTCGTCGATGTCGCCCACCGACATCGACCGCGACGTCAATCCGGCCGCGACCACGCGATTGCTTGCCAGCAATGAACTGGGCGACGGCGCCGGCGTCACCATCCGCGGCACGCCGCAGCGCGCCGCCTTGCCGGAGTTTAGCAATCCGCTATCGTTTGTCGACAGCGAGGTGCACCGGTACGGCGCGGCCAGCCTCGCCAGCCAGCTGCCGAGCTGGACCATCGGCGCGACTGCCGCCGGTCCGGTTCCCTCGCTGACCCTGACGGACGCCGACGGCACCCGCATCGTCCTGACCATGGCCGGCAAAGGCACGGCCATCATCACCGAAGGCGCCGCCGGCTACACGATCGCGGTCAGCGGCAGCGACGCCACCACCCAATTGAGCGCCACCACCAGCGGCGGCGACGGTCGCATGGCACTGGCCGCGCTGGACGTGGCGGGAGAAATGAAGTCGTTCAGCGCCGCCACGGCCGACCTGACCGGCGCCATAACCGTCAGCGGCGCCTTGCGCACGCTGGTCCTGGGCGACGCCACCAATGCGCAGATCGTCACCGGCGGCAGCGGTCTACTCGACATTAGCGCGCGAAACTTCAGCGGCGTGCGGGTCAATACCAGCCAGGTCGCCAACACCGTCAAGCTCGGTTCCTGGACCGCTTCCGCCACCAAGGGCGCCATGTTCCAGGCCGGCGGCCTGAACAGCCTGACGGTCGAGCGCCAATTCACGAGCGACCTAATCCTGTCCGGCGCCGGCGCCGGTTTGCTGGTATTGGGCAATGTCAAGGTCGGCGGCAGCGTCGGCGCCGGCGTCTGGTCGATCGCCGGCCGCGCCGGCAATATCGCTTTCGGCAGCAGCGACGCTCTCTGGCGCGCCAATGTCAAGGGCGCATTAAGTCAACTGGTGGTGGCCGGCGACGTTGGCGGCCTGCTGGCGGCGGCCAGCCTGCAGATGCTGCAGGTGGTTGGCTCGGCCCGCAACTTCACCGTGCTCGTGGGCGCCGACCTGGGCAGCGATGGCGTCCTGGGCGGCACCGGCAGCGCGGCCGACACCTTCAGCGCCGGCACGCTCGGGCGCGTGCGCATTACCGGCGCCGTCAGCGGCAGCACCTTCATGGTCGGCGTCAACCCCGTCAACGGCAGTTTCAACGATGGCGACGATGTTCTACTCGGCACCGCTGCCAACAAGATCCAGGAACTGTACATTGGCGGCGCGCTCGACAGCGCCAGCCGCATCCTGGCGCCCGGCTTTCCCGCCACCGTCAGCGTCAACGGCGCCACGGTCAATCCCACGACCTTGCCGCAACTGGGCACCCAGCCCGGCGACCGCGTTGCGCCCACCGTCAGCGCGCGCCTGGCCGGCGACACGGGCGCGAGCGCCAGCGACCGGCTCACGTCCAACCCGGCCATCGCCGGCTCCGCACTCGACGCCAAGGGCGCCACCGTCCTGCGCGCCGCGCTCGATCCGGTGGGCGCGACGCTGCCCACCACCGACGTCAGCTTCGCCCTGCAGGGCGACGGCAGCTTCCTGCTGACGGCCACGCAACTGGCCAGCCTGGGCGGCGGCACGCTCAACGACGGCGTGCACAGCGTGCGCGTGGTCGCGCTCGACGCGGCCGGCAACCGTTCGGCCCCGACCGACGTCGTCTTCACGCTCGACCGCGCCGCGCCTACCGTCACCGCGCTCGACCTGGCTCCCGACTCCGACAGCGGCGCCGCCGGCGACCAGCAGACCACCAGCGCGATCGTCTCGCTGCAAGGCGTGGGCGAAGCGCTGGCGCAGGTGGTCTTGACCGCCACCGGCGCGCAAGTGCAAGCCGGCGCCGACGGCAGTTTCCGCTTCGATGGCATTGCCCTGACGCTCGGCGCCAACGTGCTGTCGGTGTCGCTGTTCGACGCCGCCGGCAATGTGTCCCAGCGCAGCGTCACCATCACCCGGACCAGCACCGGCGGCGGCGACGCCACCTTGCCCACCGTAAGCGCCGCGCTCGCGGTCGACACCGGCAGCTCGGCCAGCGACCGCATTACCAGCAACCCGGCCATCCGCGGCAGCGCCAGCGACAACGTGAAGGTGGTTGGCCTGAGCGCCATCCTGGACCCGATTGGCGGCGCGATGCCCAATCAAGACATTAGCGCCAGCATGCAGGCCGACGGCACCTTCCTGCTCAGCGCAGCCCAACTGGCCAGCCTTGCCGGCGGTGCGCTGAACGCGGGCAGCCACACGCTGCGCCTGCGCGCCACGGACGCGGCCGGCAACCAGTCGGCCCCGTTCGACCTGAGTTTTACCTATGACAGCACGGCCCCGGCCATTGCCTCGTTCGCCTTTGCGGCGGCCGACGCCAGCAATGACAGCGGCAGCCAGACCGGCGCCGCCTTCGCCCAGATCAAGGGCCAGGCCGAGATCGGCGCCACCATCACACTGGCCAGCCAGAACCTGAGCACCGTGGTTGGCGCCGGCGGCACCTTCGTGCTGCCGGGCGTAGCTTTGACGCCGGGCGAGAACGTCCTCACCTTGAGCGCCACCGACGCCGCCGGCAACAGCGCCACCCTGACCCGCACCCTGACCCGCGTCGCCCAGCAGCAGCCAGATCCGGTGCTGGCCTGGAATGCCATTGCGCTTGCCGCCATCAAGCTGGACGTGTCGAACCCGACGGTAGCCACGCGCATGCTGGCCATCCAGAGCATTGCCGTCTACGATGTCTTAGCTGCCATCGAAGGCACACCGGCGTTTTTGGTCAAGCAAAGCGTGACCGGTCCCGTTTCGGCCGAGGCCGCCGTGGCGCAGGCCGCCTACCGCGTGCTGTACCAGCTCTATCCGGGCCAGCGCGCCAACTTTGACGCCGCGCTTGCCACCAGCCTGGCCAGCGTTCCCGCCGGCGCCGCCAAGACGGCCGGCATTGCCCTGGGCAACAGCATCGCCGAAGCCGTGCTGGCCATCCGCGCCAGCGATGGTTACCTCGATTATGCCACCGACGACGGCACCGACGAGCTGGGCAAGTGGCGTCCCACGGGACCCTTGTACATGGTCTCGCAAGACCCGCAATGGCAAGACGTCACGCCCTTCGTGCTCGCTTCCAGCGACCAGCTGCGCGCGCCGCCGCCGCCGTCGCTCGATTCGGCCGAATACGCGGCCTCGCTTGAGAAAACCCGCGCGCTGGGCGCTGCCACCGGCAGCACCCGCACCGCCGACCAGACCCAGCAGGCCCAGTTCTGGGCTGACGGCGGCGGCAGCATTACCCCGCCGGGCCACTGGAACCAGATCGCCGCCCAGGTCGCCGCAGCCCAGGGCAACAGCCTGTCGGCCAATGCGCGCCTGATGGCCGAACTGAACGTCGCGCTGGCCGATGCGGCAATTGCCTGCTGGGATACCAAGTACACCTACGACGCCTGGCGTCCCGTGACCGCGATCCAGCAGGCCGACCTGGACGGCAACGCCGGCACCACGCTGGACGCCGCCTGGGAACCACTCTTGATCACGCCGCCGCACCCGGAATACGTGTCCGGCCACTCCACCTTCAGCGCCGCTGCCGCCGGCATCCTGAACGCCGCCTTTGGCGAGCATGTATCCTTCAGCACCACCAGTTCCACCCTGCCGGGCGTGACGCGCAACTACACCAGCTTCGACCAGGCCGCGCACGAGGCCGGCGAAAGCCGCATCTACGGCGGCATTCACTTCGAGTACTCCAACCTGGCCGGCCAGGAAATGGGCAAGCAAGTGGGCGCGGCAGTGCTGGCGCGCTTTGCCTTGAGCCAGGATACGCAGGCGCCAAGCGTGGTGCTGGGCGACACCCGCGACGCGGCCAGCACCAACCTGACGCTCACCGGCCAGGTGCTCGACAACTTGTCCGGCGTGGCCACATTGCAATGGCGCATCGATGGCGGCGCCCTGCACGACGTCGTTTTTGATGCCGACGGCAAGTTCAGCGTCACCACGGCGCTGGCGCTCAATGGCAGCGCCGACGGCGAACACACCGTTTCCCTGCTGGCGCGCGACACCGCCGGCAATTTGAGCGCGGCCTACAACCGCGCCTTCACGCTCGACACCAAGGCCCCGGTCCTGTCGCTGGCCAGCCTGGCTGCGGGAGACGCCTTGAGCGCGTCGTCGCGCCTGACGGGCAGCACCGGCGCCAGCGGTTCGGCCATTGTCAGCTTGCACTACACCGTGGATGGCGGCGCCAGCAAGTCGCTGACCTTTGACCCGGCCACCGGCAACTTCGACCAGGCCCTCCCGCTTGGCAACCTCGGCTTTGGCGAACACACGCTGCAACTGCGCACCGAAGACGGCGCCGGCAACGTCAGCACCCTCTCGCGCAGCGTCACCATCACCGCGCTGGGCGCTTTTGCCGTGAGCGGCGTGACCCCGGGTGACGGCAGCGCCGACATCGGCACCACCTTCCGCCCGCAAGTGCACTTTACGCGCGCCGTCAATGTGGCGACCTTGAACGCCCAGACCTTTTACGCGACCGGTCCTGACGGCGTGAAACTCGACACCACCATCGTGCCGGCCCTGGACGGCAGCTTCGCCTGGCTGTTCTTCAATACCCCGATGCCGGGCGGCAGCAGCATCACCTTGCACTTGAACGGCTCGGCCATCCGCGCCGCGCAGGACGGCCTGTTCCTCGACGCCGACGGCGACGGCGCCAATGGCGGCGAACTGAGCTGGAGCTTTTCCACCGTCAGCACCACCAGCGTGGCCGGCACCCGCTTGACCGGACGCGTGGTCGATCCAGGTCCGGATCTGCAACCGATGACCTTTGACGACGTGCGCCGCGGTCCGGACGGGGTGATCCACACGCCGGACGACGTGTTCCAGCTGCCGATCGCGCATGCGCGCGTGTTCATCATCGGCCGGCCCGACCTGACCACGTTCACCGATGCCAACGGCAACTTTTCCTTCGACAATCTGCCGGTCGGCCACGTCAAGGTCGGCATCGACGGGCGCACCGCCACCAATCCGCCTGCCGGCGTGTTTTTCCCGGAAATGGTCATGGATGCCGATCTGCGGCCAGGCATCAACAATACGCTGATGGGCAGCATGGGTACGCTCGAGGCGCAGGACGCCAATGCCGAGCGCACCGAAGTCTATCTGCCGCGCGTGCAATCGTCGGCCATGCAGGCGGTCAGCGAGAGCGCGCCGACCACGATCACGGTCGACGCCCGCTCCGCGCCGAACCTGACCGACCAGCAGCGATCCGCACTGTCGCTGACAGTGGCGCCGGGCAGCGCCATCGGTTTTGACGGCAAGGTCATGCAGAACGTCAAGATCGGCATCAATACGGTGCCGCCGGCGCTGGTCAAGGACATGCTGCCCGCGGGCGTGATGCAGCATACCTTCGACATCACCATTCAAGCGCCGGGCGTGGACACCTTTGCGCAGCCGGTGCAGATCAGTTTTCCGAACGTGTTCAATGCCGCCGCCGGCACCAAGCTGAACATCCTCTCGTTCGATCACACCACCGGCATGCTGGTCATTAACGGCACCGCCACGGTTTCCGCCGACGGCAAGAGCGTGGTCTCGGACGAAGGTTCGGGCATTTCCGCGCCGGGCTGGCACGGCGTCACGCCGCCGGGCGACTGCGGTGTGGGCAACAGCCCGCCGCCGCCGCCGCCGCCGCCAACCCCGGCCGACACCAGCAACCAGAAAGACCCGGTTACGCTTCCCTTGCTGCTGGGCGAAGCGGGCACCTTTTCCACCTTGAGCTGGAGCGCGCCGGCCAAGTTGCCGGACACGCCACCGCCGCCGCCGGTCGACCCGAATTGCCCGACCCCGCCGGTCCCGGGCGACCCGGCCGGCAAGAAGCAACCGTTCATCACGGTGACGATTGACGTCTCCGGCCCGCTGGCCGACTTCATGAAGGCGTCCGGCTCGCTGGCGCTCAGTTCCACCACGTTCACGCTGCAGGCCGGCACGGGCGAAACCAAGACCTTTGGCGCCAGCGCCAAGTCGTACACCGAACTGATCGCGGGCGGGCTCAAGCAACTGGAAGAAAACCGTCTGTACGGCAGCAAGATTTCGATCACCGAGGTGACGGGCAAGTCCGACGGCTCCACCCATACCGAAAAATCCAGCTACTTCCTGTATCGCTTCGTCGATACCACCGACGACCAGCATGGCGACGGCAAGATCGCCTTCGGCCAGACCATCAGCGACGGCGCCGGCGCCTCGGTGCGCTCGGTTCCCTTGACCATCCTGGCCGGGGCGGCGGCGCCTACCATGACGCTGGCCGACGCCACCAATTTTATGCACGACAAAGGGGCAGGGAAAGTCAGCTTCGATCCCAAGACGGCGATCGGCGCGCAAAACACGACGATTCAGATCGCCAACCCGGACAATGGCGGCGTGGCCGGATCGATTTCGCTCAGCGGCCCGGCAGTCAACAAGCAAGGCTGGGCCTTCAACGCCGCCTCGTTTGAGACCCTGGTCAAGAAAATCGCCGACAATGCGGCCGCGTTCCCGAGCGTGAGCGCGGCCGAACGCCTGCGCATCGATACCAAGCCGGAGCGTGATGCACTGCTCGCCTCGATCAGCGCCCAGACCGCGGCCCTGTTCGCCGCCGGTGGCTTGACGCCGGGCATCGCCGAAGGCGGTGCGGGCGCCAATGTGCTCAACGTTTCCTTTGTCGAGAACCCCGTGCAGGACGAGCTCGGTGGGGCCACGGGCGCACTGACCGCTGCCGACGTCGGACTGGCCGATCTGGTCTCCCTGGGAACCAATGCGGCCACCTACAGCAAGGCCGAGCTCGCGTTCCGGGCGGCCGCGCTGGTGAACAACAATTTGTCGGGCAATATCGTCTTTTTCCTCGATAACTTCTTTGAAAATGGCGTGACGACGGCCGGCACCGATATGAAATACGCGCTGGGCATGAACAATGCGCATGAAATCGGTCACCATCTGGGGCTATTTCACACCGGCAACTCGGGAACGACATACGTGGCCGGCGGCGCCTCCGATATCATGCGCCAGGGCCTGTACACCACCAATTCGCAGCAGTTCAACTTGACCACCGACGCCGCCAAGCTGGGGCTGCACATGAATTACACGGTGCAGGAAGCGGCCAAGGCGGTCGCCTATTATCTGGCCTATCAAAATGCCCGCAGCGCCAATCCAGGCTGGGGCGGCAACAGCATTGGCGACGACGGCGCGGACGTCGGCCCTGACATCGCACCGCTCGCCACCCCGACCCTGGCCATCCTGACCGAAGACAACGCCGTCCTCAGCGCCGTGCATGACCTGGGCAACGTGATCGTGGATGGTGCCGCCGGCCAGCGCTTTAGCGCCGACTGGACACTGCGCAATATCGGCACCGGCACGCTCACCTTGCAAAGCATCGACGCCATCGCAGGCAACACCGAGATCAGCATCGACTCCAGCGCCACCGACCGCACGCTTGACGCCGGCCAGAGCACCACCTTGCACATCGCCTTCGACCCGCTCACGGTCGGCGCCTTCAGCCGCACCCTGAAGTTCGTCACCGACAGCGGCCAGACGGTGGAAGTCAGGCTGACCGGCAACGGCATTGCCGCCGGTCCCGCCATCAAGGTCGCGGCGACCGAAAACAATCTGGGCGGCGCCGTGGCCAACGCCGGCACCGTTTCGCGCGCTTCGGTCAACGTGATCACCAACCAGGGTGCGCAAGACCTGGTCATTTCCGACATTTCGCTCGTTTCCGGCACCGACGCCTTCAAGCTGACCGGCATCGTGCCGGGCGCGCCGATCACGCTCAAGACCGGCGAAAGCTTTACCTTCGGCGCCAGTTTTACGCCGGGTAAGCTCGGCCTGCAGCAAGGCCAGATCCGCATCACCAGCAATGACGCCCAGCATCCGAGCGTCACCGCCGGCGTGGTCGCCACCGGCGTCGAAACGCGCCTGGTGGGCCAGTGGGGCAACGACTATGTCGCCATCCAGGTGGATCAGGCCGATCCGCTGCGTTCGGTCAGCGGCAAGGATGGCCGCTTCAGCTTTTTCTTGCCATCGTCCAAGGATTACCACCTGGCCGTGTTCGATCCCGTCACCGGCCTGTTGGCCAACCGCACCGGCACCACCGGTCCGTCCGGGCAGCCGACCGACCTGACGCGCAACCTGGTGTTTGCCGCCAGCGTTGCCGCCGATACCGACTTCGACGGCCTGCCCGACGATATCGAATTTGCCATCGGCTCCAATCCCGCCAAGGGCGACACCAACAAGGATGGCATCAACGACTTCGCCTCGATCCAGCAGGGCATCAACCCGCTGGGTAACCTGGCCATTCCGACCGGCGTCCTGGCCGCCGTCAACCTGGCCGGTTCCGCCGAGGCAGTGGCCGTGGCGGGCGCCGCCGGCAATGGCAGCGCGCTGACCGCCTACGTTGCCACCGGCAGCGCCGGCTTGGCCGTGATTGACGCCTCGCGCTTTACGGCGCCGGTGCTGGTGGCCGCGCTCGACCTGCCCGGCACCAGCGTCGACGTGGCGGTGGACGAAGGGCGCGCCGTCGTCGCCGTCGCCGCCGGTTACGCCGGCCTGCATCTGGTCGACGTGCGCGACCCGTCCGCGCCCGTGCTGCGCCAGAGCGTCGCCTTCTCCGGTGCCGTGAGCACCGTCCAGATCCGCGACGGCATTGCTTACGTCGCCACCGGCGAAGTGCTCGCCAGCGTCGACCTGAACACCGGTGCCGTGCTGGCCACGCTCGACCTTGGCGCACTGGGCGGCACCACGCTGACCGACCTCGCCTTTGACGGCAATACGCTGTACACGATGGACAATAGCCGCCATCTGCGCGCCATCAGCGTCACCGGCGACGTGCTCACCGCGCGCGGCGCCTTGCAATTGGCAAATGGCGGGGGCAAACTGTTCGTGGGCGGCGGCGTCGCCTACATTGGCGGCGTGGGCGGCTTCCAGCAGGGTTTCAGCACCGTCAATGTCAGCAACCCGGCCAGCCTGGTGCTGCTGAGCGACCCAGACGCCACCAATATCGTCAACAGCGCCATCGTCGCCAACGGTTCGGGCCTGGCCGTGAGCGTGGGCGCGATCAACGGCGCCGGCAACATGGTCCATGTGATGGACGTGTCCGATCCGAGTCGCACCGACCGCTTTCTCACCCAGTACCTGCTGCCGGGCGCCCCGCGCGACCTGGCGCTGGCCAACGGCCTGGCCTTCGTGGCCGACGGCAGCGGCGGCCTGCAGATCGTCAACTACGCCGCCTTCGATACCAAGGGCGTCGCCCCCACCGTGTCGATCACGGTCGACACCGTGGATGTGGACCCCGCCACGCCCGGCATCCAGGTGCTCGAAGGGCGCACCGTCAGCGTCAGGCCGACCATTGCCGACGACGTGCAAGTGCGCAATATCGAGCTGCTGGTCAACGGCCAGGTCGTGGCCAATGACGCCAGCTTCCCGTGGGAACTGATCACCCAGGCGCCCACCATTGCCAGCGGCGGGACCAGCATGACGCTGCAAGTGCGCGCCACCGATACCGGCGGCAACACCACGCTGTCGGCGCCGATCGTGCTGGCGGTGGTGCCCGACACCTTCGCACCGGTCTTGGCGTCGATCAGCGTGGCCAATGGCGAGCGGCGCTTCTTCGTCCGCTCGATCGATTTGACTTTCGATGAGCCGCTCGATGCGGCCAAGCTGGACTTGGCGGGCGCCACCTTGCTGCGCGCCGGCAGCGACGGCCAGTTCGGCACCGCCGACGACACCGTCATCGGCCTGCACTTCGACAGCCGCAACCGCGGCCAGACGCTCAGCGTGATTGCCGACACCTTCCTCACGCCCGGCGAGTACCGCCTGAGCATCGCGCCGTCGATTCTGGCCGACCGCGCCGGCAACCAGTACGGTTCGGCCATCGTGCGCAGCTTTACGGTGCGCCCGGCCAGCGACATCCGCGCCGCCAGCGGCACTGCCGCCATCCCGAGCGCGCCGTCGGCCAACCCCGGCCAGCAAATCGGCCTGGCGGTGCCGTTCGATCCGTCCACCGCCAAGCTGCAGGTGAAGGTTGTCGACAGCAACGGCACCGTCAGCACGGTCGTGGTGCCGGTTGCCCGCGTCAACAGCGCCACCGGGACTGCCTACTTTAACTTGCCGGGCGACGCCGTCAGCGGTGACGCCGTGGTCTATTCGCAAGTCGGTGCGGTCCGTACCGATTTTACCGACGGTACTTTCCCGCTCCAGATCATCCCCGTCATCACCAGCATCGACGTGCAATCGGTCAGCGCGGACGGCAGCAGTGCCGTCGTGGTGCTGCACGGCGCCGGCTTTGTCGAAGGAGCGCTAAGCGAATACCGCTTCGGCGCCCAGGTCATCACCGACACCGGCACCGCGTCCGGGCCCGACGTGCAGTCAGTCTACGACTACGTCGCCGGGCAGTACGTCAACGGCCAGGTCAGCATCACCGTTCCCCTGACCAATGGCGTATTTGGCGCCATCAACGTCAAGACCGCCGGCGGCGTGAGCGCCAGTTTCAGCGCCAGCCTCGACGCGGTGCAGGCGCTCGCCTTCTCGGGCACGCCGGCCGATGCCGCCACGGCCTCGGCCAATCCGGGCCAGGCCATCACCTTGCGCGGCACGGGTTTAAGCACCGACAGCGATATTTTGCTGCGCTACACCGACTACAACGGCGCCGCGGCCATGGTGCGTGTCAGCCCGGTTGCCGCCAGCGCTGACGGTACCCAAGCGACCTTGCTGGTGCCGTTCGAGGCGAACGGCGTGTTCTCGTTGCAAATGTTCGGCTCGGCCAGCCAGCCGCTGCTGCAGATCGTCCCGACCCTGACCCGTTTTTCGGCCGCGGGCGAC
>NZ_JAFCTU010000050.1:0-28606 GCF_049896185.1 Massilia sp. TSP1-1-2
GGAATGCTGGAGGTCTTGCTTCGGGCCTTCACAGGCAATCCTATCCAGCTCGCAGCATAGCGGCTGAACAGTCACAAAGAATCGTTCCAATCAGTGTCAGGTCTTTTCCCATATATTTCTCGGCAACTCGGCGCCGCTACGGGCCGAAATCGATTCGTGCAAAAGCTGCGAAGTTACTGGCGCTGCAAAATTCCATCACCAATCCCCTTGCGCGTTAATTAAAAATTTGAAGACACCCGTTACGGACAGCTGACGTTCCACGGGTCGTAAGCCAGCGCCGTGCGGCGCGCCCATACCCGCGCTGTCGGCCCCCGGTCACTCTGGTAAGTCAGCGTGGCCATCTCTTCACTGCCGTTGACGAAAATACTGACATCGATGGCGCTCAAGCGGTAGTTGTAGGCGCGCTGGGCGGCGCACGCGGTATTCCCGGCAAACAGCAAGCGGGCGCGGGTCAGCAGTATTGCCTGCTGCTCGATGAGCGCCAGGATGTCGGTGTCGGGCATGCGTTGACCCAGGGCGATTCGGTTGGCCGGCGCGCTGCAGCCAGCCGACGCGTGCCACGCGAATTGCTGCACCTGGCCGGGACGCCACGCGCCGTCATAGGCAAAGGTGCTGCGGTCCATGCGGCACAGGGCGCGCAGCGCGCGGCGTGGCGGCGCGTCGACATACGCTTCGATGCGCCAGGCGGCGGTGGCGCTATCGCGGCTGATTTGATAGATGGGCGGCGTGGCGGGCGATGCCTTCGCCTGCTGTCGGTAGTAGGCTTCGAAGGCGGCGCGTTCCTGATCGGTCGGGGAGCGATTTTCGGTGGCGTGCGCCATGACCGACATCAGCATCAAGGCGCACAGCAGTAGCGGTTTGGGCCGCAGGCGGTTCATGGCGGCATGCGCTTCGCTTTTCCGCCCTACCTTCATCATCCAGCGCGCTGTCGTTGTCATGTCGCGTAACGATATCACACTCAATTGAGCATGCTCTGGCCGCTGGCGCCGCTGGCACCGCCGCCGCCACCGTGCAGCTGGCTGTGCAGCCGGAAGCCTTCGCGTATATTCTCGCGCAGCACCGCGCCCTTCCAAGGCTTGGTGTAAAAGCGGTCGATCGCGCCATGGTTGATGGCGGCCATGATCGGGGTCAGGTCGGCATACGCCGAGAGCATGATGCGGAAGGTATCCGGGCACAGGTTCTTGACCCGCTCCATGAATTCCGTCCCGCTCATCAAGGGCATGCACTGGTCGCACAGGATCACGTGCACTTTGTTGCGCGCCAAAATATCAAAGCCTTCGGCCGCCGTCTGCGCCGTCAGGATGCGGTAGCCGTCCTGCGCCAGAAAGTCCGACAGCACGTCGAGCATGAAGGCGTCGTCGTCGACGATGAGCAGCGTTTGCTGCCCGCCCAGCGTATCGTCGACCGGCGCGGCGAGCGACTTGCCTTCGGCGAGCATGGCCTCGAAATCGGCCTCCGACACCGGTTTGCTGAAGTAATACCCCTGCATCTCGTCGCAGCCGTGGCGCCGCAGGTAGGCCAGTTGCGCGTCGCGCTCCACCCCTTCGGCGATCACCTGCAGTTTCAGGCTGTGCGCCATGTTGATGATGGCCAGCACGATGGCCGCGTCGTCCGGATTGCTGGTCACTTCGCGCACGAACGCGATGTCGATTTTCAGCTTGTCGATCGGGAAGCGCTTCAGGTAAGCCAGGCTGGAATACCCGGTACCGAAGTCGTCGATCGATATCTGGATTCCCAGCGCCTTCAGGTTGCGCAGCACCGTGATGGTGTCTTCGGCGTTCGACATCAGCGAGCTTTCCGTCAGCTCGAGCTCAAGCAATTCGGGCGCGATCTCGTGCACCTTGAGCGCATTGAGCACTTCTTCTTCCAGCCCGCCCAGAAAGAACTGCACGCCAGAGACGTTGACCGACAAATGCACCGGCCCGGTCTTGGACTTGCCCCACTTGCTGATCATGCGGCAGGCTTCATTGAGCACCCAGGTCCCGACCGGCACAATCAGGCCGGTTTCTTCGAGCACCGGGATGAACAGCGCGGGCGAGACCATGCCGTGGCCGGGCCGCTTCCAGCGGATCAGCGCTTCGGCCCCGCTGATGCGGCCCGAACCGATGTGCACCTTGGGCTGCAGATAAACCACGAATTCCTGGTTGTCGATGGCGCGCCGCAGCGCGTTTTCCAGGTCCAGGCGCGCCAGCGACTGCGCGTTCATCTCCGCGGTAAAAAAGCGATAGGCATCACGCCCGGCTTCCTTGGCGCGGTACATGGCGGTGTCGGCATACTTGATCAGCGTGTCGGCGTCGAGCCCGTCGTCAGGATAGATGGTGATGCCGATGCTGGCGGTGACGGTCACTTCATGGCCGCCCAGGTCAAACGGACGGCGCAAACCGTCGCGGATCTTGTCGACCACGGCCAGCGCGCCCTGCGGGCCTTCGGGCAGCATCAGGATGGCGGCAAATTCGTCGCCCCCAAAGCGCCCGATAGTGTCGCGCACGCGCAGCGATTCGACCAGGCGCGTGGCAAACTGGCGCAGCAGCTCGTCGCCGCACGGGTGGCCCAGCGTGTCGTTGATGTTCTTGAAGCGGTCGACGTCCAGGAACAGCACCCCCACCGACCAGTGGTGCTCGGCCGCCTGCTCCAGCGCGCGCGTGAGCGCAGAATAAAACTGGCTGCGGTTGGGCAGGCCGGTCAGGGTGTCGAAGTGGGCCAGCTTGAGCAGGAGCAGTTCGGCTTCCTTGCGTTCGGTGATGTCACGCGCGACGGCCACCAGCACCCAGCTCGCGCCCGAGCGCAGCGTGCGCCGCTGCACCTCGACCGCCACCTGGGTGCCGTTCCTGCGGTTCACCTGCAGTTCGGCCATGGCGCCGGACTGGTCGCCGGCGAGCAGCTTGTCGTACAAATCCTGCAGGCTGGCGCGGTCCGAACCCTGCACGTTTTGCGTGCCCAGCGCGAGGAAGTCTTCGCGTTCGTAGCCGAGCATGCGGCAGGCGGTGGCGTTGACGTCCACAAAACAGGCGCCAGAACGGTCAATCAGGAAAATCGCGTCGGCGGTGGCGTCCATCGCCGTGCGAAAGCGGCGCAAGTCTTCGTCGAGCCGAATGCGCGCTGTCATGTCGGCCGTCAGCTGGGCGTGGTGGCGCTTGATTTCCTCGTACAGCAGCAAGTTTTCGTAGGCCACCGCGATCTGCGCGCTGACGGTCACGGCCACCCGTTCGTCAACTTCCGAAAAGCCGTCGGCGCCCAGCTTGTCGACCAGGTACAGCCAGCCGTGGGCGCGCTCGCGCGAGGCGATCGGCACGCCCAGAAACGAGTGCACCGGCGGATGCCCTTGCGGCAGGCCGATCGCGCGCGGGTCGCCGTTGATGCCGTCGATGCGCACCGGCTGGCGCTTTTCGAGCAGCGTATTAAGCACGCCCACGCGCGGCGTGCCGGCCACCACGCGCGCCTGCTTGTCGCCGCATGAAGAAAAATAACTCAGTTCGTCGGCGCCTTCGTCGAGCACGCCGATGCAGGCATATTTGGACACACAAATGTTTTGCGCCACGCGGCAGCCGATTTCAATCAGGGCGGCCGGGTCGCGCTCGGCGCCCAGTTCAATGCCAAGCTCAATGAGCGAGGTCAGGCGCAGGCTCACCGCCTGCAGGCTGGAGAGCGAATTGGACAGGCGGTCCGTCATCAGCGCCAGCTCGTGCGACGGCGACGGCGCCGGCGCATTGGCGTCGCTGGCCAAGCGCGAGAGGACCTGGGTGCTCGACTCGACCTGCTCAAGGTACTCGGCCATCTGGCTGTCGATCAGGTCCATGCGGCCGGCGTCGGTGTCGACGTTGGTAAAGGGGCTTGCCGCTTCCGGTTCGGTCAGGCCGAGCGCTTCGTGCACGGCGCGCAAAATGACGTCGGGGTCGGACGGCTTGGGCAGCACCCAGCGCACGCCGCACGATTCGGCGATCTGGTTAGCCTCGCGCTCGCGGTAGGTGGCTGTGTAAAAAATCACGGGCACGTTGGCGGTGGCCGGGTCGCCGTGCAGGCGCGTGACGAATTCGTAGCCGTCCATCTCGGGCATCAGGATGTCGGAGATGATCAGGTCGGGCAGTTCGCGCTGCACCATGGCCAGGCCATCGACGCCGTTGGCCGCTTCAATCAAACGGTGCCCGTCGTAGCCAAGCAGCGTGCGCAAAAATTCGCGGTTCAGGACATGGTCATCAACGATCAGGATGGTGGCGCGCTTGGCTGGCGGCGCAGGTTCAGCTGCGGCGCGGCTGCGCAGGAAGGTTTCGAGTTCGGCAACAAAGGTATCGGGCTCGATCGGCTTGCCGACGTAGCCGTCAAAGCCGGCGGCGAGCAGGCGCTCGCGGTCGCCCACCATGGCCAGCGCGGTCACGGCCAGCACCGGAATATGGCACATGGCCGGATCGGCCTTGAGCGCGGCAACCACGCCGTAGCCGTCGAGTTTGGGCAGGTGCACGTCGCAGATGATCAGGTCCGGCTTGGTCTCGCGCGCAGTCTCCACGCCACTGGTGCCGTCGATGGCCATGAACGGCGTGTAGCCGAAGGCCGTCAACAGGTACACCATCAACTCCATGTTGGTGGGATTGTCTTCAATGATGAGGATCCGTGCAGACACGCTTTGCGCTCCCGTCCTGTGCTTGCAGCCAGGGCCATATCGCCCATTACCACAAATTAATACGTAAAAACATTGTCCACGACAATAGTTTCTGACTGTATCACGCCTGCCAGACCCCATGCCATACAATATTTATTGAGCGAACATCTCGGCAATCTCCTGCATCAGGCGCTGCAGGACGCGCACGTTGCGACCCAGCGCCACGTGGCCGATGCCGCCGAAGGCAATGCAGCGCGCACCAGGCAGCACGCTGGACGTTTGCGGCGCGACAATGTTGTCATGGTGCGTATAGAACGACGTGATCAAGGAACGCGTGGCAGCGTCTTCGGAGCGGGCAAGTTCACGCAGCCAAGCGCTTTCCGGGGCGTCGGCAACGCCGGGCGCGCGCCGCATCTGGGCGGCATTGCGCCCGATCCCCATGTTGGCAAGGCTGGTGCCGTGGTGCGGCGTACCCATCGTAAATATATGCGCGATGTTGGCGGCACCGTGTTCGCGTACGTATGCGCGGGCAACCAGGCCGCCCATGCTGTGCGCCACGATGATTACTTTTGCTATGTTGGATTTTGAACACAGGGAGGCGACCGCGCGTTCCACCAGCGGGACGTAATCGTCGATGGCGCCAAGAATCGGCTCCAGGTCGAGCGACGCGTGGCTGATGCGCGACGCGTCCAGCAAGGGGGTCAGCTGCGACCAGTAACCACTGTTGCATCCATAACCATGTATCAATAATACGGGCGGCAGCGTGGCATCATCGTAGATGCGCTCCCCGGCGCAGGCGATCGGCATGAACCAGGACGACTGCAGCAGCGTGGCCATGAACTCTTCGCCGAACAGGCGCAGCTGGGCGCCGCGCCCGAGCAAAAAGTCGTCCGGCGTGATGCTGGAAAAACGCGCCGTCATGGCGAAATTATTCGCCGTGATGAGCACGCGCACCAGCAGCACCAGGCCGGCGCCGGCCGCCAGCGCCAGCGGCCAGTAACTCACGGCGCCCGTGCCCACCAGCGCGTATGCGAACGCAAGAGCGCACGCAGCCTGCACCAGCAGCAGCCACCGCAGCAGCACGCGCGTGCTCATCGCGTACTCCTCATTCAAGCAACCAGGCGCGCCGCAGGTTTGCCGGTCAGCTCCTGCGCCAGCGCGCTGGCCAGGCGCGCGGTAATGCCGTAGATCGACAGTTGCGGATTGGCGCCGATGGAGGTGGGGAACAGCGAGCCGTCGTGCACCGACAGGTTGGCCACGCCGTGATAGCGCCCGTTCGCGCCCACCACCCCGCGTTTGACATCATCGGACAGCGCGCAGCCGCCCATTACGTGGGCCGACACCACGCGCGTGATGTGCGCCTTGTACGGCAGCGCCGCGATGCCTTTTTTGGCCTGCGCCCAGCTGGTGTAGCGTTCGGCCAGTTCGTGCACCGGCTGCACCGTTTTGGCGCCGGCGGCAAACTGGATTTCGGCCATCGTCAAGTGCGCGCGGCGCACGCCGTTCCAGACGAATTCGGTCATCGGGTAATCCAGCACGGGCGAACCGTCGCTGGCCAGGCCCACGCTGCCGCCGGGCGAATCGTCGTGAAAGCCGTCGCGCAGCAGCGCCAGCAAGCCGTGCACGTGCGGGAACATGGCCATGGTGTCGGCATGCGCCTTGCCAAAGCCTGCCATCGTGGTCGACAGCAGCAGCGGATGCAGCGGCGGGGCTTCGAGCTTGTAGCCGATGGCGCCGTCGATCGGCTGGGTGTCCATGAAATGGTCGGAATAAATCGTTTGCGGCGCGCCGGCGTAGCCGTCCACGCGCTGCTCAAAAACGCCGGCCGAGATCACGGTCGGGTGCAAAAAAGTGCGCTTGCCCAGCAAGCCATACGGGTCGGGTGCGTGCGAGCGCAGCAGCAGCGCCGGCGAATTGATCGCGCCGCCGGCCACCACGAAATGCTTTGCGCGCAGCGTCAGCTTGCGCCCGGTGGGCATGACGCCGGTGGCGTCGAGCGCGGTAATTTCAAGCGCCTCGACCCGGTCGCCCTTGAACAGCAGGCGCTCGGCGCGCGCGCGGGTGACGAGCGTGGCGTTGTGGTTGAGCGCCGACGGGATGGTAGTGACCAGCATCGACTGCTTGGCGTTGGTGGGGCAGCCCATGCCGCAGTAACCCAGGTTCCAGCACCCTTTCACATTGCGCATGATGGCGGCGGCGGGAATGCCCAGCTGGGCGGCGCCGCGCTTGAGCAGGTCGTTGTTTTCGTTGGGCGGCGTCATCCAGGTGGAAACGTTGAGGCGCTCTTCCATCATCAGGAACCAGGGCGCGAGCGCCTCGGGCGTATAGCTGGACAGGCCGAAGTGCTTGCCCCAGTACTCGAGCGTGGGCGTGGGCGTGCGAAAGCTCGACGTCCAGTTGACGGTGGTCGAGCCGCCCACGGTGCGGCCCTGCAAAATGTTGATCGCCTTGTCGGCCGTTTTGCGCGCGGCCGATTCCTGGTACAGGGCGGGATAGGCGTCGGCCTCGCGCATCTTGAAGTCTTTTGACGACTTGAGCGCGCCTTCTTCGACGATGATAACGAACAGGCCGGACTTGGCGAGGATTTCGGCCGTGACGCCGCCGCCGGCGCCGCTGCCGATGATCACCACGTCCGCTTCCATGCTGCGGTCGGACGCGATGGTGGAGGCGTCGAGCACTTTCCAGCCGGCGGCCAGGCCCGCCTGGATCGGGTCGGGAATCATTGCGCTGTTGCTCATGCGAGTTCTTTCATGGGGCCGGGGTAACCGATGGCGGCCCAACTGGCCGGGTCGGCATACCAGGAGCCGATGATCAGGTCGTGCAGCGCGTGGTATGCCGTTTGCAGCATGGCCAGGCTGTGGAAGCGCCATTCCTGCAAAAAGCTGCCGACCTGGGCGTCAGTGGCGTGGGCCCAGCCGCCGGACACGCCAGTCAGCGCGCGGCGCGCCGGCGCCAGCGCGAGCAGGCCGAACAAATCCTGGACTTCCTTTTGCGCTGTCAGTGGCAAGCCCAGGATGGCCTGGTGCACGCGGCCGGTGGTGGCCGACACGGCGGCGGCACGCTGCGCGGGGTCGGCGGGCAAGGAGCCGGCCAGCATCGCGGGTACGATGGCGTCAAGCGCCGCTTTGGCTTCGCCGTCCAGCACGAAGCGCTGCAAGGGGCCGGCCGGATGCAGATAGCGCCAGAACCCGCCGCCGGCCGCGAGCGTCAGCGCCCCGAGCGCGCCCACTTTTAGAAACGTCCTTCGAGTTGCAGCCATGTCCCTGATTCCATGTTGTTTTTCCTAGTGTACGCCAAAGCGCCAGGGGAAAATCAGCGAAGAGTAGAGTGATCCATCTACTCGTTTCTGGTACAACATCGACATGAAGAAAGTAAAACTTGCCCAAAGGCTAGAACAACAGTTGCGCATGGTGGCCGCCGAGCGGCAAGCGGCCAAGCGCGATCCGGCGCTCTTGGCCGCGCGCGTGGCGCTCAAGCGTTACCAGTCGGCGCGCCTGACCGGCACCCACGCCGACTTGCTGGCCAATCCCAACACGCGCGACGCGGCCGCGTTTTTCCTCGACGAGCTGTACGGCTCGCACGACCTGAGCCAGCGCGACATGGACCTGGAGCGCATCATCCCGACGCTGCAAAAAATGCTGTCGTACGAGTCGCTGCATACGATCACCGAGGCGATCGTGCTTGACGCCTTGTCCGAGCGGCTCGACACGGCGATGGCGCGCGTGCTGGGGACCGATTTCACCGAGGGCATGTATGTGGCGGCGTACCGCACCGCGACCACGCGTGAAGAGCGCGAAGAGCAGCTGGTCCTGGTGCAGCAACTGGGCGCCTCGCTGTGCGAACTGGTGACGATACCGCTGCTGGCGGTGACGCTGTCGATCATGACGGCGCCGGCCAAGCTGGCGGGGCTGGGCCAGTTGCACAAGTTCCTCGATCGCGGCTTCACCACCTTTAAAAAGATGAAGCAGCCGGCGCAGTTCGTCGACACCATTGTCAGTCGCGAACGACAAGTCATGACCAACATCTACAACGGCCGCATGGACCCGTTTGACGTGATCTAGGCAACAGCGCAGCGCTAGTGTTTCTTGAGGATGTGGCGGGCGATGCCGCGCAGGATGTTGACTTCTTCCGTCTCGAGCTGGGTGCGGGAAAACAACCGTTTTAATCTGGGCATCAGCTTTTTGGGATTATCCGCATCCAGGAAATCAATGGCCACCAGCGCTTGCTCGAGGTGCGCGAACATGCCGTCGATCTGCTCCAGGCTGGCCGCGTCGCCATGAAAGCCCACCTCGCTCGCGGGCGCCGCCACCCCGTCGGCCACCCGGCACTCGTACGCCAGCACCTGCAGCGCCTGCGCCAGGTTGAGCGAGGAATAGGCCGGGTTGGCGGGAATGTTGATCAAGACATTGCACTGTTCGACGATGTGATTGGGCAACCCGAAGCGCTCGTTGCCAAAAATGAGCGCCGCATTGAGCTCGCCCTGCCCCGCCACATGCTGGGCAAATGCGCGCGGCATCCACACCGGGGGCGAAAATTCGCGCAGCCTGGCCGACACCGCCGCGGCAAAATTGCATCCTTCCAGCGCCTCGGCCATGCTGCCGACGATGCGCGCACCTTCCAGCACATCCTGCGCGCCGCTGGCAAAGGCCACCGCTTCCGGGTCCTGCAAGGCATCGGCAAAGCGCGGATTGACCAGCACCAGCTGGCCAAAACCCATGGTTTTCATGGCCCGTGCGGCAGCGCCGATATTGCCGGCGCGGCTGGTTTCAACCAGCACAAAACGCAGGCGCGGAAAAACAGAAGTGGGTGTTTCGGGCAGGTTCATTTAAAATAGCGCTATCGCGCGGGTTCGATTCGGTTACAGGCAGCTTTGCAACGTTGTTGCAAGTTCGTTGCTGATGCTGCGATTTTAACCATTTCAACCCCGCACCGCTCTTTAATTCATTCTTGTTCTCGACCGTTCGCTGCGCCTATGGAGGCGCCGTGGGCATTCGCGTTCTTTTACCGGAAGCTCATCATGCACCCAATGCTCAATACGGCGATCAAGGCAGCTCGCCGCGCCGCCACCGTGATCCAACGCGCCTCATTCGACGTCGATCGCGTTGTTGTTACTGAAAAACAACACAACGACTTCGTCACCGATGTCGACCAGGCGGCCGAACAAGCCATCATCGAGACGCTGCTCAAGGCTTACCCCGAGCACGCCATCCTGGCCGAAGAGTCCGGTGCATCGCGCAACCTGAACGACGAGAGTGAATTCGTGTGGATCATCGACCCGATCGATGGCACCACCAACTTCATGCACGGCTACGCCAACTATTGCGTCTCGATCGCCCTGGCGCACCGCGGCATCATCACCAACGCCGTGGTCTACGATCCGGTGCGCAATGACTTGTTTACCGCCACCAAGGGCGCCGGCGCCTACCTCAACGACAAGCGCATCCGCGTCACCAAGCACGACCGCGTCGCCAATACCCTGCTCGCTTCCGGTCACGGCGCCGGCCCGCGCGCGCTCGACGAGTACATGAAGATGTACCAGGTCATGGCCGAACGCTGCCAGGCCATCCGCACCGCCGGCTCGGCCGCGCTCGATTTGGCCAACGTGGCCGCCGGGCGCTGCGACGGCTTCTACGAAAAAGGCTTGAAGGCTTGGGATATCGCCGCCGGCTCGCTGCTGGTGACGGAAGCAGGCGGCATCGTCGGCGAATTTTCCGGCGAGTCCGACTACCTGTACAAAGGCGACATCATCGCCGCCAGCCCCAAGGTGTTCGGCCAGATGGTCACGCTGTTGTCGCCTTTCGCCTGAACTAGCGTAAAATGCGGCACTAAGCAGTATCGGGAACCACCAAAGGTTCCCGCTCCCCTCTTAAAATTTCCACGGCGTAACTGGTTTCGATTAGACTCCCTGTTGTTATGCTGCAATGTCCGGTGGCCCTGATCCAGTGCCGTGCCACCACGGATTTTCTAATATTGATTGCCTGCGACTGGCGCCTTTACCGGCGACGGGCCGATCTTCACCATAAAGTTAACATGTCATTCTCAAAACTCGGCCTGTCCGATGCCATCGTTCGCGCAGTCACCGAACACGGTTACACCGTCCCTACCCCGATCCAGACCCAGGCGATTCCCGCCGTTCTGGCCGGCGGCGACCTGCTCGCCGGTGCGCAAACAGGTACCGGCAAGACCGCCGGCTTTACGCTGCCCATCTTGAATCGCCTCTCGACCGACGCCGTCGGCGCGGCCTTGACGAGCAAAAATACCCCACGCGCCGTGCGCTGCCTGATCCTGACCCCGACGCGTGAACTGGCCGCCCAGGTCGAGGAAAGCGTGCGTGTCTACGGTAAATATACCAACCTCAATTCGACCGTGATTTTCGGCGGCGTCGGCATCAACCCCCAAATCAAGCAGCTCAAGCATGGCGTCGACATCCTGGTCGCCACGCCGGGCCGTTTGCTCGATCACATGGAACAGCGCACCGTCGACCTGTCCAAGATTGAAATCCTGATCCTGGACGAAGCGGACCGCATGCTGGACATGGGCTTCATCCGCGACATCAAGAAAGTGCTGGCCGTGCTGCCGAAGAAGCGCCAGAACCTGTTGTTCTCGGCCACCTTCTCCGAAGAAATCAAGGCCCTGGCCGATGGCTTGCTCGACAAGCCGGCAATGATCGAAGTGGCGCGCCGCAATTCGACAGTGGAAGTCATTTCCCAGAAAATCCACCCGGTCGACCGCGACAAAAAGCACGCCATGCTGGCGCACCTGATCAAGACCAACAAGTGGACGCAGGTGCTGGTATTCATGCGCACCAAGCACGGCGCCAACAAGCTGGTCGAGCAACTGAATGGCGACGGCATCGGCGCCATGGCCATTCACGGCAACAAGAGCCAGACCGCGCGCACCAAGGCGCTGGCCGAGTTCAAGACCGGCCAGTTGCAAGTGCTGGTGGCGACCGACATCGCCGCGCGCGGTATCGACATCGACCAGTTGCCGCACGTGGTCAACTACGATTTGCCGAACATTCCTGAAGACTATGTGCACCGCATCGGCCGCACGGGCCGCGCCGGCGCGACCGGCGAAGCGGTTTCGCTGGTGTGCGTGGACGAGCATGAAATGTTGAAAGACATTGAAAAGCTGATCAAGCAAACGCTGCCGCGCGAAATTATCGCCGGTTTCGAGCCGGATCCGAATGCACGCGCGCAAGCAATCCAGCTGCGCAGCGGCGCGCCAGGACATGGCGGTCGCGGCGGTCGCTCCGGTGGTGGTGGCGGCGGCCAGGTAGTCAAGGTCGGCGCCACCAACCGCAATACGTCAAAGCCACGCAGCGCCGCCGGCCCTGCCGGTGCCGGCGGTGGTGCAGCGAGCCGTGGCCCGCGTCCGGCCCCGGCGCATCGCTCGGGTGGCCGCGGACGCTAAGTCCCGCTGCTTCCGACACAGGCCGTGCCCTTGCAGAAAAGCAAGCGCACGGTTTTTTTATGTCAGCACGCCTGGAAAAATGGTATATCCTTGCTCACTCAAGGACCGATACAACATAACGAAAGGAACTATCATGGATGACATGCTCACCACCAGTACCGACTTTTGCCTGCGCCTTGCCCGCGCCAATGCCGTGCTGGTGCGCCGCTTCGACAACGCCCTGGGCAGCCAGCACGGCATCAGCTTCAGCGACTTTCAACTGCTCAACCACCTGGCGCGCGCGCCAGGCGGCAAGCTGCGCCGGGTCGATCTGGCCGAGCGGGTCGGCCTGACCGCTTCGGGCGTCACGCGTACCTTGCTGCCGCTGGAAAAAATCGGCCTGGTCACACGCGAGTCGGATCCGCGCGACGCGCGCGTCGGCTTTGCCGTTGTCACGCCGGCTGGCCACGAGCTGGTGGTCAACGCCACCGCCGTGGTCGACCTGGTCAGCCGGGAAGCGGCGCGCAGCATTGGTCCCGAACAAACGGCAGCGATGGCAGCCGTGCTGGGCAATATCGCCGGCATGAATTCCACCAACAGCTAAGGTCGGCCTCCGACGTTCCGCAGATCGGCTAACATGGCGGCATGCCCCACTTTGCCGCCAACCTCAGCCTGATGTTTACCGAAGTCGATTTTCTCGACCGTTTCGCCGCCGCGCGCGCGCACGGTTTCGAGGCGGTCGAATGCCTGTTTCCGTACGACTGGCCAGCAGAACAGATCGCCGAACGCTTAGCCGCCAGCAACTTGCAACTGGTGCTGCACAATCTGCCCGCCGGCAACTGGTCTGCCGGCGAGCGCGGCATGGCATGCGACCCGGCCCGGGTGGCCGAGTTCCAGGACAGCGTAGGGCGCGCGCTCGACTACGCGCGCGTGCTGGGCGTGCCCCGGCTGCACTGCCTGGCCGGCTTGCTGCCCGCAGGCGTCAGTACGCAGCGCGCGCAAGCGGCTTACATCGACAACTTGCGCTTTGCCGCAAAGCAGCTGCGCGCTCACGGCATCGACTTAATGATCGAGCCGATCAATACCTACGACATGCCTGGCTATTTCCTCACTAGCAGCGCGCAAGCGGCCGACATCATCGCCGCCACGGGGGCCGACAATCTGTTCCTGCAATACGACATCTACCACATGCAGCGCATGCAGCGCATCGAAGGCGCGCTGGCCGACGGCATCGGCAAGTACTTGCCGCTGATTGGCCACATGCAGCTGGCCGATGTCCCGGGCCGCCACGAACCGGGTACCGGCGTCATCGACTTCCGCGTGCTGTTCGCCTTGGTCGATGAACTGGGCTACAAGGGCTGGATCGGCTGCGAATACCATCCCGTGGGCGAAACGGCCGCCGGGCTCGGCTGGCGAAGCGCACTGCAGGCTTGAGTTCGAGCAAACTGCGCTCAGCTTTGTAGGGCAAGAATGGGAACTTCCTGCACGCCACTTGAGCGCGTGCCCGAAAGGACCCATGAAATCCTGCCGCTCCTTTGCCGCCCTCGCCCTGATCGCCTTGTCCATGCTGGTGGGCGGTTGCGCCTCCACCGGCAATGTCAGCCTGGTCGAAGTGCGCGAGTTCGCCGACGCCTCCGCCAAGCTGGGCGCTTACTCGGAACTATCGAAACGCTATCGCGACACCTATGCGCGCGAACAGCCCTATCTGTCGGCAATTGCCGACCGCATGGCCAAGGAAACCGACGCCAAGCGCCGCGCCAGCGCCGACGATTTCCTCGCCGTGCAGCGGGCAATGGTGCTGTACATGCAGACGCTGAGCATGCTGGCCGGCGACGCCCGCTACGACCTCACGCCCCAGCTCGACCAGATGGGTACGGGTCTGCAGGCGCTGGCCGGCAGCGGCCTGGAGCAACGCCACGTGATCGCCTACACGGGCCTCACGCGCCTGCTTACCCGAGTGATTGCTTCCAATTACCAGAACCGCAGCGTGGAAACAATGGTGCGCGATGGCGACGCCCATGTGCGCGTCCTGCTCGACGGCATGATGACGCTCACCCGGCTGTACGCCAAGACCCATGACAACGAAAAGAAAACCGTGCTCGGCATGTTCGATGTTGAAATTCCTTTTTCCGGCAAGCCGCAAGACCGCATGCTGGTAACCATGGCCAAAGTGCATTACCAGGACAAGGCGCACGAATACAAGGCGCTCGACAAGCGCTATGAGCTGGCCCAGCAAGGTCTGTCGAAGGTCGCGCTGGGACACCAGAAAATGCGCGAGCGGCTCGACAACCTGAAAAGCGACGAGGCGCGCCACATACTGGGCGACTACGCCAAAGACTTACGCTTGATCTACAGCGCCCTGGGCGCCAACTAATTACTAAGGAGAGAGCGCCATGGCAAACGAACCGAACGGCTTGAGCACGGTTGCGCAAATCGAGGCGCTGGCCGACCAGCTCTCGGCGATCGCCGACGACATCCACGTGCGTGTGATGAAAGACATTAACGGCCACAAGGGCGCGCCGTTTACCGAGGCCGAACAGGCCATCGCGCGCGGCTTGCTGGAAGACGAGGTCGTCTTGCGCCAGCGCGCCGACGGCTTGTACGCTGACGCTGCCACCTACGTGGTGCAGTCGCTCGGCCAGTCGCAGCAAAAGATCAACCAACTGACGGCAGACGCGGCTGAAAAGATCCGCAAGATTTCCAGGATCGCCGACATTACCGGCCTCATTGGTGGCTTGCTGGTGCTCGCCGGCGCGGCCGCGACGGGCCAGCCGGCGCCGATCGTGGCAGCCATCGAGCGCGTGAGCAAGCAGGTCAAGCGGGTTGCCGCGAGCACGCCACACAAGGCCGTCTGAAGCAGGTCAACAAGCATGCACGCCAACGCGTGCGTGCGCCCCTGTCACTGCCGCGGAACGCGCTACACTGGCATCAGCCAGCACACGCCGGCGTTTCCCGTATAACAATCCACGGAGCAAGGAATGAACGCACTCGATGCGGCGCAACTTACGCTGCTCAGCGACCTGTTGGAGCGGCGCCGCGCCGCACTGGCCGGCCCGCCAGGCCTGCGGGCAACAGCGGGCGGACGCGACCGGGCGGTGGAAGAAATCGAAACCTCGCCCGCCGACAAGGCAACCGTGCGCCTGCTCAACGACCTGGCGCTGGAAGCGGCCGGGCACAATGCATCGCAACTGCACATGATCAAGCACGCGCTGGCCAAGTTCAACGATGGCAATTATGGGGAATGTGAAGAGTGCGGCAATCCGATCGGCTTTTCGCGCTTGCAGGCGCGACCGGAGGCCAGGTTGTGCATTACGTGCCAGACGCGCGCCGAGAAGCGCTAGGTCCGGCGGGTAGGGGTAGAGGTAATTCCCGCCCCGAAGAAATCCGTGCCTGCATTGTCCTGGCGCACGCGCGAGGACAATGCGGTATTCGTAGTAGTAGTAGTACTAGAATTGCTTAGCTCATGTGTTGCCCGCCATTGATCGCAATATTTGCCCCCGTCACAAAAGCGGCTTCCTCCGACACCAGATAGGCAATCAGCGCCGCCACTTCGGCCGGCTCGCCCAGCCGCCCCATCGGGATCTGCGGCAAAATCTTGTTCTGCATGATCTCTTCAGGCACTTGCATCACCATCTTGGTCCGCAAATAGCCGGGCGAGACGGTGTTGACGGTGATGCCATGGCGCGCCATTTCCAGCGCTACCGCCTTGGTAAAGCCATGCATGCCCGCCTTGGCGGCGGCGTAATTGGCTTGCCCGAAGGCCCCCTTCTGACCGTTGACCGACGAAATATTAATAATGCGCCCCCACTTTTGCGCCATCATGGGCTCGATCGCCTGCTTGCTCACATTAAACACACTGTCTAGATTGGTGCGCATGACTTCTGCCCATTCCTCCAGCGCCATCTTGGACAGGCTGCGGTCGCGCGTGATGCCGGCGTTATTGACCAGTACATCCAGGCGACCCATATCGGCCAGCAAGCTTTGCATCATCCATTCGGTGGCCGCGTAGTCGCCCACGTCCACCTTGTACGCCTTGAAGCGGTAGCCGTCGTCGCGCTGTGCACCGAGCCAGCCTTCGGGCGACTGGTTGGACGGCGAATACGTGGTTGCCACCTTGAAGCCCGCGTCGTGCAGCCTGCGGCAAATGGCTGTTCCCAGCCCCCCCATGCCGCCGGTAACCAGGGCAACTTTCTGATCATTCATGACACATCCTCGTTTTTGTATTTGTCCCGACGTAAGTCTAGGGGCGCCTACAACACGGAACATTGAGCAATGTCAAAGCCAGCCAAGAACTGGTTTAACATGATGGTGGTCAACTTAGTTCAGAGGTGTCCCCATGGCTTTTCCCACCATTCTCGTTCACGTCGACAACGGCGCCCGCGCTGGCGAAAGGATTCGGCTGGCAAGCGAGCTTGCAGCGCGCGCCGATGGCCATCTGATCGGCGCGGCCGCGACCGGCGTCTCGCGCTTTTTGTATCACAGCATGCCGGCGGAACAGAACGACCCGACGCTGGCCTTGCATCTCGATTTCCTGCGCGAGCAGGCCCGCACTGCGCTGGCGGCGTTCAGCGCGCAATGCGCCGACCTGCGCCACGGCGCGTATGAAGCGCGGGTGATTGACGATGAGGCAGGCGCTGGCATCAGCCTGCTGGCGCGCGCGGCCGACTTGATCGTGCTCGGGCAGGCCGAGCCGCAGGCGAAGGCGAATCTGGCGGACTTGCCGGTACACGTGGTCACCAATTCCGGGCGGCCCGTGTTGATCGTGCCGTTCGCCGGCCACCATGCCACGGTCGGGCGGCGCATTCTAGTGTCGTGGGACGGCGGGCGCGAGGCGGCGCGCGCGCTGCAGCTGGCGCTGCCGCTGTGCAAGGATGCAGATAGCATCACGATCGCCGTGTTTGAAGTGGCTGCGGACGAGCACAAGGCAGCCGATGCGCTGGTCGCCGATCCGCGCCCGTGGCTGGCGCGCCACGGCGTCAAGGCGGCGCTGGCGGTGCACGCGCTCGACCACCAGCGGCGGCTGAACCGGCGCCACGAAGTGGGTGAGCGACTGCTCTCGCTCGCTGCCGACACGGGCGCCGATTTGCTCGTGATGGGCGCGTACGGGCACTCGCGCTTCCGGGAATCGATCCTCGGCGGGGTGACCAAAACGGTGATGGAGGCAATGACATTGCCGGTGCTGATGGCGCACTAATAGGGATCAAGCAGGGGGATCAAGCAGGCGCATCAGGCAGGCGCATCAGGCAGGCGCATCAGGCAGGCGCATCAGCCCATCAATTGCCGCCTTGCCAGTCCAGATCGCGGATCCGGGACACTTGCCGACGCCGCATCATGGACCACAACTCCTGCGCCTGCGCCTCGCTGCCCACCATGCGCCGCGGCGTGGCCAAGGCCAGTTCGCAATCGCTGTCGGACCATTCTTCAAAGCGCAGCTCGCCCGTGCTGCTCACTTCGGCGACGTACATCAAGCCGTCGTCGTATCCAAAGCGCAAGACAGCGCTGGCGGCATCCACCGCGGCGCCGCCCTTCACGCGCTGGTACAGTTCGGCCAATGCGGCGACCAGCTGCTGCTCGGACGGCGAAGCAATGTCGCGCCCATCCGCACGCGTGAGGGTGACCCAGGCTTGTGTCATGTGACGCGTCCTCCTGTCGGTACTCGATTGCCATGCGCGGTTGCGGTCCGCTGGTGGCGGCGACCGCCTATGCTACAAGCATAATACCGAAAAACGCTTCCATGGGAAGCGTTTTTCTGGGGAGGTGGAGGCAGTGAACGGCTTAATGCACCAGCACAGGCAAGCTGAGCGGATCGAAATCAGTCCAGTCGCCGCCTACAATGGTGCCACTGGCGCGTTCGATATGGTCCGAACCCAGGCGGCGCATGACCTCCAGAACGCGCTGCTCGTCGTCGGCCTGCTCGAGCGCCACGGCGACCAGCATGCCGGCCTTGCGCGGCTCGAAACGGTTTTCGCCGGTGCCGCCCTGTTCGCCCTCGCCCGCTTCTTTCATCTTGGTCAGGCTGAACAGGGAGCCGACATGGGCGCCCACCAGACCGCCCACGATGGGTCCGGCCGGGCCCGTCACGACCGAGGTCGCCAAGCCGATGGCCGCACCCACCGCACCGCCCGTCGCGGCGCCCTGGAGTACGCCTTCGGGCGTTTCCGCCGCGCCCGGGGACTGAACGCGGTCGCCACCGATGGCCGTCATGTCATGCTGGCCCGGCTGGTTGACGTAAAAGCTGCTGATGCGATCCTCGGCGAACCCTGCGCGCTGAAGCTCGTTTCTAGCCTGCTCGACGTGGTCCTGAAGTTGAAAATGTCCTGCAACGATGGTCGACATGCTGAAATCCTCCTGCGTAAGTGAGCTGCCAGCATGCGCCTGTTGGGCCGCGGCTTCCGTACGCCAGCACACTGATGCGCCTTGCATCATTGCCAATGCCCGAAGCCGCCCTCCGATTCGCTCTCGCGACGCGGCTGCGGCAGCCAGGCGCGCGGGTCCACGCGGTAATACTTGAACAATTCTGCGAACAGCGCGGCGTGGCGCTCCGACATTTGCCACGGCTTTTCGAAAAAAGTTTCAGTGGCGACGGCGAAAAACTCGGCCGGGCTGGTCGCCCCATAGTGGTCCATCACGCTTTGCTGGCGATACATGGCGTCGGTCTGCAAGCTGGCAAAGTCGCGCGACAGGACGTCGGACCAGTTGCGGTAATTGTCGGCACTGCCGAGGTAAGGGGCGCCATTGTTGCTGCCGGACTCGCTATCGAGCTGGTGCGCGAACTCGTGCAGCACCACGTTCTGGCCGTCGCTCCAGTCGGCCGCGCCGCGCTGCACGTGGTCCCACGACAGGATCACGCGGCCATCGCCCCATGATTCGCCAAGCAAGTCCTGGCGCGCCTCGGTCACCACGCCGGCCGCGTCCACCTGGTTGCGAGGCACCAGGAAAGCGCTGGGATAGACCAGGATGGTATGCAGGTCGGGATAGACGCGGCTGGGACGGTTGAGCAGCAGCAGGCAAGCCTGGCCGGCAATGGTCAGGCGCATCTCGTCGTTCACCTCGAGCCCGGCGCAGCCGACGAACTTTTTCTGATACAAAAATTGCTGCACCAGCTTGTGCAACTGATGCTGCAGGTCGCCGGACATGCGCGCATAGATGGGAATATTGCGCATCAAAATGGCTTGCCACGCGGGCGCGATTTCGCGCGCCAGCACCCGCTTCAGGCGCCAGCCGGGCAAGCCGTAGGCGAGCGCCAAGCCCGCGGCCACAGCGCCAATCAATATCAGCACTTCCATCAGTTTTCCTGTTGCAGAGGCATTGCCTGGGCCAGCAAGGTGTAAGAATCTTGCCGCACCTGGGGATCGAAAGCCCAGGTGTTGACTACGATATGGTCCAGCCCCAGCCGGTCGGCCAAGGCGGCGATGCGCGCGGCCACTTGCGCGCCTGTGCCCACCAGCGCATTGCTGCGCAGGGCAGCGGCGCGCGCCGCTTCAGCCTCCGAGAACGGATAGGCGGCAGCCTCTTCGGGCGACACCAGCGGGCCCAGCAAACCCTGTTCGAAGCGCACGCGCCAGTGCTTGCGCGTGATCAGTTGGCGCTGCGCTTCGGCCTCGGTTGCCGCGGCCAGCGCCCACACGCAAATGGTGGGCTGCGGCGTCGGGAAACGCGCGCTGGGCCGGTAATGTTGGCGGTACAGCGCCAGTGCCTGCTCAACGCCCTGCCCATCGCTGAAAAAATACGCGAAGGCATACGGCAAGCCCAAGTGGGCGGCGAGCTGGGCGCCATATGCCGAACTGCCCAGTATCCACATTTCAGGGCTGGTGGGCCCCGCCGGCTGGGCGCTGATGGCCCGGTACGGATGACCCTCCGGCAAACGCTTGCCTTCGAGCCAGTGCTGCAGGTCGATGATTTGTTCGGGAAAATCGTCAGCACTTTGGCTGGCATGGGGATTGAGCGCGCGCGCCGTCAGGCGGTCCGAACCCGGTGCGCGGCCCAGGCCAAGATCGATCCGGCCCGGCGCAATGGCTTCGAGCACGCGAAACTGCTCAGCGACCTTGAGGGCCGAATAATGCGGCAGCATCACGCCAGCGCTGCCGACCCGGATCGTCCTGGTGGTGGCGGCAATGGCGGCCATCAACACTTCGGGTGCGCTGCCGACAATGCTGCTGCTGTTGTGATGCTCGGAAAGCCAGTAGCGTGCATAGCCAAGCGATTCGCAGTGCCGCGCCAGTGCCAGCGATTCGGTGATCGCATCGGCCGGGACGCGCCCTTTCACGGCAGGCGACTGGTCGAGTACGGACAGTTTCACTGGCGTTCCCCTGCCGCTTAGGCGGCTTTGGCGGTGGCGAAGTACGCGTCCACCGCGTCGGCATTGCCAATGAGCTTGCCTCCGATGAATACTTGCGGCCAGGTCGACTGGCCGGACACGGCGCGCAACACGCTCGAGTTGACCTTCTGGTCTTGCGTGATTTCGGTGAACGTGAGGCCCTGGGCTGTCAAGGTCGCCTTGGCGCGCGCGCAATGGGGGCAGCCCGCCTTGGCGAACACGACCACCGGCTCGGGCACCTGCGCGTTCGGATTGATGTGGCGAAGCATGGTTTCCGCGTCGGACACCTCGAACGGATCGCCTTCCTTGTCCGGCTCGATGAAAGCCTTTTGGATGATGCCATCCTTGACCAGCATCGAATAACGCCACGAACGCATGCCAAAACCAATGTTGCGCTTGTCGACCAGCATGCCCATGCCCTGGCTGAAGTCGCCATTGCCGTCGGGGATGACGGTGATGTTGTCGGCGTCCTGGCCAAGCTTCCACTCGTTCATGACGAAGGCATCGTTGACGGAAATACAGACAATCTCGTCTACGCCATTTTGCTTGAACACGGGCGCCAATTCGTTATAGCGCGGCAAATGGGTCGAGGAACAGGTCGGCGTGTAGGCGCCCGGCAGCGAGAACACGACCACGGTCTTGCCTTTGAAGAGATCATCGCTGCTGATATCTTGCCACTGGTCATTCGGACGGGCTTTGAATACCACCTTCGGTACGGCTTTGCCTTCAAGGGATTCTGGAGTCGGGAGCATGGCGTTTCCTTTCGGTGAGTGGAATTGGCTGTTGCGCGCCACTAAAGACAAGTGGGGCTGTTTGATGACTTTTCAATCAGGAGTTGACACAGAATGATGAAGATAGCACGGTAGCGTAAACGGCACAGGCCCGGACGGTGCCGGGCCTGTAGATTAAAGAAAACACAGCGAGAGTGTCGCAGCGAAGGTGTCGCGACGAAGCCGTCGGAGCGAAGCCGTTACCGGCGCGGCGAGCGCCCGTAACAAGTTGCAGCCAGAGATCAAGCCGCAGGTTGCAGCCCGGGGTTTAAGCCTGCTCCTTGCTCGCCGATGGCGCCGCCCCGAACAATGCCGCCACCAGCGGATCGCGCGCAACCGGGCTGCGGTTGACGCGGATGGCGTAATGGGTGTCGTCCGCGAGGATGTGGAAGTGACGGCCGGTACCTGCCATGCTTTGCTCGCGCAGGCCTGGACGCTCCTTGCGCGGGGCCGCGCCTTCGCGTTTTGGCTGAACAATAGCAGCCAAAAATGCCTTGACCCGTTCCGGATCAGGCGAGATTTGGTAGACGGCCTTGCCCAAGTAGGTAGCGGTGCCTTCGATATAGCGCGCCAGTTCGATCACGCCCGCTTCGCGCAGGTCGCGGATATACTTGCGGGCCCCGGAAGGCGAAAACTTGAGGAACCAGGCGATTTCGTCGGCCAGCATTTCATGGGTCGACAGCTCGCCAATCAGCTTTTGCATGTTTTCAATGCGGCGCTGGGTGGCGGACGTCGAACGCACGCGCTCGATCGGCGCCATGGAAATTGGCGGACGCTCGGTCGGCTGCGGCGCGACGCGTTCAATCAGGGATGAATTCGCCGAACTGTGAACTGCGGTCATGTCGCCTTGCGCCGCGTTGCGCTGGTTGGTAGTTGCTTGCATGTTGAGTACTCCATGAGAGAGATAGTCATTTGGACCGGACCCGGCTTGTATCGTTTGACAGCCTGACAACAGTTCGGTTCCGTCCATCTGAGGCACATATTGCCTGCGCTAGATCAACTCTTCTGTGCGCCATCGAACGTTCAGGAATATTTCTGTTCCTTACGCCATCTTTTTTCTGTAAGCATTACTGTGTGCGTTGGCGTACAGATCAAAGGAAATCCTTTGTTTATGCTGGTGTCGTTCGCGCGATTGTGCGTGTGCATCGAACTAAATTGATGTTTAGTCTGCCTGCCCCCGGCACGCGACACTTTATAAAAGGAAACTCACCATGAAAATCACAACCTTGATGGCAGCAATGCTGGCTGTAGCCGCTCTGACCGCTTGCGAAAAAACCACCGTCAACCCTGCACCAACCGTCGTCACCCCGACCGTTGAAGTACCGGTTGCAGTTCCAGGCCCTGCAGTCGCAGTGCCGGTTCCAGGTCCTGCAGGTGCCGCTGGCGCCCCAGGCGCAGACGGTGCCAACGGCATGAATGGCGCCAACGGTGCCAAGGGCGAGCAAGGCAAGACCGGCGACACCGTGATCGTCGTGCCAGAGAAAACAAACTAAGATTACACCGGTAACAAGCTAGTCGCGCCCCGGCGTCCCCCCAAGGACGCCCCGGCGCGATTTTTCATTGCGGCCCGCTTTCCCCCTTCCACCGCTTCTCCCGCTGAACTCATCCCCGTCGCGCCTAGTCGAACAAAGCAGCCTCGCGTTTGCGATGTCACCTACTTTCGACCATCTGGGAGCTTTTTGTGAAAAAAACCAAAAAAATCATCATGGCAACTGCCATCTTGACGTGCACCGGGCCGGCCCTGGCGCAGCAAATCAATCCATCCTGGTACATCCAGCCCAGCATTATTGCGTTCGAACCCGATGACGACTTCGGCCTCGACGAGCGCGACTATGGCGTCGGCCTCAAATTCGGCAAGCCGCTCTCGAAAAACTGGGATGTGCAGCTCGGCGCCACCCATGCGCGCACCGAGAGCGGGCCGGCCAAATACCGCCAAAGCCTGGTTGGCGCCGACGCGCTGCTGATGATCTCGCGCAGCCGGATCCGGCCGTTCCTGCTGTTCGGGCTCGGCGCCCAGCGCGACGACGTCGCCAATACCCAGCGCAGCGTGCGCAAGACCTCGCCCTACGCCAGTGCCGGCCTTGGTTTTCAGATGAGCCTGACCGATCGCCTCTCGCTGCAGGCCGACCTGCGCACCGTGCGCGGCCACTTGCGCGATCACGCCGCGTTCGGCACCACCGTGAGCAACAACAAATATTTCACGGTCGGCCTTAATTACGCGCTCAATCCTCCTCCTGGCCAGAGCCCTGTTGAGCAGCCACCGCCAGCGCCACCGCCGCCAGCGCAGCCGCCAGCCGTTCTTGCTCCGCCGCCACCGCCACCGCCACCGCCGGCGCGTTTTGAAAAGGTCACGCTCTCGAGTACGGAATTGTTCGCCTTCAACAGCGCCACGCTGACCATGCCGCAACCGCGCCTGGACGAGATCGCCGCGGCACTGGCCGCCGATCCGGCCATTACCGATATCGATGTCACCGGCTACGCGGACCGGCTCGGTTCCCCCCAATACAACCAGAAGCTGTCGCAGCGGCGCGCCAACGCGGTGCGCGACTACCTGGTCGGCAGGGGCATCGGTGGCGAGCGCCTGAAAGCTTACGGCAAGGGCGAGGCCAATCCGGTGCTCGAATGCACCAACAAGAACCGGGCAGAGTTGATTAAATGTTTGGAACCGAACCGACGCGTGGAAGTCGAGCGGATTACCATTGAGCGTCGCGTGCAATAAGGCCCGGCCGCAACCGGCGACACGGTTTTGTGATTTTTTCGTAATCCAGGAGAACACCGATGATGGTTGTAAAGGAATGGCTCCCGTTTTCCAAGCAGTTGGCCCAGGTCTGTCGCTGCGCGCTCGATCAATGGTTCGCCCACCGCGCATCGAGCAAGGGCGCCGCGCTGGCCTTTTACACGGCCTTTTCCATCGCCCCCATTCTGGTGCTGGTCATTGCCGTGGCCGGGTTTTTCTGGGGCGCGGCGGCGGCGCAGGGACAGTTGCTGTCGGAATTGCGCGGCTTGATGGGGCCGCAAGGCGCCGAAGCTATCCAGCTGGTGCTGGCCGGCGCGCGCGACAAGGAAAGCGGCGTGCTGGCGACCATCATCGCCACCGTCTTGCTGCTGGTGGGCGCCACCACCGTCTTTGCCGAACTCAAGGATAGTCTCGATGAAATCTGGCAAGTGCCGCCTACCAAGGACAAGACCTGGTGGGTTATTTTGCGCACTCGCCTGCTCTCGTTCGGACTGATCCTGGTGCTCGCTTTCCTGCTGATGGTGTCGCTGGTGGTCAGCGCGGGCCTGACGGTGGCCGAGGATTACGTGGGCGGCTTGTGGAAGGATGCGACCGTGCTGCTCAAGTGGCTGTCGTGGGTGATCAGCTTTCTCGTCATTGCCGTCCTGTTCGGCGTGATTTACAAGCTGCTGCCGCGCATCAAACTGTCATGGCGCGACGTCGTCATCGGGGCGGTGGGGACTGCGGCCCTGTTTACATTTGGAAAATTCTTGATCGGCCTGTATATCGGCAACAGTGGCGTGGCAAGCAGCTTTGGCGCGGCCGGCTCGATGATCGCTTTGCTACTCTGGGTCTACTACTCGGCGCAAATCTTTTTCCTCGGTGCCGAGTTCGCGCGGCAATATGCGCTGCAGCTGGGAAGCTTGCGCGACAAGCCGGATGAAGTGACCGGCGTGGCGAAAGTGTCCAACATCCGGTAGGCCTGCCCCCTCCACATCGTTCTCGTAAACGCGGCGGTGCGACGACTCGCGACCCAAGGAACAGTTGCTCATCTCAACCGTTCTATGGGTCCCCGCGTCGTCGCACCGCCGCGTTGGCGAGAATGTGGTGGTGCCAGCGTGCCGACCCCGCGCCGCCCCTACATCGTTCTCGCGGCGACCCAAAGACCTGCTTAACTGAGCAACCGTTCCATGGCCCGCCGCGTTCGCGAGCCACGTGCAGTTCATTCATCAGCCACCCGATCTCCAGCCCCATACCGGTCATCGCGACTTACTCGCCAAGCAACTCCGCCAGCACTTCCATCCCTTCGACGCGCTCGGCAACGACCTTGATCATCACCACGATCGGCACGCCCAGCAACAAGCCCCACATGCCCCACAGCCAGCCCCAAAACAGCAAGCTGACGAACACGGCCGCAGGATTCATCTTGGCGATGCGCCCCGTCATCCAGGTGGCAATCACCGTGCCAACCAGCGTAGCGATGGCGAGTGACGAACCGGTGACCAGCAAGACCTTGCCGATCGTGTCGAACTGCATGAACGCCGCCAGGCCGGTCGCCGCGGTGATCAGCAAGGGCCCGAAATACGGCATAATGTGCAACAGCCCGGCCACGATGGCCCAGGCGCCGGCATTTTGCAGGCCAATCGCGGTCAACGCACCCCACATCATCAGCGCCAGCAAGGTATTGGTGACCAGCAGCATGAACATGTAATTCTGGATCGAACTGTTGATGTCGTCCAGGATGTGCACCGTCACTTTCTTGCGGCTCAATGAGGGCCCGGTCAGCTTGACGAGCTTGCGCTTGAAGGTGTCGCCCGCAAGCAGCAAAAAGAACACCAGGAACACCACCATCGTCGCTTGCGCGATAAACCCGATCAAGCTCTTCGAACCGGCCAGTACCCAGTCCATGACTTTGAAGCTGCCACCGGCGGCCGCGCCAGCCATAACCATTTTTTTCGGCGCGGTCTTTCTATCTTCGACGCTCGGATTGGCAGTCGCTTGCTCGATCTGATTGGCAGCGGCCTGAATCTGCGTGATCGTGCCCGGGGTGCCGTCATTGGTATCGCGCAGCACCTTGGTGACCTTTTGCGTAATGCGCGGCAAGTCGTCGATAATATTGAAAAACTCGCCCTGCACGCGGTTGAGCGTAACGGCCAACAGCGCCAGCATGGCGACAGTGACGAGCGTGGCGCCGACCGCGCGCGGGATCTTGCAGCGTTCCAGCCACATGACAACCGGGTTGAGCGTGTAGGCAATAAAAATACCCAGCATCAACGGCACCAGGAAGTCTTGCGACCACTGCAGTGCATAAACGAAGGCGATCGTGGCGATTATGCCCAGCGCCAAGCCGCGCGCATTCACATGGATGGGAAAGCGCAGCGTGGTGCTGCCATCCGAACCGACAATATCGTCGACCGATGTCGAGGTCTTGGCCGCCGGCACGGGCGCGGGGGTGGCGCCACCGTCGGCAACGGTCGGCGCTGCGGCGGAAGTGGACTGGGAAGTGTCGGCTAGCTGCATGGTCTTTTTTAGTACGGTAGAGGCGCATCGGGCGATGCAAAAAAGCCGGCCACACAGGCCGGCCAACGTCGGTCGCGACCGCTATGGATTACTTGACGCGAACGTCGTTCTTGACTGATGTTACACCCTTGACGCCGCGCGCGATTTCCACTGCCTTGGCCGCGTCGCCCGGGTCGGCCACAAAGCCGGAGAGCTGGACGTCGCCCTTGTAGGTTTCGACGTTGATTTCGGACGCCTTGATGGTCGGTTCATTGAAGATTGACGCTTTTACTTTGGCCGTGATCACGGTGTCGTCGATGTACTGCCCGGTGCCTTCGCTCTTGCTGGTCGAGGCGCAGCCGGTCACGGCGAGCAGCGAGGCGGCAAACAGCATGGTGGCGAGGCGTTGTGCGATTTTCATGGTGGACTCCTTGGTGGTTGATGTTGCCGACCGCTTCAGCGGCCTGGATTATTTTCCGTAATGCCCTTTGGCGGCCGTCACGCAGCTATCCTTGGCGGCGCCGGCAAAGGCATCGCATTTCTGCATGGCGACCTTGTACTCGGCATCACGCTTGTCGTCGCGCGCATCGGTGCGCGCTTCAATGGCTTTCTTGTCGGCCTTGGCGTCGGACTCGGCGGCAACCCGCGCCGCCTTGGCCTGCGACACGCAGACATCCTTGTCGTTGCCGGTCAGCGCATTGCACTTGACCTTGTCCAGGTCGTAATTGGCCGATGCAATTTTCAGGCGCGACTGGGTGAACGCTTTGAGGGTGTTCTTGTACAGCGCGCTCGCCTCTTGCTCGGTCTTGACGCGGGCCGCCTTGGCCTCCGCGATGCAGACATCCTTGGGGTTGCCGGTCACGATATCGCAGCGCGCCTTGGCCGCCTTGTAGTCCGCTTCGGCCCGGTCTTTCGCTTGCGTATAAGCGGCCTTGGCTTCCGGCGACGGGCCGGCAACGGCGGCGCCGCTGCCCAGGACGGCGATGCCGATCAGGGTGCTGATAAGGATCAGTTTCATATTCTTTTTCTCCGGTTGCACTGCTTCGTTCACGACCATATTACCGATGTTTTACGTGAGTTGCCCATGCTCTTCTGTACGCTGCCGAACACAATGCGCGTTTCCCTGGCAGTTGCGCATTAGCCACATTTCAAGCGCCACCGGCATGGTGCGGCACCGCACAGACCCCGATAGTGTTGGTGACTATCCTGACTCTACACTTTGTCAGGAGAACAACATGAAATCAACTCACACCATTGCAGCAATCGCCTTGGCTACGACTGCCTTGCTGAGCGGTTGCGGCACTACCTCCAGCGATCCCTACAACAACAATAACGGCAACTACAACAACGGCGCCTACAACAATTCAGCGTCGAGCTCGGCCGGCTACGGCACCATCGATTCGATTCAGGTCACGCGCGGCCAGGGCCAGACCAACGGTAGTGGCGCCGTCGTGGGCGGCCTGATCGGTGCCGTGGTCGGCAACCAGGTCGGCAGCGGTTCCGGCCGGGCCGCGGCCACGGTTGCCGGTGCCGTAGGCGGTGCTGCCATTGGCAACAGCGTGGAAGCCGGCAACCGCGCCAATGGACGCGAAATGTACCAGATCGGGGTACGCCTCGACAATGGTGATTATCGCACCTTAATGCAGGACAGCGTCTACGACCTGCGCGTGGGCAACCGCGTGCGCGTGGTCGACGGTCGCGCCTACCGCTACTAAGCGGCGGTGCAACGGCATGAGCCCACGCATCACTAATTAAACATTAAAACAAGCTGTTTCCCCCACCTGTAATACTTTAAAGGAGCCCGCCATGGGTACCATTCTGCTCGTTATTCTTATTCTTGCCCTCGTCGGCGTCCTCCCTTCGTGGGGCCACAGCAAAAGCTGGGGCTATGGTCCTTCAGGTATCGTTGGCCTCCTGGTCATCGTACTGATCGTGATGCTAATTACTGGGCGACTTTAATCGGCAATGCAAACCGGCGCCCCGTGCGCCGGTTTTTTTTGGCCCGCACTTCTGTTATCCACGCATTTCTGCTATTCAGATCAAGGAACTCCATGCGTAACACACCGTTTGTACAGTGCACCGTGCTTGCCTGCGGCGCGCTGGCAGCGGGACGACACGAGCAGCGCAGTGCGCCTGCGCGCGATCCGCAAGGATATTACAGCGGGACTGCAAGAAAACCTGGGCATGTGCAAGGCGGAAAGCGCAGCGCAGCGGCCCGCTTGCGTCAAGCAGGCACGCGCTACCTAGTGTAGTGCGTCATAAATAATAAGACTTATTATATATATGCATGTATCCTTGTCATATGGAGGGGAAATCAT
>NZ_JAFCTU010000051.1:0-26353 GCF_049896185.1 Massilia sp. TSP1-1-2
GCATGCCCCATGATGCGTTATCTAAGATTTGTTTACAACAACTTTCTACACTGTGCGCTCAGGCTGAATAGTCACGAGGTTTATACCTACAAAGGTGGCCATATTTACCGTTTTACTGCCCACGCCGACACGCAAAAAAAAGACGAGGTGATACGGGCACAAGCGTTCTTGGGAAACATGAAGGGCCGTGCCACTTTTGAGATCCCATCTGAAAAAGGTGTTTGTTTTCCGCACAGTTTTCTAAGGACCGAGGGCCATCCAACCTATGAGGTTGGCGCCGCAATGCGTTTAGTTGACTATCCCGAAGTCGAAATTTTCTTTGAAGATTCTTTCCGCTTGGAACCGGGGCCGGGGAGTACAAGTAGGGATTCAAAGTCGCAGGTAATTTTTTTTGTGGAAGCCGTATTATCGAACCAGTATTCGGAGCCGGCGTATCACTGGTACCCCGCTTCCTTTATGATGAGCGGCAACGTGGGCAAGGCGGCCTTCGTGAATGTTCGTCGTGGCGATAATGGAAATGATTTTGTTTTCATCGCCGCTGCCACTGGCGCCACTGGTCAAACGGTTTCGTCTCGTGATCTTTTACTTTATATCTCGCGCAACTCGGCGCGGGCGAAGGGTACGCCGATTTCAGAAGCGAAATTTCGGGCGCTTGCCGAAGCGATAGCCATGTCTGTAAAACCAATCCGATAAGTTGTCTTGAAAGTTCAAAGGGGAGTGACGGTTGTAGCCATTGCGCTGGCGGCATCGGACAGTCCGCGGCCCGCCGTGCTCGATCTGCTCACTTTTACGATGATGGCCGCGCCCAAGCTCGAGGTGGCTCTGCAGCACTTTGTACGCTACCTGCGCATCATCAGCGATGCAGCCACCTTCACGCTGGAAGCCGACCCCATAGGCGATCAGTGGCTGCGACTTGACATTGAAGGCGCGTTCTTCCGGTGCCGCGCCAGCGATGCGAGCTCATCCTGATCACGATCCTCAATATCTGCCACTGGATTGCCAGCAAACCCATCGTGCCGGTGGCGATCGGGATTTGCCGACCAGAGCGCCTTCTGCCGTGCTTTCCAGCGCTGGTTCGGCGTCTCGCCCAGCCAGTTCAGGCGGGGTGAAGTGTAGGGTGATGTGAGCGAATCAAGCGAACAGCGCGACGCTGCAGCTGCACGTGCTGCGCCACATCAGCAAGCGCTGCAGGAGTGATACCCGGTGGTTGGCGTCAACTATCGTGCCCCGCCAACAGGGCAATCGCCTCAAAAAGCGGCCCCGGCTCACCAAATGCCTGGCGCGTCGGAAGCAACTTTGGCGTAAATCCCACAGAACTGAGCCGAAACGGACCTTACCCTTGTGCGTGTTTTGACAATACGTCAAATGTGCAAGATACTTGACTACGCTGGAAGCGTTTCCATTAGACTGGTATCGCTGACAGTGGCGGCTGGAACTGTACAGCGCAGGTAGAACCCCTCACTATAAATTCGGAGACTTTCAACATGAAGATAAAGACGATTAGCGTCGTGCTGGCATCAACATTGACCGCCGGTACCATCGCCGGTTGTGGCGGCAGCACGGCGCCGGACAGCGCAGCTGGCGGGCAGGCCCCGGCATTCCTGGCGCAGACAGTCACTGCCCTCGCCGCAAGCTGCACACTGCAGGCGGAAAGTTATTCCGCCGCGTTTGACACCACTGCTGGCAATACAGGAAACCAATTTCGCACTGACAACGTCGATATTGAAGCCACTACCGATGCCGGCGGAGGTTACGACGTTGCCTGGACCGCCAACGGCGAATGGCTGGCGCACAACAACGTCACCTTTCCTACCACCGGTCCCTATACCCTCGCGTACCGCGTTGCGGCCCCTTCGGCCGGCGGCGTGATTTCGGCCGACCTGAATGCAGGCGCGATCCAGCTGGGCACCACGTCGATTCCCGCAACGGGCGGCTGGCAGAACTGGACCACGGTGCAGCGCACCATCAACGTCAATGCCGGTACCTACAACCTCGGTACCTTCATCAGCAGCGCGGGCTTCAACCTTAACTGGATCAGTATCGCCGGCGCAAGCTGTGGCAGCACGCCTCCACCTCCGCCGCCGCCACCGACCGGATGGACGCTGGCCTGGGCGGACGAGTTCAACGGCACCGCTTTGGACACCTCGAAGTGGAACATCGAGCTCAACGGCAATGGCGGCGGCAACAACGAGCTGCAGTACTACACCGCGCGTCCCGAGAACATCCGGGTCACCGGCGGCGAACTGGTGATCGAAGCGCGCAAGGAAGCCTATATGGGCAAGCAGTACACCTCGGGCCGCATTACCACCCAGAACAAGGCCAGCTGGCAGTACGGTCGCATGGAAGCGCGCATGAAAATCCCGACCGGGAAAGGTACCTGGCCGGCTTTCTGGATGTTGGGTAACTCAATTAGCAGCGTGGGCTGGCCCGCAAGTGGCGAAATTGACATCATGGAGCACATCAATTCCGAAGCGTTTACCCATGGCACCATCCACTGGTCGGATCAAAACAACGTGTATGCCAATTATGGCGGACCATCGGGCAGCCTGGACTATTCGCAGTACCACGTCTATGCCGTGGAGTGGGATGCCTCGGCGATCCGCTGGTATGTGGACGGTAACAAGTTTCATGAAGTCAATATCGCCGGCGGCATCAACGGCACCTCGGAGTTTCATGCACCGTACTTCCTGCTGTTTAACCTGGCCGTGGGCGGCAACTGGCCTGGTAATCCGGATGCATCGACCGTCTTTCCGAACCGGATGCAGGTTGACTACGTTCGCGTCTATCGCAAGTAAGCCAGATCTGCTGAGTAAGCATTTTCTCTCCATCTAAGCACCCGGCAAAGCGCTCCGAACAGGGGCGCTTTGCCGCGCTGCCTTGTCGGCACTGACCCGGTGCCGGGCTTGCTGAGCGGCACACGGCTTACCTGCCGTCCCGGCGGGAGAGCGTGGCCAGCAGCTGGCAGGCATCAAAATTTGCCTGGCCGGTCGCAATGTGCCAAGCTGCTAGGATTGCAATGCTGCCACCGCACATGAACCCTAGCGAGAGAGCCTATGTCCCTTAAAAAATTTTTACTGTGGGCAGCCTGGCTCGTCTTGGCACAGCCGGCCGCGAGGAGCGCCGCATTGCCTCCTGCAACAAGTCCGGTCGCGCTCAAGAAGCAGGTCCTCGATGTTTCCGCCACCTGGATCGATAACCAGCTCGACTTCGTGAACGAGTCAAACGCCGAGGTGACGCAGCAGATGGTGTATGCGCTACCGCAGTACCGGTCCCGGCTCGGCTCAACAAGCAGGCTTGTCGAGCCGGGCTTCGACCCAGAAAAGCCGCGGTGGCACAGGTTTGCGGTCGAGGTTGATGGCAAACCGGTGCCGTTCCAGCGTACGGTGGATGCCATCTACCAAGGCCGCTCCATCAAGACGAAACTTCAGCAGCTCGGCCTGAACGAAGACCAGATTGCCTACGGTTCAGTCGAAAATTTCGGCGCGATCAAGCAGTTGAGCGCCGGCCAGGTGCGGCAGCTGGTCGCACTCGGCTTGATGACCGGCAAGCCCGACCGAACCAGCGGCGCTTACTGGAGCGTCAAGGTCAGTTATACCTGGCAGCAAAAGTTCCTCCCTCATCAGAGCGTCCATGTCGGCCACAAGTTTGCCCCCAATGTCGTGCGCGGACTGGACGAAGTGCCCCGGTTGGCCGGCTTTTCCGAAAAATACTGTGCCGATAAAAACTTTATCACGGGTTGGAACAAGCTGCGCACGCATTCAGGCAGGCCCGTCAACGCCTTCTTCGTGTCGCACCTGCTGGCCGGATCGCCATACCATGTGATCGAAGATTTCACGCTCAAGCTCCGCAAAAATTTTGCCGACGACCTGGTTACACTGTGCTTCCCCGGCAAGGTTAAAAAAATTGGGGAGATGCAATACCAGCTTCATCTGCAAAACTTCCGCCCGGTCCAGGATCTGGAAGTGTACTTCGGGGCTGGCGAGCTGGGCCGAGGGGCTGGATAGCCTTGATCACTGCCTCGATCTCGACCAAAGATCGTGCGCCCCGATCGCATGGCCGAGAATATTGCCGTGCTCGAATGTGCGTAATTCCCGCAGCCCGCAGGGCGACTCTGCTAAACTGCGCCAACTCTTGTGTTTGATTTGTACCGGCCCGCCGTAGCGCCGATGTCACCGCCACCATGGTGCATCGGGTCCGACGGCCCGCGTGTGGCTGGTGCGAACGTCCGGCACGAGGGTATGTACCGTTTCCAAGCGCTGCCACGGGCAGGTCGAGCAGAACATAGAGAGGTGCGCCGTGTGGATCGGGCCAATTCCGGTCGTCCGCATGCGTGTCCGGCCTTGTGCGCCGCCACGCCCCATCTGTATCGCTCACCTGCATGCCGCGCCCTCCATTGAACAAAGGGACCCATGCCATACCTGCAAACACTCGACCAGATTATCGCCGCCACCATCGCCCCGGCCGCAACTGCCCTTGACCGCGACGCGCAATTTCCCCGCGCCGCCATCGATGCGCTTGGCAAAGCCGGCTTGCTGGGCTTGATCAGCAGTACCGACGTGGGCGGGATGGGACTGGGCCTGCTTGAAGCGGCCGGCATGATCGAACGCATCGCCAAGGCTTGCCCGTCAACCGCGATGGTGGTCTGCATGCACCTGAGCGCCACCACCGTGCTTGAAAAAACCGGCAGCGAACAGGTACGGCGCGACATCGCCGCCGGGCGCCACCTGAGCACCCTGGCCTGGTCCGACACCGGCACCCGCAGTCACTTCTGGGCGCCGGCCGGCACTGCGCGCAACGTCGGCGACGCCATCGCCATCGACGCCAGCAAGACCATGGTCACGTCCGCGGGCGAAGCCGACTCGTACATCTGGTCGACCAAGCCGCTGGCGCACGAAGGCGCCAGCACCTTGTGGCTGGTCGACAGCAAGAGCGCCGGCCTGAGCGAAGTCAAACCGTTCGACGGCATGGGTTTGCGCGGCAACCGTTCCTCGCCGCTGATTGCCGACGCGGTGCGCGTGTCGGCGGCCAACATGCTCGGCGCCGACGGCGGCGGCTTCGACATCATGATCGGCAGCGTGCTGCCGGTATTTTCAGTGCTGATCGCCTCGTCCTCGCTCGGGCTGATGGAAGCGGTGCTGGAAGCGGGCTGCGCGCACGCCAGCGGCAGCAAGCTGGAACACCTGGGCAGCACGCTGGCCGAGCTGCCGACGATTCGCGCCTACCTCGCGCGCGCCCGGATCGAAGCGGACCAGGTGCGCACGCTGCGCGACGACACGCTCGCCGCGCTGGCGGCCAACCGTCCGGACGCGATGCTGCGCGTGATGCAGGTGAAAGCGGCAGCGGCCGAAGCGGCTTTGACCGTCACCGACACCGCCATGCGCGTGTGCGGCGGCGCGGCCTTTCGCAAGGACGTGGGCGTGGAGCGCTATTTCCGCGATGCGCGGGCAGCGTCGATCATGGCGCCAACGTCCGACGTGCTGTACGACTTCATCGGCAAGGCCATCTGCGGCATGCCGGTTTTCGGATAAGGGGGCGCGATGAACACACCACTGATGATGGGCGCGGTCGCCTACGCGCCCAAGGTCGTCACGATCTGGGAAGGCTTCAAGGCCTGGTTTCGCGAGAACGGCGTCGAATTCGACTACATCCTGTATTCCAACTATGAACGCCAGGTCGAGGCGCAATTCGACGGCACCATCGCCCTGGCGTGGAATTCGCCGCTGGCGTGGGTGCGCGCCGAGCGCATGGCGCGCGCCAGGGGCCAGCAGGTGCGCGCGCTGGCCATGCGCGACAGCGATTGCGACCTCACCTCGGTGCTGGTTACGCGCGTGGACGCGGCCGGCGGCGCCGGTTCGCTTGACGCGCTGCGCGGCAAAGTGATCGGCTTTGGCGCCATCGATTCTCCGCAGGCCAATCTGATCCCGCTGGACTATCTGCGCCAGCACGGCATGCTGGCCGGGACCGGCTTTCAGGCGCGCCGCTTCGACGTTTTGGGCGGCAAGCACGGCGACCATATCGGCGGCGAGCGCGATGCGGCGCTGGCCCTGATGGCCGGCGAGATCGACGCCGCCTGGATGATCGACAGTAACCACATGGCGTTCTCGCGCGAGGGCGTGCTGCCGGCCGGCGCCACGCGCATCATCGCGCGCACTGCGCACTTCGATCACTGCAATTTCACCGTCAGTCCCGGCGCGCCGGAGGCGCAGGTCGCGCGTTTTGGCGAGTTGTTGATGGCGATGAGCTGGGACGATCCGGTCGTGCGCCCCTTGCTGGAACTGGAAGGCTTGCGCGCCTGGCTGCCGGGCCGCACCAGCGGCTACGACGCCCTGATACGCGCGGTTGACGATGAACGCTTTTACAGCCCGGAGGGCATCATCCTTGCAAGCGATTATCGATATTGAGGAACTCGGGTTTGATGCCGGCGCCCACATCCTGCTCAAGCATGGCCTGCAGGGCGTGGCGCCGGGCGCCGAACTGGCGGTCGTGGGCAGCGCCACCGGCTGGCAGGACCAGCTGGCGACCTGGTGCCGCAACCAGGGGCACCAGTGGCGCACCGAGCAACGCGATGGCCGCATGCACGCGCTGGTACGGCGCGGCGACGCGCAGGCCGGACGCTGGCGCGGCGCCATGCACAGCGGGCATGCCGATCCGGCGCAAGATGGCGCCGTGGCGCCGCTGGCCCAGGCGCGCTGGGGCCTGGCCGCGCGCGGCGCCACCATCGAGGCGGGCGCGCCCGAGATGCACTTCCGGCTCAATCAAAAAAGCGAAGTATGGGTCGAGCGCGCCGCCGACCTGTACGCGCAGGCCGCCGCGCTGCAATGGAATCCGGCCACCGCCATCGACTGGGATGCGCAGTTTACGCTGCCCGACATGGTTGAAGATGCCGTGGTCCAGGTACTGACCTACATGATTGAAAATGAAGTGGCGGCGCTGGTGGTGCCGGCGCGCTTTTTGGGGCAGTTGCATCCGCACTTTCGCGAAGTGCAGGCGGTGCTGGCGATCCAGGTCGCCGACGAGGCGCGCCACATCGAGGTGTTCACCCGGCGCTTGCGCCTGAAGGGCAGGGAGCCGGCGCTGTCGACCGCGGGCGGGCAAAATTCGCTCAAGACGCTGCTCGACGAGCCGGATTTTTCGATTGCCGAATTTTTGCTGTCGGTACTGGGGGAGGGCACCTTCGTGAGCCTGCTGCATTTCCTGCACTTGCACGCGCCCGACCCGGTCACGCGCCAGATCGCCCGCCTGGCCGCGCGCGACGAGGCCCGGCACGTGGCCTTTGGCATGATGCACCTGCAGGGGCGCATCGAACAGGAACCGGCGTTTCGCACGCGCCTGGCCAATGCCGTGCAGACGCGCAACGATGCGTTGGCGGGCACCTCGGGGCTGAATGAAGCAGTGTTCGACGCGCTGATCTTGCTGGCGGCGGGGGCATTGACCCCGAGCGCGATTGCGGACGGCTACGCCAAGGTGCAGCAACTGATGGTCGACATGGCCGACGGGCGCCAGGCGCGGCTGGAAAAGCTAGGCTTCGACAAACACGCGGCGCAGCAGCTGTCGGCGCTGCACACGCGCAATTTCATGTAGGGGCGCGCCCTATCGCTTGCATCTTGCCACTTCTGCTTGGCGGTCACGGATATTCTGTTGGGCTTCAGCATTCCCACGGAGGTAGTAATTGCTGGCGTCGATGTCCAGCTTTCGCCTTGCGCGCTCGTCTGGACAGGGGATGACAAGCGGTGCACTGCGGGCCCCCGTGTCAATGCGAGTGACGATGTTATTCTGCGTGTAGACATAGATGATTCGCCCCGGCCGCTCAAAGATGAGTTGATCCATCGTTGAGGACGCTGAGACGCTGCTGTTGCTTCGTGCAGGGTTCCCAAGTGCATCGCGCAGCTCATCACGCGTCATTCCAACGAGCGCTTCTCGCCTCGATATTGCGTCGCGGACGTGTTCACGCTCTGCAAGTCTTGCCGCCTGCCTCTTGTAATCCTGTACGGTCGAGGACTCGTTGACCGGTGTAACTGAAGGCGCCCTAATGGCTCGCTGGTCTCCTGAATCACAGGCGGTATTCTGGTACGCCATCTTCCCGCCAGCTTGAGTGCAGCGAAAGATTTCGGCGTGCAAGGAAGGTAGCAAAAGTAGTAAGGGAATTAAAACGGTGGGTTTTAGCCATCGATCCACAATTTGCTTCGACATTTTTTCTCGTTTAGGGTGCGCAGTAACATGGTAACTTTTGTTTGCTTTTTTGGCAATACGCGAATTTTTACCAAACGCATCAGTTCCCTCCGCAACTAACACGACGGCTGGCGTCCTCACGGTTTAGTCAGCAGAAAACATGTGAACGGGCTGACCGAAAGCGCTAGCCTGGCAATGTTCCCTTGCACTTTGGATAGCCGCTGCAGCCCCAGAAACGCTGGCCGATCGTGGCGCCACGCTTGGCAACCCGCTGCACCATCTGTATCCCGCACACGGGGCAATGCGGGATGGTTCGGCTATGCTCGGGTGCTGGCGCGGCGCTGCGATTGGGCGACGTTGTTTCCAGCGGCATTGTCGGCGGACTTGCCGTCTGGATCATGCGCGCAAGGCAAGCGCCGTCGAGCAGTTGCACCTTGCGGCCATCGGCAAAGCGCCGGGCATCGGGAGTGAAGGTGCCGGACGTAATCACAAAACCGCCGGTCGCGCCGTGCGCCGCCATGACGCCGTACAGCTCGCGCACGACATTGACGCTGACCTTGATCGTGCGCCACTGCTTGCACTGGACGAAGAACGTCTCGTTATCCTTGTTGAGAACGAGATCGATGCCGCCGTCGGCACCGCCGCCGCCGCGCTCGCTTACCGCATAGCCTTGTTGCCGGAACCACTGGCCGACAACCAGCTCGAACTGCTGCCACGTCATCGCGTTCAGTGCGCTGACACCGTCACCTGCAGCGACATCGTTCAGGAGCGTTGCACGTTGCTGCGCGCGCCGCGCGGAAACGACTGCGCCAACCAGGCAGATGAACGGCAGCAGGTACTGGCCAAAGCCGGCGAGGGTGCGCAACATGATCGCAGCGGCCAGGTTGCCCATCTGGCTTGAAGTAAGTGGCCCGGTCGCCGTCGGGGCGCCGGCAAAGGCGTGCAGGACGAGGTAAAACACGGCGGCAAGGACGACGCCAACCCACCACGGAAAATGGGCTACGATGTCCATCGCGTCTTCGGCGGGACTGGTTTTTCTTTGGCGCGACATGACTAATTGTTTCCGGCTTGGCCCTGATGAGGAAATACCATCGCGCTGGCGAGGCTTGCAGTTGGATCCTAACGGGCCAAGCCCACCCCTTATTTGCTTGCCAAATACTGCTTGTATTTGCAAACCACGGCGAGCTGCGTTGCATTCAAACTCTGAGGGGTGACCGCTTTCATCTTCTCGAGCGCTAACTCTGATGGTTTCACCGACTGCACAATTTTTCCGCTGAAGTCTGCTGCCACAAAGGCTGTCATCGACAGTGGCAGCATTTGTCCTCTGGCGCAGTCATAGTCGGCGAGCGCCTCAATCGATTGATATGAGTACGACTTCGCGCCCGGGATCGCCAACAGTTTTTGCGCCGGGTAGGCGATGCGAACCGCTGCTCGTACCATATTGCCTTTTACGACAACGCTTGCCCGGTCGAGAAATGCCTCGAGGGATGTGGACTTTCCAGCCGAAATCCAGTCGGAAGGCGTGACTTTGGCGCCACCGTTGGCCGCTTCGCACGCTACATCGAGCTGAACTTCGCCGATGGTCTCCGGCACTACCGCATCCATTTTTTCGGCCCGCGTTTGGTCTGGCTCAATTGCGTCGACTGTGCCCCCCAGACCATTGGCTCCCGCAGTCAAAAATCCCTGGATGAGGGCAGATTCCCGGTTTTTGCAATGGTATTTTCGAAGGATGAGTTCGGACTGGTATTGAATCCCTGTCCGTGGCTCTTTTTTCGGTTCAGCGTAGGAAGTGCGAACCCACGCTCGAACCGCGCCATCCTTCACAAGCACACTCGATTTGTCGATGGACATCTCAAAATGCACGTTGTTGCGGACCAGTTCCCACTCTGAAGCGTGCGCACTGACAGCGCAACTTCCACCAATTGCCAGTACGAGCAGCGATTTCTTTACTTTCTTAATCATTTTGCATCCCCATAAAATCTTATCATAGCGCACCAATAAATTGATCCAAAGCAATATTTGTTTTTTATTTGTACAGGCCGGTTAATCCCCACACGGCGGACATCGACGAAAAATCCGCAAAACAACATTTCACACAATTGCCCTGAGTTCGAGTGGACATGGCGCAATCAGGAAGTCTATTCTTCAGCGTGTAAATATCCATTTCGCATAACGGCATAGCCGGGCGGTTGCGCCATCGCTGCCGCAACGGCCCCGGCAAACTTGCCGTTTTTTTACCATGAGCACCATGCAATTGTTAATTGTCAGCCTGGCATTCGCCGTTTGCCTTGCGCCTCTGACCTCTCCCCGTGCCCTTGCCGCAGAAGCCCCACCGGCTGGCGCCGCCGCGCCGGCCGTTGTGCTCAACGCCACACTGGCATCGCAATATGTGTCGCGTGGCCTGCGTCAGAGTTGGGGCAAGCCGGCGCTGCAGGTCGGTGCTGACTTCACCCATCCCAGCGGTTTCTCGGTTGGCACCTGGATGTCGTCGGTCAGCAACCGTTTCGTGGAAAACGGCACGGTCGAATGGGACTTGTACGGTGGCTACGCGGGCACGGCCGGCGAGATCGGCTACAGCGCGCAGCTCTACTATTATCTGTACCCGGGCGCCGCATATACCGATACCGCTAGCGCCACCGCGACCACCTACAATGATGGCGAACTGGCGCTAGGCCTCGCTTACAAGTGGCTGTACGCGAAATACATGCCTACCTGCACAGCCGAATTTTTCGGCATCGCCAACGCCCGCGGCACCGCTTACCTGGACTTCGGCGCCAATGTCGACCTGGGTGATGGTCACACGCTGATGCTCCACATGGGCAATGGCCGGGTGGCGGGCAAGGGCAACGATATCTGGAACTGGCGCGACGCGAAAGTAGGCGTCAGCAAAACTTTTGCCAAGGGCTGGAGCGCCACCGCGGCGTACACGCGCGCCTGGGGCAAGACCGATGTATATGACAGCTACACGCTCGGCAAACCGAATGGCGCCGGCGTGACCGAGTCGTCCAAAGTCGGCAAAGGCACGCTGCTGGTCTCCATCGCCAAGACGTTTTAAAAGGAATTTGAGCATGAAAAATCTACACGGCGACGCCAACACCGCCAACACCGCCAGCAGCGGTGTGCTGCGGCTGTCGCTCATCGCCAAGATCTGCGTCGCGGCAACCGCGCTCGTCGTGCTCAGCCTCGGAGTGACGGCGGCGGTGATCGGCGTCAAGAGCAGCGCCAGCGCCCAGTCCGCAGCAATGCAGCTGACCCGCACGACTGCGCGCGAAGTTGCCGGTGCCTTGCAAACGCGCATCGGCGCCACCCTGGCAACGGTGATCAGCGTCGGCGACATGGTGCACTCGACCAATACGGCCAAGCTTCCACTGCAGCGCGAGCAGATCAATGAAGTGATCAAGTCCACGCTGGTAGCTTCCGGCGACCTGGTCGGCGCATCCGTGTCCATGGAGCCGGACGCGCTCAATGGCAAGGATTGACAATTTGCCGACCAGAAACCGCTGCACGACGCGAGCGGACGCTTCATCCCTTACTGGTCGCGCGACAGCGCCGGCGCCATGCACGTCGAGCCGATGGTCTTTGGCTCCGCGCCCGGCGCCAACGACTGGTACGACATTCCCAAGCGCAATGGCAAGGTGTTCTTTTCCGAGCCGTTCGAGTATCCGATCGACGGCAAGCAAGTGCTGATTGCCTCGCTGGTGGCGCCGATCATGATCGGCGGCGTCTTTCACGGTGTGTCGGACGGCGACTTCATGCTCTCGCGCTTGACCAAGATTTTGGCTGAACAAAAGGTGATGGCGGGCGGCAAGTTAAGCCTCATTTCCAATGGCGGCGTGTATGCCAGCCACCCAAGCGCCGCGCTGCTCGGCAAGAAAGCGGCCGATATCCCGGCGGCCGGTCTGGAGCGGGTGCGCCAGGGCCAGACGTTCGAATTCGAGGACGCCCAGGGTTACCTGCACCTGCTGCAGCCCATGCACATTGATCCCGACATTGCGCCCTGGAGCGTGGATCTGAGCTTTCCGAAGGCCTTGGCCACCTAACCTGCGCGCGAACTGGTGCTCTACACGCTGATGGTGGCGCTGCTTTGCGCGCTGGCCACCGCCGGCATCCTGGTGATGCTGGTCAACCGGCTGACCCGGCCGCTGCGCGTTCTCGGCAAGGCCATGACCCCCATGTCCAGCGGCGACGCCGACCTGCGCGTGCGGCTGGAGGTCAATGGCAAGGATGAGCTGGCCGTGATCGGCAAAGGCTTCAACGATTTTGTCGCCAGGATTCACGCGGTGCTGCTGAGGGTGCAAGCGGGCGCGGCGAACGTGGCCGCATCGAGCGCCGAGATTGCACAGGGCAACAACGACCTGTCGGCGCGTACCGAACAGCAAGCCAGTTCGCTGGAAGAAACTGCCGCCTCGGTCGGACAGTTGACCGGCACCGTCAAGGAAAACGCCGGCAATGCGCGCCAGGCCAATGAGCTGGCGGCCTCGGCCCAGGAGGTGGCAAAAAAGAGCGGCGCGGTGGTGTCCAAGGTGATCGAAACGATGACGTCGATAAATGCATCGTCCAACAAGATCGTCGACATCATCAGCGTGATCGATGGCATTGCCTTTCAGGCCAACATCCTGGCCTTGAACGCGGCGGTTGAAGCGGCGCGGGCCGGCGAACAGGGGCGCGGCTTTGCCGTCGTGGCCGCCGAGGTGCGCAATCTGGCGCAGCGCAGCGGCCGCCAAGGAAATCAAGGTGCTGATCGATGATTCAGTGAACAAGGTTGCCGTTGGCAGCAAGCTGGTCGACGAAGCGGGCCTGACCATGCAACTGGTGGTCGACAGCGTCTAGCGCGTGACCAGCATCATGGCCGAGATTACCGTGGCCACCGACGAACAGAGCCAGGGCATTGCCCAGGTCAACGAAGCGATCGGCCACATGGATGGCGTGACGCAGCAAAATGCCGCGCTGGTCGAGCAAGCCGCCGCCGCCGCCGAGAGCTTGCAAGACCAGGCCGCGCAGCTGGAGGAAGCGGTGAGCCTGTTCAAGCTGGGCGAGCAAGCGCAGGCCAACACCAGGCCGCAGACGCGTCCGGTGCCAGCGCCGGCGGCCCGGCAGCTGGGGACTCTGGGCGCTGGCCGTGCAACGAAGCCGGCAGCCAGACGGCCAGCGGCGCAGGCGCCCGAGGAGGATTGGGAACAGTTCTGAGCGGCCAGTCGTTCAGCTATGGCATGCCTGCTGGGCCAGGCGAGATCCCATTTGCATGCCTTCGGCCACGTCCGCCTCCGAAGGTTCTTCGTCAAACTGTGCGCGCAGCTGGCGCATGCTGCGCGGGTGTTTTGCCGCAAGGCCGTTGGCGGCGCTGTAGGCGATTGCCAGCTTTACATTGCGTTCGCCCAATTGCCCGGCGTCGTAGGCGGTTGACAGCAGGCTCAGCGCAAAGTGATCGCACTGCTGCGCTGCGCGCTGAAGATGGGCAAGCGCTTCTGCTTTCCACTGGCTGCGCGCGGGGTCATCCGCATCGCCTTGCGGTGTCTGTCCTGGGCCAGGTCGGTCCATGTAAAAATCGATCTGCGCGTCGCTCTTTCCAGCGGTCGCGGCAATGGACAGGAAACGCATGCGTTCTTGCACTTCAGCGGGAGAAATGTTGGTACAGACTGTCTTGATTGCATCGCGCTCAAGCAGATCGATCTTGCGCTCGCCTTGGTCGGCATAGTCCGCCACCGGCTCGTCGAGGTTGGCGCAAATGGACAGCGCCTGATACACCGCGTACGCGGCCTCGCCATTTCCGACGCGCGCAGCGCTCGCATGCAAGGCAAGCCATTGCGCCACGCTCAGGCCGTTCAACGCGATCTGGCGGCCGTTGCGTCCAACGTAGCGCCGCTGCGCCTTGGACTGGGGTGGTGCCGCCAGCGTCCACTGGGGTGCAGCAGCGCTGGTGGCAAAAGGCGATGACAGCGGCGTGCCCGGGTAATCTGGTGACACAGTCACCGTCGCAGCTGCGGCTGGCGTGTCGTTGGTGCACAGGTACAGCGTGCCGTAGCAGGCGGCAATGAGTATCAGCATTGCGGTGATGAATTGCGCTCGATTCATTGCCCTCTCCTGAGGCGCGCGGCCGTAGCGCGGCGCGCGCCTGTCATCTCACCGTAAAATTAGTTCCAGAGATAGCAATAGTTCTGGCTGCGTTCCAGGTTGATGCCTGGCGTGCCATCGCTTGCCAGATGCTTCACCCAGCCGTTTGGCTTGGTCCGTGTGGGCGTCGCGTTGCAGTTGCTGTGCACCCAGTGAATGCCGGTGCCGCTGGTGTAAGTAGCACCGCACAATTCCAGGCGTTCGTTGACCCGAATTGCTGCCAGCGAGGCCGGCATGGCTTGCGCATTTTTGATGTAATCGACGGCGTACACATTGTCCATCGCAACGTCGTAGCTTTTGCCATCCTGGTCAGCGCGCAGGTAAAGGCGGGTGTGGGACAGCATCACGCCGTTGATCGACGAACCCGACGCATAGCGCGGTGCCGAGGTCACGGTGCCGGTGATGAATGAGCCGCCGTTCGCAGTGCACATGCTTTGTTCGCTTGCCATGGCTGACAAGGCGGGCAATGACAACAGCAGGACAATCAAAGATTTCTTCAATTTTTTCTCCGGTGCTTGGTGGAAGACGCCACAAATAAAGCTGCGCAGTCTGCGGCGTTGCGGTCAGCGAAATTGCCGATCGACGGGGTAAGTGTAGTACCTAAAACCACCGCAAAAACAATGGTTTTACTTTATCAACATTTGTCGATGCGTTTACGCGACAAGCGCCCAAATGACATTTTCTCGTCATAAACGTGGTGTATCGATGGGCGCACAGTTTTCGTTTAGTGCGATCGCTCAATGCGATCGCTCAGTTCGATCGCTTAGTGCGATCGCTTAGTGCGATTGCTCAGTGCGATCGTTCAGCGCCCTTTTGCCCCATCACTGCGCACTTAAAAATGATTCCAGTTGTTGTGGCGGTGCTCGTTCGCTTCCTTGAGCAAGTGCTGCGCGCGCAGTGCGTCTTTGGACGACTGCGCATCGCCGTGCTGCATGGTCAGCGCCAGTTCCTGCATCGCCGCCGGGTACTCGTGGTCGGCCGCCTGTTCCAGCCAGGCGCGCGCGCGTACCGGATCGGCTCTGCCGGCCTCGCCGTCGCGCAGCATATTTGCCAACAGAAACATCGCGTGCGCGTTGCCGCGTTCGGCCGCGCGGTTCAGCCACGCCATGGCCAGCGCCGGATCGCGCGCGACGCCGTCGCCATTGCGGGCCAGCAGGCCCAGCATGAGTGCCGCGCGCGCGTGTCCCAGTGCTGCTGCACGCGCGTACCATGGCCACGCAGCACCGGGCGCCGGGGGGATGTGCGTGCGCAGGGCGTCGCCCAGCGCACAGGCAGCCTCGGCATCGCCACTGTCTGCGGCCCTAAGCAGCCAGCGCATGCCGTCGGCCGCGCGGGCAGGGCGCTGCGCGTACAACAGCCCCAGCTCGCGCTGCGCCGCCACCGCTCCCTGTTCGGCCCATTGATGCAAGCGCCGCTCGGCGGCGGTTGATTGCTGTTGCGATGCCTGCATCGCGAACGCTTCAATGCGTGCTGCGCTCGGCGCCTGCGGCGCACAGCCGCCCGCCGCCAGGAGCGCTATCCACAGCACAGCGCAAGGGCCATGCCTCACTTGCTTAGGTCCACGGCATACTTGGCAAAGCCGCCACTATCGAGCGCGCCTTCGGCGACGATCGTGGTGATGCCACTGGCGCGTGCCAACGCCAGGTGGCCGGGGGCCGAACGCAGGGTCACCACACCTGCCGTCGCCACCTTGACGAAGCTCCAGCTGCGCGCGCTGCCATGCGTGGCCAGCGTGACCTTGCCGCTGGTCTTGCCAATTTGCCGCAAGTAACTGCTCACGATCGCCTGGTTCGCGTCGGGCGAGCGGATGATGGTCTTGGAACCGTCGATCCCGGGGACGTTGCCGCCGCCGCCTGCGCGGTAATCGTTGGTGGCCACGATAAAGTCATCCGTATCCAGCACGGCCTTGCCCAGGTAAGTCAGGTTGACGACGCGGCTGCCGCCCGGCTTGGTCACGTCAATCTGGTACTTGAGGGCATTGTTTTCGCCATAGAACACGTCGAAATTGTAGATTGTGCCGTAAGACGGTACCAGGTCCTGTTCACTCGCGAGCGCCGGGTTGATCTGTGCAAACTGTTTCGCGGACGCCTCAAGCCACGCTTTCAGGTCGGTGCCCTTGATCTTTACGGCTTGCAAATTGTTATTGCCGTACAAGTAGAGGTCGCCGGGGTTGCGCACCTGCAGGCCGACCGGTGCCGCCGCGCTGGCGCCGGGTGCCACATCGGTGAAGTCGGTCGGGCCGTTGCGCCCCGCCTTGAAGGGCGCGCTGCACGTGATCACGGGGATCGCCTTGTAGCTGGCCAATACCGGATCGGTGCTGGTGGCGATCATGTTTTTCACGTAGTCGAGCTGCGCCTGGTTGACCAATTCGATCGCGCTGACATCGCCCACCAGGGCGAAATAGGCCGACATTTCAAAGTCGGTGGACACGCCCAGTGGCTGCGCGGCATACGCCATGGCGGCGGCGTGCTCATTGGCGACGGTTGCGGCAATGGCGGCGTCGGCGCCGACGTTGGTGTTGCCATCGGTATATTTGAAGCCGCGCGCTTCAACCGTGGTCTTGGCTGGCTGGGTCACCCATTTGCCGCCCTGGTAAGCCATGGTCATCCTGATGATGCCAAGGCGCCGGCCCCAGCTTTGCGCCATGACGGTTGGCACGCCATTGACGAAGCCGTTGACGGCGTCGACACTGGCGGCGGCCGGAATGGCGGCGAGCGACGGGTCGAGGGCCGGGCCGCCGGCTTCCTTCGCTTTTGGAAAGATAAGGTGCGAGTGACCGATCAGCAAGGCGTCGATGCCGGTCTTGGCCAGGTGGTAGCTCTGGTTCTCCATTTTCGGGCTATACGGACTCATGTCCAGACCGCCGTGCGACAGGGCCACGACGACATCGGCGCCCTTGTTGCGCAGTTCGGGCACGTACTGGCGCGCCGCTTCCTGGGCGCCGCCGACGGCGAGCTTGCCGGCCAGGTTCTTCTGGTCCCATTCCAGGATCTGGGGCGGCACGAAACTCATGATGCCGATGTTGAACTTGACCTTCAGCTTGCCGCCGTCCGGGGCGGTCGCGTCGAAATCGCGCGCCAGCAGCGCGTAGGGGGCGAAGATCGGTTTCGCGCTAGCCACCCCAGTTACGTTGGACAATACGAGCGGGTAGGCCGGCGCGCCGCAAGCGCCAGCCGGTTTGCTCACGCCGGGGATGCCAAACTCGGTGTTGGTAACCTGGCTCAGGAACGGCAGGCCGTAATTGAATTCGTGATTGCCCATGCCGCCGCCGTCGAACTTGAGCGCGTTCATGGCTTTATGGATGGCTAAAGTCGCGCTGCACGGCACCGGCGTCGCTACTGCTTGCAGGTCGCCGAGCATGGTGCCTTGGATATTGTCGCCATTGTCGAGCAGTATATTGTTCGGGTTTTCGATGCGTGCGGCGTTAATCAGCGTGGCGGTGCGTTCGAGTCCGAGTGTGACGTCCGGCGTCAGCGCGTAGTAGTTGTAGCTCAGCACGTTAGCGTGCAGGTCGGTCGTTTCTAGCAGGGCAAACGTGACAGTTGTGCCTTCGGGAATGACTGGACCATGGTCCTTGGGGCTGCAAGCGGCCAGGCCTGCCGCCCCCAGGGCGACGATCCACGTTGATACTGGTTTCATTGGCATCCTTGTCGTTATGAGAACAAAGGCGCCACTCTAGTAGCCGATTGTGACCGTGCAATGACCGTACAATGACGCTCAAGTACAGGTCCATTGGTGCAAGCAATCAGGCCAGTGCGCTGCAGGCTGCATCGGCCACGCTCACCAGCAAGTGGTGGCGCTTTTTCGCTTCCGAGCGCTTGCTGGACGCAATCTGCGTCAAGTCCGGCGGCGCCGGGGCCATGCAGGCCAGTGCGAAGTTGCCGTCGCTTTGGCGCAGCGCGCCAAGTTCGCGCCAACTAGTGTCATAGTCAGCCAGCACGCGGCCCTTGCGGATTTGTTGCAACATCACGCGGTTGGCGTTCCCAACCAGTACCAGCGAGTCACAAGCGAACGCGCTGCCAACTTGTTGTATCAGGCGCATCAGCAAGGTGTGCGGACGCAGGCCATGCCAGTCGCGTGTTGCCAGCCGGATCCGCTCGCGCGCATCGGGCGCGCGGCCGCCTTGCAGGCATCCCACGGCAAGCTGATGGTGCTGCCCGGCGCGCATCACCGTAAAGGCGACGGAAAAAATGATGGCGGCACTGTCGCACAGTTGCAAGACCAGTTCGCCCTCGCGTTCCATGCACGTGATGGCAACCAGTTCGAGCCGGTAGTCCAGACCCGATTTTCCGGTAAATCGGGTCAGCACGCGTGGTGCTTGCGCGGCGAGCGCCACGAGCGCGCCGAGCTGGCGCTGCACGATGAAATCGTAGTGCGCACACAGTGCGGCCACGCGTTGCGGGCAATCGAGTCCGCGAAACAGGTACGGGCGGTAGATTTTCTTCAGGATCGCCGGCTGCGCGCCGGCCAGTTGCGCCAGGAACAGCGACGAATTCCAGTAGCTCAGCCACGTACGCGTCGCGCGCCAATTGAAGGCGACCCTGGCGCCAAGCTTGAGCAGTTCGCGCAAGTATGGCAAGCCGGGGGGCGCGCTCGACAAGCTCGCATCCCACGCAATGACGGGAAGCGACAGCGCTATGTTTTTCTCGACGGTGCCGCCGCACACTGCGCCGGGCGCCGCTGATGGGGCGGTGGAAGGGCCAATCATGCTCGTAGGTAGGGCTTGGTTCACGCGATGTCCTGTGGTCAGTGCAGCGAGCGGCCGTCGTGGCCGCCCTCGGGCAAGCGCGGGCGCGAGCTGTACTCATGCTCGGCAGGCCGGCGTGCACCAAACCAGAATCATGGCATATTGACATGGCGGGAGCATGACCCGAAGCTGACCGTTTGGTCAGGTTGGGTTGGCGGCGACGCCCGGAAAGACCAAGCGGGCCACGGTGCCGCGCCCCGCCACGCTGCTGAGCGAAGCGCTGCCCCCATGCAGTTGCATAATGGATTGGACGATGGCCAGGCCCAGGCCTGCGCCGGCGCCATGGCCGGAACGGGCATGGTCGGCGCGATACAGGCGGTCGAAAACGTAAGGCAAGTCTTTGGCGGCGATGCCTTCGCCGTTATCGCTGACCGTGATCTGCGCGCCATGTCCGGACAGCGCTTCGAGCGCGATGCTGATGCGCCCGCCAGAGGGCGTATGGCGCAGCGCATTGATGATCAGATTGGCCAGCGCGCGCCGCAGCAAGCCTGGATCGGCGGCCAGCACGGCAGCGCCACTGATGTCAAGCGCGGTTTCCTGCTCATCGGCAAGCGCCTGGTAAAAAGCGCATACACTGCCGACTTCTTCTTCAAGCACCAGTGTTTGCTTGTCCGCGAACGACTCGGGCGAATCGGTGCGGGCCAGGAACAGCAAGGCGTCGACCATGCGCATCAGGCGCGCGTATTCTTCAGTGGCCGAAACGATGCATTCGCGGTAATCGTCGCCCGAACGCGTTTTTGACAGGGCCAGCTCGGCCTCGCCGCGCAGGATGTGCAGGGGCGTGCGCAACTCATGGGCGATATCAGCGGAAAAACGCGAGACGCGCGCAAACGAATTGTCCAGGCGTGCCAGCAACTGGTCGAAATTGGCCGCCAGGGGACCGAGTTCGCGCGGCCAGCCATCGTCTGCAATGCGGCGGCACAGGTGCGCGGCGCCCAGTTCGTCGATGATGGCCGCCAGGCGCGATACCGGCTCCAGGCTGCGCCGCGCGATCAGGTGGCCGCCAACGATGGCGACCCCCAGCGCGGCCGCCAGTACGCTCAACATGATGCGCTGGTAGGACTTGAGCGTTTGTTCCTCGTCGCTGCGGTCGATCGCCACCTGCACCGTAAAGCCGGACCCGGCGCGCACGCGCGAATACATCACGCGAAATACGGCGTCGCCTCGCCTCCAGTCCCGGCCGCGGTCAGGCTTGCCCGAAACGGCATCCAACGCGGCCGCCGAATTGCCCGTCAAATTGCCGCCCTGCGCCGCCGTTTCCATCAATTGCTTGCCTTCGGCATCCAGGACCCGCATGGACGAGCCGGGCAGCATCACCGTGTCGCGATGCAGCCCCGCCGCGTTGCTCGGGTGCAGCGTCAACAAACGGCTGATGTCGGCGATCTGGCCCGTGAGCCACTGGTCGTCGTCGCGCCGCAGGCAGTCGGCCAGCACCAGATACAACATGGTGCCGGCCGCCGCCACCAGCAGCAAGCTGAGCACGGCATACCAGAGCGTCAGCCGAAAGGCGATCGAGCCGCGCCGGCCGGCGCCGTCAAGGCCTGGCCTCGAGGACATAGCCGACTCCCCGCAATGTGTGAATCAGTTTGCGCTCGCTGGGGTCGTCGACCTTCCTGCGCAAGCGGCGCACGGCCACATCGACGACATTGCTGTCGCCGTCAAAACTGATGTCCCAGATCTGTTCGGCCAGCCGGGTCCGCGTCAACACCTCGCCGGCATGGCGCAGCAGGTATTCGAGCAAGCGGTATTCCTGCGGCGCCAGGTCCAGCAGCTGGCCAGCGCGGGTCGCCTTGTGCCGGACCAGGTCCATGTCCAAATCGTCCAGGCACAGCATGTCGGCCTGGCGCGCCGGACCGCGGCGCGCGGCATTGCGTACCCGGGCGTGCAGTTCGGAAAAGGCAAACGGCTTGATCAGGTAATCGTCGGCGCCCAGGTCCAGGCCCTTGACCCGATTGGCGACCGCATCCAGCGCGCTGAGCAGGATGACCGGTTGGCGCGGCTTGCGATGCTTGATATGCGCCAATACCGCCCAGCCGTCTTGCCCCGGCAGCATCACGTCGAGGACGATGATGTCGTAAGCGCCGCCCAGGGCCAGGTCGAGGCCTTCCACGCCATCGACGGCGACGTCGACCACGTAACCTTCCTCCATGAAGCCGCGCTTGACGAACATGGCGGTCTTCGGTTCATCCTCGATGATCAATATCTTCACTAGCTTCCCCGAACGGCACCGTTTGCACAGGCGTATTCTCGCAGAAAAGTCGCGCCCGACTGCCATTGGTCTTTGCATCGGCCGGGCCAGACCCGATTCTGGTCAGCATGGTCGGCGAATTTGATGCACATCATGGATGCTTTTGTAACAAAAGCTGTACATTTTGCTGTGATCAAAACTCAGTGAGGTGCTTGCAATGTACAAGACTATTCTGGTTCATGTCGACCAATCGCCCCGTTCGGCCGTGCGTACCGATATCGCCGCGCGCCTGGCCGCGCTGCACGACGCGCACTTGGTGGGGGGCGCCGTCACGGGCCTGGCTTCCTATCTGTTTCCACAAACCGGGCTCGATCCTGGCACGCCTGCCATTGCGTTTCCGATCGCCGAACTGCATGCCGAAGCCGACCGCGTCCTCGACCTGTTCGACCAGCGCGCCAGCCGGGCTGGCGTGAACTCCTTCGAACGGCGCCGCATTGACGACGAGGCGGGCGCAGGCATCAGCACGCATGCGCGCTATTGCGACCTGGTCGTCATCAGCCAGTCGGCCTACGATGAATTCACGCCCCGCCTGCGCACGGATTTCCCGGAGTACGTGGTGCTCAACTGCGCGCGGCCGGTGCTGGTCGTGCCGGCCAAGGGCGCCATTGGCGAGGTGGGCACGCGCATCACGGTGGCATGGAACGGCAGCAGCAATGCGGTGCGCGCGATCACCAGCGCCATTCCCATGCTGCAGCGCGCGCAAGCGGTGAATTTGGTGGTGTTGAACTCAGAAGGAGGCGACCAGCACGGCGACACGCCCGGTGCCGACATCGCCCTGTATCTCGCGCGCCATGGCATCCGGGTTGACGTCACCGCCGCCCAGGCCGGCGGCGACGCCGGCGAATCATTGCTGTCGCTGGCGGCGGACCAGGGCGCCGACCTGATCGTCATGGGCGCTTACGGGCATTCCCGCTTCAGCGAGATCCTGCTTGGCGGGGCCAGCCGGACCGCCTTGCTCACGTCCCCGATACCGCTGTGGATGGCGCACTAGGCGCAACGGCACGCTGGAATGCAAAACAACCCGCACGCTCGGCCGAGACGGCGGGTTGTTTTAAGGTTTTTCAAACTTGTTGAACGCAACTGCGTGAACGCAACTGCGTGAATGCAACTGCGTGAACGCAACTGCGTGAATGCAACTGCGTGAATGCAACTGCGCCTACTGGGTAGTTGGTGATCCAACGTAGGGAACATTCATCTCCGCTGTCACCAAAACCCCTTGATCGCCAACGATGCGCCACGTACTGTCGCTGAAAAATTCGTCAAACATGAGCATCTGGACGGTGACACGGATATTCTTGGGCTGTTGCGGTCCGCAGGGGAAACCGTTACACGACACGCCGACATAGACGGGGGAGTCCATCCCGGGCCTGAGCTCAGCTAATTCGATGGTGGCAATTTCCTTGGCAATGGCCACGTTGGCGCCGAACATCGGTTGATTCCAAACCTCGTAGGCTGGCACGCGCGCCAGGTACAAGGCGGCATCATGCGCCGCCTTTTGCGCTACCGAGTAATGCATCAGTACGCGAGAGATAAAAATCGGCAACGCGAGCAGTAGCAGGAGGACGGGCAGGATAATGCCGAACTCAATCGCCGCAACGCCCGCCTGGCGCCGCCTTGGGACCGGCTTATCTCCCGGGGGCAGGCGTTTCCCCGTCAGGTGCAATGTATCAGTCATGTTCTACGCTCCCGTTTCCTTGGCGCTGCCAAGGTTTTGTCAAGTGTCACATTGCCGATTGTAGGGGGCGGCCAAAGATCGAGATTGATCGAAGCCAATGATTGCAAGGCCGAAAATGAAGCGATGGGATGCCGCGAGCGCACGTGTGAAACAATACGTATCGTTGTTTGTTGGCAATAGGGGCTACAATCGAACTTACATCAGCCAAGGCGGTAAGCCATGTCCTCACCTTCTCCAAACGTCGAACGCGATCGCCTGGAAGCGCTGCACGCGACCGGCATGCTCGACACGCCGCCGGAAGAGCGGTTCGACCGCATCACCCGGCTTGCCGCGCAGTTTTTTGACGTGCCCATCTGCCTGGTGTCGTTGATCGATGAAGATCGGCTATGGTTCAAGTCGCGCTACGGGCTGGCCGAGAGGCAAACGGCCCGTTCCGACGCGTTTTGCGCGCACGCCGTCGAAAAACGCGAGCTGATCGAGGTGGAAGATGCGCAGCTCGACCCGCGCTTTGTGCACAATGTGCTGGTCACCGGCGCCCCGCTGATCCGCTTTTACGCCGGTCAGCCGGTCTTTGGCGTGGACGGCCACGCGCTCGGCACGCTGTGCATCATCGACAGCAAGCCGCGCCAGTTGACCGTCGCGCAGATTGCCGCCTTGCGCGACTTCGCGCTGCTGGTGCAAGAAGAATTCACCAAGGCCGCCGTCGCCGAATACGCGCTGCTGCGCAGCAAGGCGCTGCTCGCGTCCGAGGCCAAGTTCCAGGCCACGTTCGAGCAGGCGGCAGTGGGCATCGCCCACGTCGGGCTGGACGGCGCCCTGTTGCACGTGAATCGCAAGTTCGGCGAGATCGTCGGCTATCCCGAGGGTGCCCTGCGTCAACTGACGTTTCAGGACCTGACTCACCCCGACGACTTGCCCATCGATATGCAGTTGCTCAACGAAACCTTGGCCGGCGCGCGCCAGTGGTACTCGATCGAAAAACGCTATATTCACCGCCAGGGCCATTTTGTCTGGATCAACCTGACCGTCGCCCTGCGCCGCGACGAGCACGGCGCGCCCGACTATTTTATTTCGGTCATCGAAGACATCGGGCAAAAGAAGCACAGCGAACTGGCGCTGCATCGTCTCAACGACGAACTGGAAAGCCGGGTTGCGGCGCGCACCGCCGAACTGGAAACGAGCCTGGCCGAACTTGGCTGCGAAGTCGCGCAGCGCATTAGCGTGGCGGCGAGCCTGCGCCGCAGCGAAGAGCACAACCACACCATTCTGGAGGCGTCGCACGACGCCTTTATCGGCATCGACAGCAACGGCATCGTCAACAACTGGAACCGCGCCGCCGAGTTGATGTTCGGCTGGAGCGCCGACGAAGCGATGGGAATCGACCTGGCCGCCACCATCATCCCGCCCGAATACCACCAGGCGCACGGCGCGGGCCTGAAGCGGTTCTTGCAGACCGGGCAAGGGGACAACGTCAACCAGCGCCTGGAGTTGCTGGCGCTGACCAAGCGCGGCGTCGTCATCCCGGTGGAGATGACGATCAGCGCCTACAAGGTCAACGACCAGGTATTCTTCAGCGCCTTTCTGCACGATATCACCGAGCGGCGCGACGCCGCCGCCGCGCTCGAGCAAAAGCAAACCTTGCTCGACGCCGTACTCGACGCGGTCGACGTTGGCGTGCTGGCCTGCGATGCGCAAGGTGAACTGACCCTGTTCAACCGGGCGGCGGCGCAGTTTCACGGCCTGGCGCCAGGCGCGGCCGGCACCACGGCTTGGGCCGCGGTGGCGCGCAATATATACCGGGCCGACGGCAGCACGCCGCTGGCGCGCGAGGAATTGCCGCTGTACCGGGCGCTGGCCGGCGAGAGCGTGGCCAATGCGGAGATCACCATCGTGCGCGAGGGCGAGGCGGCGCGCTTTCTGTTTGCCAGCGGGCAGCGCCTGCTCAGTTCCAGCGGCCAGAGTATGGGCGCGGTGGTCGCCGTCAAGGATGTCACGGCCCTGAAAAACGCCGAGACGCTACGGGCAACCAATGAAAGCCGGCTGCGCGGCATCACCGAGAACCTGCCGTCGCTGATCGGCCATATCGACAAGGATGAGCGCTTCCTGTTCCTGAACGGGCATGCCTTGCGCTTTTACGGCAAGACCGCCGACGAACTGATCGGCAAGGAAGTGCGCACCCTGTATGGCGCTGCCGAGTATGGCGCCGTCAAACCCTACATCGACCAGGCGAAAGCGGGCGCCAAGGCCTCGTTTGAAAGCCAGATGGTGGTGGGCGGCAAGGTCCGGCACTTTTCCGCCGTGTATATCCCTGAAACTGGCGGCGAGCCGGGCGCGCGCGGCTTTTACGCCATGGCAATGGACATTACGGCGCGCAAGAACAGTGAAATCACCCAGGCCGAAAGCGAAGAGCGCCTGCGTACCATCACCGACAACTTGCCGGTATTGATCGCCTACATCGACAGCGACGAAGTCTACCGCTTTGCCAATGCCACGCATGCCAAGTGGTACGGCATCGCGCCGCAGGATATGCTGGGCAAATCCGTGATGGCGGTATTCGGCGCCGAACGCTACGCCGCCGTCAAGCCTTATTTGACGCGCCTGATGGCGGGCGAAGCCACGCAGTACGAGGCCACCGATGCCAGTGCCGCTCCGGTGCGCACCAGCCTGTTGGCCGGCATTCCGCACCTGAAGGACGGGCGCGTCGTCGGCGCTTACCTGATGACCACCGATATCAGCGCCGCCAAGCAGTACGAGGCCCAGCTTCAATTGCTCGCCAGGTCCGATCCCTTGACGGGACTGCCCAACCGGCGCAGCTATGAAGAACGCTTGCGCGAGGCGGCGCTGCGTGGCGTGCGCTCGGGCCGCGCGCTGGCGCTGATGTTCCTCGATATCGATTACTTCAAGCAGATCAACGACACGCTGGGCCACGCCGGGGGCGACGAGGTACTCAGAGAGTTCGCGCACCGCCTGCGCGCGGCGGTGCGTTCGACCGACACCGTGTGCCGTCTGGCCGGGGACGAATTCACGATCATCCTCGAAGGCGTGCTCGAGCTGTCCGAAGCGATTCCCGTGGCCGAGAAAATCCTCGCCGCCGTGCGCGCGCCGTTTTACGCCGAGGGAAGCTTTCGCACCGTCACCGCCAGCATTGGCCTGTCGTGCCAGGGTGCGGACGAGATCGACACGGCCGCGCTGGCGCGCGATGCCGACGCCGCCCTGTACCTGGCCAAAGCGGCGGGGCGCAACCGGTACGCCATTGCCCCTGTGGCGTGATGCCGTAACGCTGCGCGTGGCTGTCCTATCGCAAACGCGCCAGCAAGTGCGACGGACACTAGTGTAGTGCGTCAAACAGATTGAAGCTTATTAAGTTTGGCACGAGCGCGCGTGACTTTGGCAAGAATGTCGG
>NZ_JAFCTU010000052.1:0-25366 GCF_049896185.1 Massilia sp. TSP1-1-2
ATGGAATGCTGGAGGTCTTGCTTCGGGCCTTCACAGGCAATCCTATCCAGCTCGCAGCATAGCGGCTGAACAGTCACCGGCGGTTCAAGGTCCCTTACTGTGGCACGACCTTGTCCACCTTCGCTAAGACCATCAATATATCGACGCCGCTCCCACTCGCGCCTGGGTATCTGAAGTCGATGACGCGATAGTTTCCAACTTTCTTGCCACTGACGCTGACCGAAAATTCCTCCTTCGCATCCTGCGGCAGTGTCCCGGAACGGTATAGTTCAAGCGCCAGCATCGCCGGAAACCACAGACGAAGTTCGTGCCCGTCAGTCGTGAAACGTATCCGAGTTTTAGGGTACAAAAGGCTGCTTACAGTGCCTTTTTGGTACGGCTCCATCAGCATCCGAACTTCGTGCAGCATCGTTCCGTTTATGGCAATTCCCTGCATCGTGTTTTCTCAGTCATGAAGTTGGGCCAACGATTTCACAGCAAACGCATGGCTGTTGCTGCTGCGGCCCTGTAGACGGATGGTCGGCGCCGGCCGCCACAGTCGGCACCCCCGCCAGTGCGCTCACCGCCCTGCAAAACTTTACACAGCACCCATCCGGCTAACCGAGGTCAGCATCCACGCCATCAGCACCAGGAAGGCCATCACCATAATGAACAGCACCGTTACCTTGCGCGCGTCGACCTCGTGCTCGATCAGTGCCGGGCTGTCGTAGTTCGATCCAATCACATAGGCGGCAAACGCCGTCGACAGGTAGTGCGTGGCGCCAAACAGTTCGCCCAGCTCACCCTTGCGCGGATGGTCGATCAGCACGTTCGACAAGATAACCAGCAAAATGTACGCAAACGACGCTGTCAGCGGCGGCAAGTACAGGCCGAGCGACTCCACAAAGCGGCGGATCCCAGGGCGCGAGCGGGCCAGCAGCGGCAGCACCACGTTGTGAACCAGGCCGATCAGGACAATCAACTTGAGCAAGATGGTCTTATGGATACTGCCCTTCCCCAGCGCCAGGTTATGCAGATTCATTTCGGCCTGGCGGTTGTTTACCGCGAAAAATTCCGGGCTCGGCACGTTCAGCACGCGCTGGAACCAGCTAATTTCCTCCATCGCCGCCAGTGCCACAACCAGGCTGATGCCGGCAATGCCGAGCACGGCCAGCGTGCTGCGCGGCAAGCGCGTTGCGCGGTCGATGGCGACGTAGGCGAGCATGGCGGCAATCACCGTAAAGCACAGGAACTGCATCCACTCAACAATGCCATCTTCATGCAGCAGCGTGAACATGCGCGTTTCGTTGCCGGACCAGGCCACCGCCAAGGCGAGGGCGCAGATATTGATGGCGATGGCCGCCACGATGACGGGATGGATAGACCACTTGTTCGTTGTCACAGACCTTACTCCTTGTTGTTCGTAAATGTGTTAAAGCGGTGTCGACCGTGCAGCCGCAGCCACCGGAAATACGCGCCGCGTCCCCTGACGGGCCAGCGACACCAGCGCCCATCCCCACAGCAGCGGATCGATCAAGGCATCCCAGATATTGCCAGTTGGCAGGCGCAGGATCGAAAAGCCCATCATCGCCACCAGCAAGGCAAAAGCGGGGGGCATCAGCTTGCCGCGAGCCAAGGCAACGGCGCTGCCAACGGCAAGCAGCAGCCCAAGCATTGGCGCGGCGTAGGGCCCAAAGCCCCAGTAAAAAAAGCCGATGGAAATCAAGCCAAAAGCGTCGAGGTACAGCACGATGCCGCTTGCCGCAATCAGCATAGCCAGCTTGTCCGGCATGACGCGGCTGCCCGGTTTGCCGTTCAGGTACAGCGTGGCAACGCACAAGCCAACCAGCATCGCGCTCGGCCATTGAAAGGCCAGCCCCAGCCAGTAAGCGGGTGAGGCGGCGCCGGGCATGGCTTGCAACGCCACCATGACGAGCGTTAGCAACGCGACAGCGCGGCTTGATAACGCAAACCGGCGCGGCCACAGGGCCACAAAGAGCGCGGCCAGGACAATGCCCCAAGCCAGGCGAGCGTAAATAAACTGCAGTCCGAGGTCGGGCAGGTGCATTACTGTGAACTTTCGTAACTGATGCGATAGACCTGGTGCCCGATCGCCTGGCGCCGCGAAGTATAAGTGATGTGCAGTTCGTCGCCGATTTGTTGCAAGGCCGGATAGGAAAACTCTTCGTCGTTGTTGCCTTGCACAACGTCGAGCACCTGCTTCCAGGAGGCGGCGTCGTTCGAATGCGACAGGCGCAGGACGTTGCGGGCCGAATCGCCCGGCCGCACGTGGTTATTGAGCATCAGCATGCCCCCGTGCGTGAGCCGGTAAGCGGCGACCGAGCTGCTGTGGTTCCCCATCTCAAGCGGCGGCTGGTCTGCCCAGCTGGCGCCGGCGTCGTGGCTGATGGCGTGCTGCACCTTGTGCTCGTTGCCGGCGTCGCGCATCCAGGCGTGCGCTTCAGTGCCCGACGTGGCCGCCAGCGCCGGTTGCAAGGTGGTGGTGCGGGTTCCGATGCGGGTCAGCCAGCGTGGGTCTCCCTTGTCGTCGAACGCCATCAATATCGGGTATTTGATGCCAAGTTCGAAGTACGCGGGCAGCCACCAGCCGCCGTCGACCAGCGCAACCGGCGTGGTACGGATCAGGACGCTGGTATTGAACATGGGCGACATCGGCAGTACGCGCAGCACGCCAAAGTTGTCGCCCTGGTCGGTCGAGACCAGGTGCACGATGCGCGAGGCGGCCCAGCCACCTAGGCCCGTAGTGGTAACGTACAAGTGGACCTTGCCGTTGCGGTCGGTCCAGGCGACCGGGTTGCCGATGCGGCGAATGCCAAAGCCCAGGGCCTGGCCCAGCGACTCCCGGGTTGCCACTTCGCGCGTGGCGCTCCAGACACCTTTTTCAAGGCGCGACGAGTAGACCTTCACGTCCGGTCCGCTTTCGCGGCTGCCAGCCCACCAGAAAGCCATCAAGGCGCCGCCGGGCAAGGCGGCCAGGGTGCTGGCGTGCGCCGACGGCACGCCGGCCGGCATCGGAATCAGGTCGTCGGCCAGTTTGGTCAGCCTGACGTCGCCCTTGGCCGCGGTTTCGATGCGGGCCGGCGACCTCGCTTCACTGCGGTCGCTCGACCAGCGCCGCAGCTCGGCCAGGGCTGCCGCCGCGACGGCCACGCACAGCGCCAGCACGACCAGGCGCGATGCTGCTCGCTGGCGCTGCTTGTCGGTGTCCGGCCTGCTACTCTTGTTCAACATGGTCGTGTTCCTGTAAAGCGCGCGGCGCCATGTTGCGGTAGGGCAGGCGGGGTGAGAAATGGGGGATCGAGCGGGGCAAAGTCTTGGCCGGGATGGGAACTAATTGCGAAGACGAAATGGTACTGCATCGCAGAAACAAATGCGACAAACTTCATGCAGCCGGACAAGGGTTTTAGGCGGGCTCGGCCGAGACGTCCTTGAACAAGGACGAGACTGGACAGTCGAACAGCGTGGCCAATCCTTCGAGCAAGTCGATGCTCAAGGATTTGGTGCTGTTGTTGACAACGCGGGTCAGCTGCGAATGGGAAATATCCACGCCCATTGCGTTCAGCCGCTTCCACAGCTCTGTCACAAAGCGAATGTCGTGTTCAGCCATCAGCACCTGGACGCGCAGGACAGCTTTTCGTTGGGGTGCGAGTGTTCGCTTGGGGGCAGGGGCGTGTGTGTTGGTCATGGGTTTGTCGTACCTCACTACGACAGGCGCCATCATACTGCCGAACGTACTATTTTGTTTGCACCGGTCGCAAATATTGCTACCTGAAGCGTTTTATTTGCATCTTATGCAAACTATTTTCAATATTTGCTTGCCTTTCGTTTTTTGGCGTGTGAGAATGCATTCACTCGCCCAGCAATGGGCCTACACCAACACTATATTCAGGACGCAAAGTGAAAACAACGGCGCAACAACAGATGACAACCGAGCGCAATGCGCCCGGTCTGGCGCTGCTTGCGACTGTGCAGTTCGCTTCGCTTCAGCAGACCGATGCCGCCGGCGCATGCCGGGTGCAGCCAGACTTTTCCCATCGCCATGACCCCAAGCAGGCCGGTTTCCGAGGCCATTGCGCTTGGCACACACACCACATCCGAGGGGACAACCCCTAGCCGGGAGAACGAACTTCTCACCGGCTGACCGCAAGGTCAAGCTCCAGGGCTCGGATGTTCCGCAAGGACACCGAGCCCTTTTTGTTTTTCGCACTTTTTCGCACAGCTTGCAGGCAAGCCCTTTCAGTTTGAGGCCGTCGCCCGGACAACCCGGATCCGATGCATGTTCTTTGACAATTTGGACAGGTTTTTTTTGGTTCCGCCTGCATCGGTAGCGCACCCTCACGTGCGCTGCCAATGCGGAGGGGACCGGGGCAGGAACGATGTTCCCGCTCCATTCCACAAGCGCTTTCAACGGGCGCATGGCCCTGCCAGGGCCAGATTGCGCCCGAGAGTGCTTGTGCAATGTTGTTCAGTTGTGGATTAGCTCAGATGGTATGACTTTGACTCAAGTTGTCGCAGGTTCGAATCCTGCATCCACTGCCCGTTTCCATGTTGACGTTAGCTCAGTTGGTAGAGTTCTGGATTGTGATTCCAAGGGTCACTGGTTCGATCCCCGTACGTCAACCCACTTATACGCTCGCTTCGGCCAGCATTGTTTTCCCCACCGTAGCTCAAGTGGAAGAGCGCTGGTCTACGAAGCCAGAGGCTGCAGATTCGAATTCTGCCGGTGGGACCAGTTTTCATCGTGGGGATAACTTAACAGGCAAAGTGCCGGTCTGAAAAGCCGGAAATGCTGGTTCGATTCCAGCTCCCCGCACCACCTCGCACTTTCAATACCCTCCCGGTGCAGCGCTCGCGGCAACGTCCTTTCATGTGAGCTTGCCCGAGAGGTCCAAGGGCGCGGCCTGCAAAGCCGTCGTGCGCCGGTTCGAATCCGGCAGCTCACTCCATCTATTTTTCGCCCCGGCTCTGTCATATGTGGCGTTTTCGTCCAAAACCTGTCCTTTTCCTTCCCTCATTTCAACCCGGACACGGCTGAACGTCCGCGCACGCCCGTTTTCAACTAATATTGTAGTAGAGGTGATTTTTTATGACTCCGCAGATTCTCGCACTCGACATTGCCGGCAATCCATTCGACTGGATTACGGCGCAGGAAGCGATCCATTATTATGCGACCCATAAGGTTGCGTGGGAACTTGGCGAGCGCGAATTCCTGTTTCGCGGGGGCGTCTCGAATGCGGGCGTGCTCTCGACGCTCACGGTCAAGCCCATCATCGCCATCTCCGGCAGCGAACGCATGACGCGTATGCTGCGCCAGGAATTGCCGCTGGGCGACGACAACAACTTGCTGTTCGCGCGCGACCGCCACACCTGTGCCTTCTGCGGCAACGTCTTTGCACGCCAGCATCTGTCGCGCGATCACATCCTGGCCCGCACCCACGGCGGCAAGGATAGCTGGATGAATTGCGTGACGGCCTGCAAGGCGTGCAACCAGGCTAAAGGGTCCAAGTTCGTGCATGATTTCCGGCCATTGCTGTACGTGCCCTACGCGCCGTGCCGCTTCGAACACTTCATTCTCAGCGGCAGGAACGTGCTGGTCGATCAACACGACTACCTGTCGGCCAAACTGCCCAAGCACTCGCGCCTGCTCGCGTAGCAGCCTGTCGGACTGCTAGTTGCTCCAGCGGTTCTTGCCGCTGAATTTCGCCCGGTACATCGCATCGTCGGCCTTGCGTAACAGCTCTTCCACATTGGCGCCCGCGCCGGCGTGGATGGCAATGCCAATGCTGGTGGTGACGCTGACGCTGCCGTCGGCCAGGTCGAATGGGTGACGCATGGCGCCGATGATCTTGTCGGCCACTGCGCGCGTGTCGGTTTGCGGGTCGCTCAGTTCTTCGAGGATGATGGTAAATTCGTCGCCCGCCAGGCGCGCCACCGTGTCCGACTTGCGAACGGCCAGGCTAAGGCGTTCGCCGAATTTACGCAGCAGCTCGTCGCCGCTGTGGTGTCCGAGCGTATCGTTGATTTTCTTGAAGCCATCGAGGTCCAGGAACAGGACCGCCAGCGCCCGGTTGGCGCGGTTGGCGCGCAGCGTGGCGCCGGCCAGCCGGTCCATGAACAGGGCCCGGTTCGGTAAGCCCGTCAACGCGTCGTACTGCGCCAGGTGGATCAGTTTCGCTTCGACCTGTTTGCGTTCGGTAATGTCGCGCACGATGCCCACAAACGCGCGTCGCGAATCGTACTGGATTTCGTTGACAGTGAGTTCCAGCGTGAAACGCGTGCCATCCTTGCGCAAACCCGGCAGTTCAACATTGGGAGTGCCGATCACTTTTGCCTTGCCCGTCGACAGGTAGTTGCGCATGCCGTTGTGGTGCGCCTGGCGCATTTCGGGCGGCATCAACAGCTGCATCGACTTGCCGATCACTTCTGCCGGCGCGTAGCCGAAAATGCTGGCGGCAGCCTGGTTGAACGATTCGATCATGCCTTGCTCGTTCATGGTCACGATGCCTTCGCCCACGCTGCCCACCAGGGCGTTCATTTCCAGCTGCTTGTCCCGGGCCTGGCGTTCAGAACGGATCAGGCGCGCAACAAGCGGGCGAATCTGCATGCGCATCAGCAGGGCGCCGCCGAGCAATAACAGCAGCAGCACGGGGATTACCAGCTTGAGCTGGGTACGCACCACGCTGTACAGTTCAATGGAATCCTGCTTGACGACCAAGCCCAGGTTGTCCGACAGCGGCGCATACGCGGCCATCACATTGTTGCCCTTGTAGTCCAGCATGGCCAGCAAGCCTTCCTTGCCATCTACGGCCAGGCTCATCGGTAGCGGCAGGCGCGCAATATTGACGCGCTTGATCGTGTACGTGGCTTTTTGGCGGCCCGAGGGCAGGCATACCAGCGTGGCCACACGCCCGGCGCAGATGACGATTTCGCCAGTCTCGCCCAGCCCGCGCAAGTCGAACAGTTGCGTTTGCAAGATAGGCAGGCGCTGGCGCAGATCCAGCCTGGCATAGGCCTTGCCATCGGCAAGCAAGGCGATGCTGGTGTCGAGCATGATCTCCTGGTCCCAGACCAGCGCCGCTGTTTGGTGGGCGTGCCCGGGCAGTGCGAGTGCGCCGGCGCCAGGCGGCGGGACGGTTGCGCCGGCGGCGTACAGCAGTTTGCCCTGCACCGACCATAGCGCGGCGCCCAAAAAACGTGCGCGCACCAAATCGTCCATCTCAGCCATGAGCAAGGTTTTGTCGGCTTCGCTGGCGTTGCCGCCGGCAACCACGGCCGCATGCGCCGTCAATTCGCGGTCGCCCCCAGCATGCTCGGCGGCTGTGCGGGCCTGGGTGACCACGGTATAGATGACCCTGCGCTGGCCGTCCAGCCTGGACTGCAGCTTATCGCGCAGGGAACCTTCCAGTAAGGTTTGCTGGAAGACGAAGCCGGTCATGCCAGCCGTAAACGTGCTGACGCACAGAATTGCCGCGCTCATGAAGCCGATGCGGTCATCCAGCCCGAAATAGCGGGTGCCCTCGCCGCGTTGTAGATGGTGCCAGCTTGACCACATTGCCACCGCCAGCGCCAACATGGCGGCGGCGGTGTGCAGCGCCATGCGCGCCGAACGGGCCCAACCAAAAAGCTGCTCGGGCGCGAGCGTATAGCCCACCAGCCCGGTCAGGCCGATCGTGGCCACGCAAAAGATCAGGATCTGGAACAGGCGCTCCTGCGCCTTGCTCGCGATGCGCGTCATCAGGATCAGGCAGGCACCGGACAGGATAAAGCCGACGGCCGTATTGGGCGCCATGCGGCCCGGACGGATATTGCCGTCGAGCAGCCAATCCTGCAGGAGTGTCCAGTCGATGCCCAGATTGCGATCGAAAACGTGTTCAAAGAGGATCAGCGCGCCCAGGATGGACAGCGCGGCGCCGGTCATGTTGCGCAAGTCCGGCATCGGGCGCCGCAGCAGCGCCGGCAGCAGGATGGCGATGCCGGCCAGCGTAAAACACAAGGCGGTATTGACGACCATCGCCACCATGCCGTTGCCAAACTCGACCAGGACGCGCAGGTGCAGCAGCCAGCCGCTTAAAACAAGCAGGCCGAGCAGTGTGATGGCGCCGCTCAGCAGAATGGGCAACAGATGCAGCTGCGGCAAGGCCGGCGGCTCCAGGCCCGGTTTAAGGCCCGGTTTAAGGCCAACAACGGGCTTTTCTCGCTTCAACAAGCAGTCTCCTTTCGCGGTGTGTCATCACCATAACCGGAATTGAACGCTGGCATCAACAAAAATGCATCAGGAAGCCTGCGACCGGTGTCAGGGTGTTGCGCCAGGCTTTGCAACGTGATTGATCACGCAACTTGCGCGTCATGGACGGGTCATATCCATTCACGTCAACGCGAAGGGCACGTCAAATGGTCAATTCAACAACCGCCGCTCTGGCGCTGCTTGCCAGCATCGCTTGCGGCGCCTGTCTGGCGCAGACGGCGCCGGTGCCGGGCGAGCCGAAGTCGGCCAAGACAATCGCGCTCGAGGCTGGCGCCAAAGTGCTGCAGTCGGCCGCGCCGCTGCGGCCTTTCAACCTGTACATGGTCGGCTTTCACCCGATGAAAGAGCATCCCGAGCACCAGATGGAAGCGCATCACTATTGTCACCAGATGAACGAAGATTTCGCCCAGTGCACGCTCTTTGACAGCAACGGCGGCAACGCGCGCCTGAACGGCATTGAATACATCATTTCCGAAAAATTGTTCGCTACCTTGCCCCCGCAAGAGAAAGCGTTTTGGCACCCGCACAATGCCGAAATCCTGTCGGGTCAGCTGGTCGCGCCGGGTATTCCCGCGCCGGCCGAACGCGCGCTGATGCGTTCCAAAATGAACAGTTACGGGAAAACCTGGCACGTGTGGAACACCGGTCACGAAGGCGGCCCGTCTGACCAGTTGCCGCTCGGTCCGGCCATGCTGGCCTGGTCGTTCAACCGGGACGGCGAAGCCTTGCCGACCCTGGTCGAGCGGCGCGACCGCCGGCTGGGCATCAACAGCGCCGAGCTGCGCAAGCAGCGAGCCGAGCTGCAAAAGCTGGCCAGGCCACAGTCCGGGGTGGATGATTTGAAGGGCAAGTTCGCCAGACCCACCAGGGAGCTGCCGGGGGTGGTGGCCCAGCCGGCGCCTTAGCGCCTTGGCCAATTAGCCCCTTGGCCCCTCTGCCCCTCGGCACCCTGGCGTGCTAAACGTGCTAAACGTGCTAAACGTGCTAAACGTGCTAAACGTGCTAGGCGCCGCGCGCCGGCCACGGCAACCGGTCGCTTGTAGACTGGCGGCCGGGTGCCTGGTCCATCAGGCTGCAAACGGCTTGCACCACGCGCATTGGTTCCAGCTTGGACAAGCAGTCGTTGTGGCCTTCCGGGCACAAGCTCTTGTAGCAAAAGCGGCATGGCACATCGTGAAACAGCAGGCGGTGCGCCACTTGCCATGGCGTGTGCTGGGGATTGGTCAGCGCGTACAGGTCCACCAGCGGGGTGCCCAGCGCCGCCGCAATGTGGGCCGGGCCGGTATTGTTGCAGATCATCACCGTGGCCAGTTGAATGGCCGCGCCCAGTTGGCCCAGGTCCAGTTGCCCGGCCAGCGACAGCACGCGCGCGCCGGTGGCGTCGCAAATGGCGTCCAGCAAGCCCGTTTCACTCGCTTCCCCGGTCAGCACGATGCTGCCGCGGCGGCGCGCGGCCAGGCCGGAAATGACTTGCGCCCACAGGCGCGCGGGATAGCGACGCGAGGGGGCGCTGGCGCCCGGGTGCATCAGGATGAATTTGTCTTGCGCGCCGATACCGTGCGTGGCCAGCAGGCGCCGTACCTTGGTCAGCGCCGGGTCCGGCACCCGGAACGACAGGCCGGTACTCGCGCTTTGCCAGCCGATGCCAGCTACCAGGTCGAGCTGGCGTTGGACTTCGTGCCTGATCAGCTTGTCCGGCTCGGCTTCCGCCACCCAGTCCGACAACATCAGGTACGGATTTTCGCGGCAATGCGCCAGGCGCAGCGGAATGCCGGCCATGTGGCACAGCAGCGCAGCCGGCAACGGGCTCTGGCTGTAGGACGTGAAGATGACGGCGGCGTCGAACTGGCGCGCGGCAATGCGCGAGAGCATGTCGGCGTCGAGCGCCGCACCGCGGGCGCGCTCGCTTTTCATCCACGGCGCGGCGTATGCCAGCACGCCATCCAGTTCGGGAATGTAACGCGCGGCGGCCGCGCCGCTCTCGGAGGTGAGCAACGTGACCACGCGCCGCGGACCATCGCCCTTGATGGCGCGCATCGCTGGCGTACACATCAGCACGTCGCCGAGCGAATCGAGACGCACGCACAGCACATTGCGCGCGTGCTGCCATTCGGCGCGGCTCATAACCTGGCTCCCTCTTCGCCGGCAATGATCACGGCGGCCGCGTAAATGTCGGCGACCACGCGCGTGGGCAGGCGGTGGTTGCCCAGCCGCCATTCGGTTTCATTGCCGCTGTCAATTAGCATCGTGCGGCAGCCGGCGCGGTTGCCCGCTTCCACGTCGTTGAGGATGTCGCCCACCATCCACGACGCGCGCAGGTCAATGTCGTGCTCGCGCGCCGCCTGCACCAGCATGCCCGGCATCGGCTTGCGGCACAGGCAGTTGAGCGCGTACACGCCCACCTTGCCTTCCGGATGGTGCGGGCAGAAATAAAAGCCGTCCAGGCTCAGCTGTTCGCGAAACAGCAGATCGTTCAGGCGGTGGCGCACCCCGTGCAGCGCACTTTCGTCGAAATGCCCGTGCGCCAGCCCATCCTGGTTGCTGACCACGAAGAAGCGGTAGTCCAGTTTGGACAGCAGGCGCAGTGCCGCGCCGGCGCCGTTGCACAGCGATACGCGCAGTGGGTCGACATTGTAGGGAATGTTGTCCACCAGCGTGCCATCCTTGTCCAGGAAAATTGCCTTGATGCTCATGGCCAGGACGACTCGCGCATGGGCAATACGGTCAGTTCGGCAACCACGCTGCCGGCCGGCATCAGCAACACAGCGCGGATCGCCTCGGCCACATTGACGGGGTCTTGCAGGCAACCGGCGTCGATGTCGGGGAAGCGGTCGAGCAGGAAAGGCGTGCGCATGCCGCCGGCGATCACGGCGGTGACCTTGATGTTGTGCGGGCGCAGTTCGGCGTGCAGCGCGTGCGACAGGCCCAACAAGCCCCACTTGCTGGCGTGGTAGGCGCTGGCGTTGGGCCAGGCGCGCTTGGCCGCGGTGGAAGCGACGTTGACGATGTGGCCACCCCCGGCGCTGCGCATGTGGGCGGCGGCGTGCTTGGCCAGCAGGAAGGGGCCGTTCAGGTTTGTATTGATGACGCGTAGCCATTGTTCGGCGGTGAGCTCGTCGATCGGCAAGGTCTTGTCCGTGCCGGCATTGTTGATCAGAACGTCGAGCCGGCCGAAGTTGTCGAGCGCGCTGGCGATGGCTTGCTCGGCGCTGTGCGGGTCGGCCACGTCCAGTCCGATCGGCAAGGCGCGCGCGCCCATGTCGCGCAGGCGAGCTGCCACCTGCGCCGCCTTGGCCTGGTTGATGTCGGCGACCACGATGTCGGCGCCGCACAAGGCCAGCACGTCGGCCAGCGCGGCGCCCAGGCCGCTGGCCGCGCCGGTGATGAAGACCGTGCGCCCGGCGAGCGCATCGACGTCGGACTGCTGGTATGGATGGGGCTGGCGGTGCTGGTGGCTTTGGTGGCTTTGGTTGCTTTGGTTGCTTGAATTGTTTTGGTGTTCGTGATTTTGCTCTGCTGACATGCTTGGCTCCTGCTATTGCGACAGTTGGGAAGGAAACACGGCGTCGCTAACGGCCGTTTCGTAAATGGCGGCAGCCTGTTGGGCCACGGAACGCCAGGTGTAGTGCTGGAAGGCGCGCCGCATGCCCTCGTCGCCCATGTTGGCGGCGAGCTCGGGATTGGCGTGCAGCAGCGCGAGCTTGTCGGCCACCGCCTGCGGGTCGCGCGCCGGTACCAGAAAGCCGGTCTTGCCGTTGATGATGGTGCTCTTGATGCCACCCACTTCGGCGCCGATCACGGGGCGCGCGCACGCCATCGCTTCGACCGGGGTGATGCCGAACGGTTCATACCAGGGTGTGGTGACGAAAACGTCTGCCGCGCTGTAGAAGTAGCGCAGTTCGGCGCGGTTTTTCCGGCCTGCGAACTGGACTACGTCGCTCACGCCGTGGGCACGTGCCAGCGCGCGCAAGCGGGCCAGTTCGGGTGTGTCGCGCGCGCCGTTGGGCTCAGCTTCCCCGCCCACCACCACCAGCATCGCGTCCACGCCGTGGCACTGGCGCAGCGCGGCCACGCTTTCGATGACGGTGTCGATGCCTTTGCGCGGCACCATGCGACCGAGCTGAAGCACGACGAACTTGCTCAGTGGAAGGCTCAATTTCTGGCGCGCCAAACGCAGGGGAACCGGCCACAGTTCCTGAGGGTCGAAGCCGCAAGGGACGATGTCGATGCGCTCACTAGGCGCGCCGTAAAGCTGCTCCATATCCAGCCGGTCTTGCGCGCACTCGGCAATGATGCGGTCGGCGTCATGCATCAAGCGCTGTTCGATGTGCAGGCGCACCGGAGGAAAGGCATCGGCCGCGCCCTGGGCCAGGCGGCGCACCTGCCCCAGCGCGTGGAAAGTAATGACGAACGGAATGCCCAGTGCGTGCTTGAGGTGCTGGGCAACCATGCCCGACATAAAAAAATTGGCATGCACCACGTCGTACATGGCGCTTTGGCGCCGCGCAAAGCGCGCCACGAAGCGGGCAAAGGCATCCATGTAAGGCAGTAAGTGTTCCTTGGGAATGTGATGCGCGGGTCCGGCGGGCACGTGCACCACGCGAATGTTTTCGCGCCACTGGACGACCTGCTTGTGCAGCATGGAATCGCGCCGCGTAAAGATGTCCACCAGGTAGCCGAGCTGGGCGAGTTCGCGCGCCAGGTGGGCGACATACACGTTCTGGCCGCCGCTGTCGATGCCGCCCGGGGGCGCCAGCGGCGATGCATGGTCGCTCAGGATCGCAACGCGCCGAACCGCGGTGCTGCTGGCGCACCTGGCCACATGCTTTTCATCGAATAACATGGTCATTCCTTGTGAGGTTCTTGACAGTGTGCTGGTGGCGGGCAAAGAGGCTATCCAGAACCGGGCCGGCGCGCCGCCCTGATGCCGGTGACGTCGCGCAATGCGCGGTCCCAGTCGGCGGAAAAGCGGGCGATACCAAAGCGTTCAAGCGCGCGCCGCCGGGCGTGCGCGCCAAGCCGGCGCGCCAGCAGCGGTTCGCGCAGCAGCGCTTGCATGTGCGTGACCAGCGTGGCCGGATTGGTGTCGATGAACCCGGACTGGCCGTTCTCGATGACGGTCGCCATTTCCGTGGTGGCCAGGGCCACGACTGGCATGCCGACCATCATCGCTTCGATCACGGCCAGCCCGAGGCTGGTGTAGCGGATCGGGTTGAACATAAAGCGGTAGCGGGCCGCGAACGCCGGCAGCTGCGCGTGCGCGACTTCGCCAAGGCCGTCGAGTTCTTCGGCGGCCATGCCGACCAGGTCGAGCGGCACTTGCGCGCGCGCTCCCTGGAAGATGTCGCCACCCAGCCGGCGCCCGCGCCGGGCAAGGTGGTTGATGACGACCAGCCCGCGGGCGAGTTCGCCACTGTAGGCGACGTGCTCGGGCACCAGCACGCCGTGCTCGATGACGCGCGTGGGCGTGCGTGCGCTGTCGTACATCAGCGCGTTAAAGTGCGACACGTGCACCAGCAGCACGTTGGGGTCATCAACCAGATGCGGCATGTCGGTCGGATGCGCGCGCGGCGGGTCGTGCTCGATGTAGATGCGGGGCAGGGCGCGCTGCTGCGCGCTTAAAAATTCGTACTGGTCTTTCTCGTACTGCTGGTCGTCCTGGAACACGATGCAGTCGAACTGCTCGTGGCGCGCCCTGTCGGCTGGCATGTCGTGGACATTGGCGCCCCATGGCATTTGACCGCTGCGCCCTGCGTAGCCGGGCGGCCGGTCCGGCTTGGAGAGCACATAGAACGCGTGCGGCGCCTGCGTGAGGTAGTACAGGTAGCTGCCGTGGGTGTGCCAGGTCAGGATTTTGAGGGGGCGCATGCTGGTTCCTCAGGCGAAACGAACGCGAAAGCGGACGGCGCCGGCCATGCGCCAGAATACGGCCAGCGGGGGAATCAGCGCCGACGTGAGCACCATTTCGGCCACGTGCGAAACCCGGCGCGAGGTGCCGCGCAGGCGGCGCGCGCATAGCCGGCCCGTCATGGCGAGCCAAGCGGCGCCGGCCGCCGCAGCCAGGACGCTTGCATGCGCGGCCGGCGCGCCCAGCGCAAGCGCCAGCAGCGCTACGATGGCGTAGTAATCCCAGCGCGGCGTGGCGCGGATTTTTTCGCGGTAGCGTTGCGGATGCTTTTTGTAGAGCAGGGCGTCAAAGGCGATCTTGCGCATCTGCAGCAGGCTGACACCCCACGGCGCGGGTCGCACCGGGTGGATCACGATGGAGCGCGGCGCGCGCACGATGGTCGCGCTCATGTCGAGCAGGCGGAAGTACAGGTCGCTGTCCTCGCGCCACGGGCGGCGAAAGCGTTCGTCGAACCCGCCCAGCGCAAAGAGCACCGACTTGCGCAAAAAGCAGCTGGCCACGATGAATTCGGACTGCTCGTGCAGGCTTGTGTTGCGTTCATAGTCGGTGGGATGCGTGGGCAACGGAATGTCGATCTGGCCGCAGACGGCGTCGGTGCAATCGTCAATCACGGCCAGCCCTTGCGCCAGCCACGATGGCATGGCAATGGCGTCGTCATCGGTGAAGGCGACAATGGGGCGTGCCAGGCGCCAGCCCACGTTGCGCGCCGCCGCCGGGCCGCGCGCGCCATGCTTGGGCACGTAGCGTAGGTGCAGGCCGCGCGTAGCGGCGCACGCGCTCCACATGGCTGCCAGTTGGCGCGTGTGGTAGTCGGGAGCGTCGTCGACGATGATGATTTCGTACTCGCAAGGCAACAGCGTTTGATCGAGTAAGGCGTCGATGCAGCGGCCGAGCAGGTGCACCCGATTGCGCGTGGGCACAACCACCGACACGAGAACTGCCGGCGTACCCGACGCTGCCAAAGTTGCCGTCATTAATGCCTCCCTATGATGATGGGCGATGCAAGGTTTCCGCATCGCGCTGTTGAAGCAGCCACAAGTGCGCATACAGGCCGCCTCGGCGCAACAGTTCCTTGTGGCTGCCTTGCTCGGCAATGCGGCCACGGTCCATGACGATGATCTCGTGCGCGCGCACAATGGTCGACAGACGATGCGCGATGATGAGAGTAGTTCGATTGCGCGACAGGCGGTCCAGTTCCTGCTCGATGGCGTGCTCTGAATCTGAATCAAGTGCGGAGGTTGCCTCATCGAAAATAAGGATGGCCGGACTCTTCAAAATGGCGCGGGCGATGGCGATGCGCTGCTTTTCGCCGCCCGACAGTTTCACGCCGCGCTCGCCGACGGCCGTGTCGTACTGGTCGGGCAGGGCCGCGATCAATTCATGGATATGCGCAGCCTTGCTGGCGGCCACGATCTGCTCGAACGTGCTGCCGACGCGTCCGTAGGCAATGTTGTAGCCGATGGTGTCGTTAAACAAGGCAGTTTCCTGCGGCACCACGCCGATCGCCTCGCGCACGCTGCCGGGGCTGAGCTGGGCGATATCCTGGCCGTCGATCAGGATGCGCCCGCCCGTAGGCGCATACAGGCGCAGCAGCAAACGCGCCAGCGTCGACTTGCCCGACCCGCTGCGCCCGACCACGGCCACCGTGCGCCCGGGCGCAATGCGCAAGCTCACGTCGCGCAGGATGGGGCGCGCCGGATCATAGTGAAAGCTGACGTGCTCGAACACGACGTCGCCGCCGCCCGCTTGCAGGCGCGGCAGCGACGGCGAGTCCGGCAGGTCGGGCTGTTCGCGCAGCAATTGAAACAGGCGTTCGGCATTGACCCAGGCGTCGCGCGCCTCGCGGTAGACAAAGCCGAGCGCATTGAGCGGCAAACACACTTGCAATGCGTAGGCATTGACCAGCACCAGGTCGCCCACGCTGATGCCGCCGCGCCATACTTCGTCGCCGGCCAGCAGCATGATGGCCGCCACGCCGGCGCCGATCACCAGGCTCTGGCCCACGTGCAGCGTGAACAGCGCGCGCTGGTTGCCCATGCCGGCCTCCGTCCAGCCTTGCATCAAGGTACGAAAGCGCGCCGTTTCCAGCGCCTCATTGGCGAAAAACTTGATCGTGTCGTAGTTGATCAAGCTGTCGGCGAGCTGGCTCTTGGCGCCCGAGTCGAGCTTGTTGACGCGCCGCTGGTAGAGCACGCGGCGCGCCGTAAACAGCAGCGTAAAAACGGTGTAGGCAACGAACATCAGCACGATGATCGCCGCATACCACGCGCTGTAGCGGGTGAGCATGATGGCCAGCACGAGGCCGATTTCAATCAGCGTGGGGACAATCGTGAACAGGCCCACGCCGAGCAGGAAGGCAATGCCGCTGGTGCCGCGGTCGATGTCAGGCAGCAAGCCGCCGATCTGGCGCTTGGCGTGAAAGGCGGCGCCAAGCGCATGCAGGTGGGCGAACGTTTTTTCGGCGTAGGTGGCGACCGTGCGCAGCGTGACGCGGACAAAGAGCAGGTCGCGCAATTCGTTGAACAGCGTGCTGAGAAAACGCAGCAGCGCGTAGCCGGCCAGCAGATAAAGCGGCAAGCGCGACAGCTGGTCGGGGTGTGATAACGCGTCGATGATGCGCTTGAGAACCAGCGGGACGGCGACCGTGGCAACCTTGGCCGTGACCAGGCACAGCAGCGCAGCGAGGATACGCCAGCGATACATCGACAAGACGTGCCGGATGTCGGCCGCGATTTTTTTGTTCATGCAGGCTTGGACCGGACAGCGGCCGTGAAGCTCCCTGTTCTGGCGTACGTCAAACGAATCGCGTACGGCTGACGTTTATCGGTCGCGGCAGCAGCCGTGCGTTGCACGCCGGGTCAGCACCGCCCCTTGATCCCCTTGCATCTCGGCAGTTAGAGGAAAGGATTGCGAACGCACAAATGCACGCCGTGTTCGCCAATTACGATGGCTGGCCGTCAGCAGAAAATCAATGCAGACACCTTATTGCTGATGCGTAAAACCTTCCTTTATTAGCGATAGTTCATTGGAGATACAACATGAATGAAGCAGGCTATAACTTTCAATCTGACGACAATGCAATCAGTTCAGGCCCGCCCAACGGCAGCACGTATGCCGACGGAACGCAAAGTGCACAGCAACAACGTACCCAGCAATACAGTGCCCAGGGGAACGACTACACGGACGTGCCCAGTTCAAGCAGCTTTTTGCGTCCCCAAAACCTGACCAGGCCAGGGAACCTGTTGCCTCCCAAGGGCGGGCAATTTTTCTCTGAAGAAAGTGCAGGGGAAGCGGCGCTGGAAGTTTTTGCCGCTGAATCGGGCGCCGAGTCGGCCGAATTGAACGCGGAGATGGGCAACCCCGCCGCACAGGAAAGCGGCGCGGAAGGGGTACTGGAAGCGACTGCGGCGCAGTTGGAGGCAGCCAACGCCGAATCAGCTGCCGAGTCCGGGAGCGCGGAAGGCTTGTTCGACGTCATCAGCGGTATCGCCGGCAGCTTGTTCGAAACGGGCGAGGTGCGCGAAGCCGGCTCGGCGGTCGAAGGGCAGAGCGCGCCTTCGCACGAAGAGTTCTTTCCCTTGTTTGCTGCGCTGATTCCGACGCTGGTGTCGGCCATCGGCCCGACGGTGGCAAAAACGTTGGTGAAGTCGCTCTCGCCTCTGGCGCGCCAGGGTATCAAGCGCGCCGCCAGCGCCATCCTCCCAAAGGGCGGTCTCGGCAGAAAGCCGGCCAAAAACATGTTCAGCATGTTTGCCAAGCTGCTGGAGTCGGCAGCTGCACAGGAAGGCGGCGAGGCCACTGAAAGCGGGGCCGAGGTCGGCCCTGAAGTAACGTCGCTCTTGAGCGAGGCTGCTTCGACCATCGAAGTCATCATCGGCACGGATGACCGCAAGAAAATCTATAATCCTGGCGGCGATCCTTGGCGCCGCATCTGCCTGCTGCGCATCACCTTCCCCGACGGCCAAGTGTTTCGTGGGACGGGTTTTTTCATCGGCAGTCGGGCCCTCGTCACGGCCGGACACTGCGTGTACCTGCACGACCATGGAGGATGGGCCACCAAGATCGAGGTCAGCCCCGGCGCAAACGGCGCCGTACGGCCCTACGGCTCGGTCGTATCCACCACCTTCCGCTCGGTGAGTGGCTGGGTCAACAACAAAAAGCCCGAGTGCGACTATGCCTGCGTGGTGCTGCCGACGGGCGCCTTCAACGGGCGCAATCTGGGCAAGTTCGGCTTTGGCGTGTTCGATGGCCAGCAATTGCTGGCCAAGCCGGCGGTGCTGTCGGGCTATCCGGGCGACAAGCCTCTGGAAATGTGGGGCATGAGAAGGCGCATCAAAACGGTGACAAGCAAGACCCTGATCTACGATATCGATACGGTGGGGGGCCAAAGCGGCGCTCCCGTGTATATCAAGCTGAACGGACAGCGCTTTGTTGTCGGCATCCACAATTACGGCAATGCCGCCGGCAACTCCGCCACGCGCGTGACCCAGCCCGTGTATGAGCGCATGAAGCAGTGGAGCATGTTGTAATTTTCGTTGAACGTAGCTGAAATCCACCCGCTGCGGCGGGTGTTTTCCTGGGTGCCGTCGGGCACCTCCACGCCGTTCGCCCGGTGCGCGCGGCTCCTTCCGCGCCGCGCTCCCGCGCCACAGCCAAGCGCACCATGCCATCGCGCCAGGTGCGCCGTCCCTCACTAAAAAGCCCTTGCCAGCGGCGAACACTGTCATCCGCCCATCGCGCGAACCGCGTCGCACAGGGGAGGCTTGCCAGCAGTTCCGTATCGTGTTTGCGAACGCACAAACTCCGGTCGAAATACCCGCATAGGATGAACTTTCACTAGCCAACATCAATACCCAGGGTCGGCGTTAGTGCAGCAACTTCCTTCAAGCAAGTTCACAGGAGAAAAGACCATGAACGAATCTGGCTATACCTATCAAGCCGATGACGCTTCAAGCAATTCAAGCATTCTCAACGGAGACGGTCGCCTGCATGCGGCTCAGAATGCGCCACAGTTGAACCAACAAGGCGACGAGCTCGACGCAGCTGGCGCCGGTGCCGGCTTTCACATGCCGGCGCAAGGGCGCGTCCCGGCCAAGCGCGACGAAGGTGGTCCGTACGTCGCCGAAGAGGTGAGCGGCGAGGCGCTGGTTGAAATCACGGGGGTCGAGTCGAGCGCGGAATCGATCGAGCTCAACACCGAAGTTGCCAACCCCGGTGCAGACGGTGAAAGCGCGGGAGGCTACTTCGAAGCGACGCCTGAACAAATCGAGGCAGCGGGCACCGAGGAATCTGGCGAGGCGGGGCTGGAAGAAGGTCTGTTCGACGTGATCGGCACCAGCGCCCCGACCTCATTCGAAACGGGCGATGTGCATGAGGCAGGCTTTCTGCTCCATGGCCAGCAAGCAGGCTCCCAGCAGGAGTTCTTCGGGATCTTCAGCGCGTTGATTCCCACCTTCGTCACCAACATCGGTCCGGCCGTGGCAAAACGGATCATCCAGGCGCTTACGCCGCGCGCGCTGGCGGTCGTCAAGAGCGCGGCCGCCACGGTTTTAACCAAGCCGGGCGGCATGAAAATGCCTGGAAAAAACCTCTTTCCCCTCTTGGCCAAGGGGCTGCAAGCGGCGGCGGCGCGGGAATTGATGGAAGGTGTCGAAGCCGGCGTCGAATTGAACGAGGCGACGGAAGCGCTGGCGCTGGAGGCCGCCTATTCGATTGAATCCATTATCCAGAAAGATCAACGCAAGCAGATCAAGAATCCCGCCAGCGATCCATGGCGCCGCATCTGCCTGCTGCGTATCACCTACCCGAATGGCGAGACGGCGCGAGGCACGGGCTTTTTCATCGGCAACCGCACCTTGATGACGGCCGGGCATTGCGTCTACATGCGCGATCAGGGTGGTTGGGCCAGGAAAATCGAGGTCGTTCCAGGCGCCGACGGAAACACATGTCCTTATGGCGTGGTGGTCTCCAGCAGCTTCCGCTCTGTCAAAGGATGGGTGAACGGTCAAAAACCGGAGTGCGACTACGCCTGTGTGGTGTTGCCGACCGGCTCATTTAATGGACACGATCTGGGTAAATTCGGCTTCGGCGTCTTCGATGGCCAGCAACTACTGGCCAATTTCGCGGTACTGGCAGGGTACCCCGAAGACAAACCGCTGGAAATGTGGGGCATGAAACGGCGGGTCAAGTCGGTCACGCCCAAAACCTTGATCTACGATATCGATACCTACGGCGGCCAAAGCGGCGCGCCCGTGTACATCAAGCGCAATGGCAAACGCTATGTGGTCGGCATCCACAATTACGGCAGCCTTGCCGGCAATAGCGCCACGCGCGTGACCGCGGCGGTGTTCGACCGGATGAAAAACTGGAGCGCCCTGTGACCGCCGGACGCTGATCCGGCCAAGCCAGGCGTCGATCCGCACTGCCTGGCCAGCGCCCGCCTGGGCGGGCGTCCTTTCCAAGTATTTTTTCGGGAACGGGTTCATCATGGAACAAGATTTAACTGGCAGTTTGCAAGGTCGCGTGCTGCTCAAGGCAACTGGCGCACCCGTTGATGGCGCCACCATTGTGATTGTGCGCGGCGCAGGTCCTTTCCCCGACATGGCGCCGCTGACTGGCAGCGATGGCCATTTTTCGCTCGATGGCCTGGCTGCCGGGGAGTGGGTGCTGGGTGCCTACGGCGTCAGTGGCGAGCAGGGCCAGGGGCGCGCCAGCGTGCTGCCCGACTCGGTCGCCCAGATAGTTATCCAGGTCGCTTGAGCCGGACGGGTCGCGTTGTTGCTGCGCCACGCTGGCGCCAGCGCGGTACGCGTTTGCGCGCGTTGCCGCGTGCACCACATGAAGCGGCGTTTATTGCGCTGTGTTGCGCAGAGTGTCCCGCGCGGTGTCGCGCCCCGCGTCGCTCTTGATAAAGGCGTCGATATCGTCGAGCGTGGGGGCCAGCACGCGCAGCGGCGCGGCCAGCGAGCCGACCAGCGTCACGTGATTGACACGGGCGTAATAAATTTCTTTCACGAACACATTGTTAGCGCGCAGCTTGTTCGCCAGCCCGCCCGTGTTGCGCACAGGATTGACCAGCGCATCGGTGCTCGCCGCGATCAGCAAGGCGCGCGGCGACTCCCCGCTGACATGGTTGATCGGCTGCGAATCCACGGGCGTATTTGGGAAATGAAACACGGGCCGCGTGCTCGTATTTTCAATCGGCAAAAAGTCATACGGTCCGGCCAGGCCGATCCAGCCGCGCAGTGCCGACGCCTTCATGCCATGCTTGGCAAGATAGCGCGGATCGAGCGCCACCATGGCCGCGTTGTACGCCCCGGCGCTGTGCCCCATCACGTATAACCGCTTGGGGTCGCCGCCAAAGCCGGCGATTTCGCGCGCCGTCCATGCCACGGCCTGCGCCGAATCGTCGAGAAAATCCGGATACTTCACTTCGGGATACAAACGATAATCGGGAATCACCACCACATAACCGCGCGAGGCCAGCGCGCGCCCCACGAACGCGAAGTCGTCGCGTTCCCCCTTGACCCAGTTGCCGCCCATGAAAAATACGACCACGGGTGCGTTCGCAGCCGCTTTTTCCGGGGTGTAAATATCGAGCTTGTGGCGCGGATTGCTACCGTAAGGCACGGCCGCGCTGGTGCGCAAGGCACTGCCAGGCGACAAGGCATTGAGCGTTCCCAGCGGCGAACAGGCGGCCAGGCCGCCAAGGATGGCAACGCCGGCCGCGACCGCGATCAAGGTTCTTTTGAGCAGCTTCATGTAATTCCCGTGCAAGATGTGTAGCGGATAATTATAGCGATGCAAGGGAAACTCCAGAGCACGCCAGAGCCTGCTACTTGCGATGGCAATGCGAGCGGTATTGCACCGGGATCATTCCCGTATGCGACTTGAACTGGCGGCTAAATGCACTGTGATCGGTATACCCGCACGCATAGGCGATGTCGGCAATGCTGTGGGTGCGGTCGGACTCGATCATGCCCATCGCCGCGCCCAGGCGCGGCTGCAGCAGCAGCTAGCGCGGCGGATAGTGAAACACGCGCTGGAACAGGCACTCCACGTGCGAGAGCGAGAGCCCTTCGGCGGCGGCCAGCGCTTCCATGCACACATTGGCGTGGTAGTTCTCGCCGATGTGCCGGGCAATGGCCGCGATCTTGCGGTACACCGGGTGCAGCTCGTCGGCCAGGCCCAGGTCCTGCGAGGTGCCCGCCAGGCCGACGATGGCGCCGCCCTCGTCGCGCAGCGGCACTTTGTGGGTGATGCACCAGCCGCCGCTGCGGGTGGGGTACAGGTGCAGTTCCAGATGCTTGCTGAGCGCCGCGCCGCTGTCGATCACGCGCCGGTCCTGCGCCATAGGGCGCTCAGGTGCATGGCAAAGATCCCGGATGAGTAACGAGTCCCCCCATGTTTCCAGTCACTGCGGGACGCTGGCCAGCGTCGCCGACGACGTCCTCAGTTAATCTGGCGTCCCGTCGTCGCGCCGTCCAACGTTGCTTTGTTCCGACTGGCGGCTAGCGGCATCTTGCGCGGCCGACTGTCGGTTGACCCGGTTCGACAGGCCGGTATCGTCATCCATATTTTCATCGGCGGCAAGCTTGCCGCTGCCGCTGCCGCTGCCGCTGCCGCCGGCGCCGGGGCCTCGAGGCAGGCCGCCTGCCATGGCATCCGATTTTGCCTGCGCCGGCTGCCCTTGCTGCTGGCTGCCGGTTTGCGAACCGGTGCGGTCAGTGCTTTGCTGGCCCATCTGGGAATCGATTTGCGAGCCGCCCTGATCTTGCCGCTGTTCGCCCTGCTGTTGCTGCTGCGGGTTCCCTTGTTGGGTGAGGTCTTTTTCTACCGTGCCACCACGCGATGACGAGACGGTTTTTTCATTCCCGCCGTTGTCCGTTTGATTGTTGCCCTGGCTGCGTTGATTCGAGTTCATGGTCTATTCCTCCAAAAGTGTGGTGTATCGGGTGCGTCGTCTGAGGCCGCATTAGCGCCGGGAATATGCATCATGCGCGTGGCCTGGGGCTGCTTGTATCAGAGTAGGGAGCGTAGTGATGTAGGACGATATGCAGGCTTTTGCCACCAGAGGTTAGTTCGGTTTCCCAGGTCCATTTCTACCTGCTTCTTGTCCTACAAATCAGGCTAACCCAGTCCTATAGCAGCGCGCTGTCGTGCTGCCTAAGATGATCTGCCCGAGCGCTCATCGCCACCCTGCCGGATGGGCTCGGATAAACGATCCAAGGAGATAATCATGGCAACCAGCAAAGAGGGCAACAAGCAAGGTGGCAGCCGGGGCGCACAGGGCGGTTCCAGCAACCGCGGTTTTGCTTCGATGGACCCGCAACGCCAGCGCGAAATCGCCAGCGAAGGTGGCAAGGCAGCGCACGAGAAGGGGACTGCCCACGAATTCACGTCTGAAGAGGCGCGCCGCGCAGGCAGCATGAGCCACGGCAACCGGCAGGCGGCGAAGTCGGGTTCGGGCAGCGTTGACCGGCAGGAGCCGGGCAAGCAGGAAGGCAACAAGCAGGAAGGCAACAAGCAGGAAGGCAACAAGCAGGAAGGCAACAAGCAGGAAGGCAACAAGCAGGAAGGCAACAAGCAGGAAGGCAACAACCAGGGCGACAAAAAACGCGCGGGCAGCAAACAGGAAGGTGGCGCCAGCAAGCCGCGCTAGCGACGGGCGCAAGCAAATTGCTCAGCACGCCCGTGATGCGGTAAAATTGCCGCGCGTTTTTAATCTCCCAGAGGTATGTCGTGGCAAAACAAGCGGTGATCCGTGAAGTAAAAAGCATGGCCCTGTCGTGCGACAAGGTCGGCAATGTGCTGTTGGTAAAGTTCTCCATGTTGAGCGGCGCCGACGCGTGCGTCCTGATGCCGGCGCACATTGTGTTCTGGCTGCTCGAACATATCCCGGTGAACCAGGATCCCAATTTGCCGGGCCCGGCGCCATACCCGCAGATTTATGGGGAAGACTGGGACGATCTGCGCACCCCGCGCGTACTGACGGTGCAATGCAAGCAGTTTGCCGACGCAATCCGCATGGAACTGGAGCTGGACCGCACGCCGCACCTGAACGTGCTGCTCAATCGTACGAATGTGGAATTGCTGCGTCAATTTCTCGAGAACTATCGCGGTAGCCTGATGGACCTGGGCGTCTTTTAAGCTTGGGGGCGGACGCTTTGTCCGTCCGCTGTGCTTCCCCGCACGGTTTGCCCGATCCGCTGGTTGCCCAACATGCTGGTCAGAATCAGCGCCATGCCGAGCCACTGCAAAGGGCCGAGCTTGGCGTTGAACAGCAGCAGGTCGGTCGCCAGGGCAACCGCCGGATAAATGAACGACAGGCTGGCAATGGTTTCGGCGCGCAATCGCTGGAACGCCCCATACATCAGGTTGTAGACCAGCCCGGTATGCACCAGGCCCACCACCAGCAGGCTGCCCCAGGCTTGCGCTGAAAACTTCCCCACTTCAAAAGTTGCCATTGGCGCCAGCACGATCACGCCGATGACCAGTTGTAACCCTGCAATTTGCGCCGGCGGATACGCCTTCAGTTTGCGCGTGGCCAGCGTGGCAAGGGCGTACAGGAAGCCTGCCGCCAGGGCCAGCAAGACACCTTGCAGCAAGGCCGGTTGATGTGCGTTGACGTTGATGCCGCTGGTCAGCGCCACCCCCACGAACGCGAGCAGCAGGAAGGGCGCCTGCCGCCAGTCGGGCGCCTGGCGCTGCGCCAGCGCCGCCAGCAGCACCAGCATGAACGGTTGCACGTGATAGATCACGGTGGCAATAGAAATGCCGCATAGCGAAAACGCCGAAAACAGGCACAGCCAGTTGCCGATGATGGCTGCAGCGCCGGCGGCGATCCAGGCCCCGGCGCTGCGGTCGAGTTTGGTCCAGCCGCCGGTGTACCAGAGCCACCCCAGCAGCGCCACGGCCCCGATCAGGCAGCGAAACAGCACCACCGTCAGCGGCGACTGCCCGCTGAAGACGGCAAAGGCGCCGATCGTACCCGACAGGCCCATCGCACTGACCATCCTCCACACGCCGCCTGACTTGTCCATTGCATTCTCCCCTTAGAAGCAGTCAGTATGCATTGCCATTACCGCAGTAACAATACGGGTAAAATGCAAAGCATTGTTGACCCTGCGGCAAAGGTGGGCGGTTTCAAATACCAAGCGCAACACTGGGTTAATTAACAGTGTCAGTCGGATGTTGCAGCAAGGCTATGTGCT
>NZ_JAFCTU010000053.1:0-24933 GCF_049896185.1 Massilia sp. TSP1-1-2
TTGCCATGCCAGCATGATGAACGCGATCACAATTGTTTACAACTAATTTCTGCCGGTCATAGGGGCTGAACAGTCACGTGGGATCTTCATGCCAGAAGGACGATAGCTTTCGCGCAGTGTCCTATAATGACGAAAGAGTCGGTGAACTACAATGGATCAATCCACTTACTACTTTGGCCATGTGGTCGTTATGCCGGACCAGTCAAGACCGTTCTTTAAATCGGAGAATAATGATTAATCCTACTACCTTGGCCTTGGATCTAGAGGGGACGCTTATTTCCAACGCAGTTAGTCAAATTCCAAGACCAGAATTATTCTGGTTTCTTGACTCGTGCAGAGGTTTATTTGAACGCATCGTGATTTATACCGCCGTGAGCGAGGATCGATTCAGAAAGATAGCCAATTTATTAGCTCGTGAGCAGGCCGTGCCTTCCTGGTTTGCGAACTTGGAATATATTAACTGGGACAAAATTACAAAAAATCTGTCCAACATTCCAAATGCGAAGGTGGCGGAGACCGTATTGGTTGATGACCAAAGGGAATACGTTCATTCCGGTCAGGATGAACAATGGATCATGGTTCCGGAGTTTCTACCGCCCTACGACATTAATGACCGCGCTTTACGCAATATTATCCAGCAAATGAAGCATCGATTCACATTACCACAGTTATGAGCAGACGTCTTTTAAACCTTCGCCGTCCAAATACATGTCAGCTTTTTGACCTCGAACTGATCTAACCATTCCCAACGGGAGATGCGAATATCCATTGCCTTTTCAGCTTCCTTTATATGGCTGGCGAAAACGATTTCGCCAATCCCGGCGATCGTTAGAGTGACGATACACTCGCAAACCAGGTCATAGGCTGCTGGTATTACATGGAAATTATCAGGAAGCTTCCACACAGAGATTGATTCAATTATTTTCCCGGGTTCATGTTCGGCTGGCATTAAATCGACCGACTTTTGAATTTTTGCTCGCTCGCCCAAGCGATCCTCGGATTCCAATACATCAAAAAAATCTTTTTCATCAACGTCGCGAGCAATCTCCCGCACAACGATCGACCCTAGAAAGTCATCGTCATAGAGGACGACAGTATGACCACCTTCATAAGTGATGAAAAATGGCCCTCCATAACAATCGATGAGCGCCTCTGCCAGATTTCCCACATCCCGCACGCTGCAATTCCTATTAGCGGGCATCCCAAATTTTATTTTCAAAACAGACTTACCAACCATGCGATTGAAAATTTCTGTGCTTTCCGACGCTAACAGATAGTTAATGCGCCGACGCCTCAGCCTTCTAGCCTCAGACATATTATGGTTTTCCTTTCTTTGCGAGTTCCAACATCACTCTGATGATTTCAAGCACGGCAAAGCTTGATTTCCCTTGAGACAATCCCGCAGGATCAGCCACCAAAACCCGGCCGGATGCCGTTATTATCACCTGGAAATCGCCGATTGTATTTGTATTGATGTGCAATTGTATCTTCTCAAGGTCGGCGACACTATTTGGACCTAGACGAGCGAAGGCCAAAGCCTCTTCCGCTGCATCATTAAAAGCAGGTTTAACGGTGATTCCACCTTTGAGGTTTTCCATTAACATCCCTGTTTGCCCGTCTGTTGTAGGTGCAAGCCCGTAATTCTTAACGACCGGAACGTCTGCTTTGCTCAGTTCATTCAACTCCTTAATCTCGGCCTGCAATTCAGCAGTTGAGCCAGATTTTGCGGTTGCTATAACCTTGGTGGGATCATCCTTCACCAGGTACACCGTCTTGTACTCGCCAGCGCCGATTTTCTCACCCAACGCAACAGGCGCGCTATTCGGGGGGGGGGGCGGTGGGCCGGATGGAACGACATTTGGACGCACTGCGGAATTCGCCTCGGCAAGCGCGTCCACCTTGGCCGTTTCAGCAGCCTCGGCGATACGTACTACTTCCGCAGCTTTTGCAAGGCGTGCCGCCTCGGCAGCCTCTGCGCTACGCGCCGCTTCCGCCGCCTTGGCAATACGCGCCGCTTCAGCAAGCTCAGCCACACGCGCTGCAGCTGCGAGGTCAGCGGCGCTCATAGCTGTGGTAGCAGCGCCAAGTTCACTGATGAGGCCAACACTTCGCGTTAGCGCTCCCAAGCCGCCCGTCAAGGCGCTTAAAACATTGAGATCTTTCTCCGCTTTCTCGGCCACTGCTTTTTTATAAGCGCTGGTCCCGGGATCCGATATCGCGTTCGCTATAGGATCGCCATTGGTACAACTCACCGCAGGGCAATTCGCAACCAGCGGAAAGTACACCGAACCATCAACCTGCATCGTTACTCGCGTTGTTCCAGCTGGTGCTGGAGGAAGCGAACCGGTGCTGAAGTACGTAGGGCCCGGGGTAAGGATATACGGGCTTGCCGCTCCACCGGTATTTGTGATGATATAGGCTATCAACTCATTGCTCGGCTTTTCCGTCTTGCGCTCAAGGAGCACTCTCGGGCCTTCTCCTCCCACCGGCAAGTTTCGGTCGACTTTCACGGTCTCCAGATAACTTTCGCCCGTCATGACATTCTTAAAGTCGAGGAAGACTTCCCGCGTTTCCTCTGGCACGATGACCTTTCCGTGAATGTCCTTCAGGCCTGCGTAGCGCAAGGCATCCTGAATTTCCTGCTCGCTGAATCGACCGCCGCTCTTTTTCGCCAGTGTCTTGGCGGCAAGCTTGTCTCCTGGGTGGAGCCGGCGATTGTTTTGCTCGGCGGCCAGCGTCAATCCAGCAGTCTGACTATTTCCAGCTGCAGCGCCAACGCCCATACTGACAAGATCGGCAATGAAGTTTTTGCCAGCCGCATCCAAATGGCCACTCAACTTCTCAAGACCGGGGGCGATCGCCTCGTTGATCGCGCCCGCACGCGCCCCGTCCAAGGCGCTGTTGCCAGCAACGCGACTCAGGGCTGCCGTCGCCAAGGCATGCAAGGCGACCTTGTTGGGACTGCCGTCTGACCATGCCTCGTACTGATCCTTATACTCCGCCATCGTCGCATCGGCGTTCGCAATTGCTTGCGTCAGCTCTTCGCGCTTTTTCGGATCAGCTTCTGGTGCGCGGTACCCGTCAACGCCATTGAGCGCATCTGCAAACGCCTTTTTTTGTCGCTCAGCGTCGGTATAAGGTTTCGTCTTGCTCGCAGCGAGATCGCCGATTGCCTTGTACGCGTAGGGTGCACCCTGCGTTGCGGCCATTTCCCCGATGGAATCGCCAGCGATGCCACCAACCAACATATCGGTGACCAGTTTTAACGCACGGGCATGATTGCCCGAAGCGCTCCAATCTTGCAGCGTTTTTTGGGCGTCGGAAATCTTTTGCTCAGCAGTGCTCTGGCTGAGCGCGGCGCTATTTCTTGCTTCCTGGGCAGCCGCTTTATCGACAAGCGTGCTAGCCGGGTTATCAATAATTTCTTGCGCAACCTTGGCGGCATTTCTCGCCGTCTCTATTTCTTGCGTCGCCTCAGCTCCGCGTTTCAAGGCCGCCCTGGCAATATCGCCCGCAATTTGCCCAATGGCGGCAATCACGGTCCCGCGCGCGGCCGACATTGCCTTTTGCTCCGCAACCATTTTCTGAAGATCAGGCAATGCTTCGACTGCTTTGTTTGCATTCGCCGCATCCGTCTGGCCGCCGAGACTCGCCGCGCCATCCAACGCCTGTCCGCCGATGTTCAGCTTGCCACCGGTCAGCGTCGCGTAGGTCGTGGAGCTGTCGCTTCCTTTGTTGACGACAACCTGCGGTGGCGTGACATACGGATTGTTGGCCGCGCCGCCCAAGGTGTCCATCTGCTGGGAAACCGTGGTCGGAGCCGAAGGGGCCGGCTGGCCCGGCTGCGGCGCGATGGCGCGTCCGTCACTGGTGTGGGTCGTATTCGCGCCCACGCTGAAGCCGCCCGAGACGCTGATGGTCGAAGCCCGGTAATCCATCTTGTTCTCAAGGTTCTCGAACGAAATGGCCTTGGCAGTCAGGTCGGAGTTCTCCGCATTGGTGCTGGCAATCGCGCCGCCCTTGAGGACAACGGTATCGGCTTTGACGTGATAGCCACCGTCACCGGCAAACAGGCCCGACTGCTCCACAACTGCGCTGCTATTGCCGTTCGCCTTGGACTGGCTGGCACTGCCAGAAACATCCCACGCGCTGCCGATCGCCACTTGCACGCGCACGCCGACGTTGGTCTGCTTGTTGTGCTGGCTGGCCGTATCCTGCACCGACTCGATGGCCAGCTTGCCGCCCACATCGGCCGCGATGGTCGCGGCCTTGACGTCGGCGCCCCTGAGCGTGGTGTCGCCGGCGGAGACCAAATTGACGGTATCGCCCGCCAGGTGAGTGTTGCCGTTGATGACAGCGGCATTGTCGTAATTGCCGCTGCCGGCATTTGCCGTGGCGTAGGCATAGACGCCGGTCTTCGCACCGAGCGAGTAGCCGACGCCAACTTCCACACCGGCGCTCTTGTTGTTGCCTGTGCTGTCGGAAGTACTTTGCGCGCCGGTCAGGACGATGGCGCGCGCCGAATCGAGCGTCAAGGTCTTGGTCGCGGCCACGTTCGAGCCGGCCACCGTGATGTCCCCGTCAGTACTGTTCAGGGTGACATTGCCCGCCGCATTGATGGTGCTGCCGTGCGCCTCACTGCTGCTGCGCTGGTCATGGCTGGAAGCGCTTGCAAAGCCGATTCCAACTTCGCCCTTGACCAAGACGCCGTCGTTCGCCACAGCGCTGCCAACCTGGTAGGCATTCGCCGCCGCCGCCATGTTTTGCATTGTCTTCAGGCGGCCATCCGAATCTTTGGCCGCATCCACGTTGTTCGCCAGGTCGATCAACGGCGAACTGATGCGGGCAAACGCGCCAATTTTTAAGTCGGAATTGTTCTGCGACATGGCTGCAGCGCTTGCCGCCGCTCCGATATCGATTGCCTTCGCCGTAATACCGACGTCCTTGTCAGCCAGCACATTACTCGACACCTGGGTGTACTTCTCCCCTGCCGTCAGGGTGACATTGCCCTTCAGGCTGGCGACATTCGACGCGACCTGCGTCAGCTCGCCACTGTTATCGTTATGCTTAACGATGTTATACCCGGCAAAGCGCTCGGTATCCGAAATCACAACCTTGCCGATCGCCTTGTTGTTGCTGTGATTCTCGTTCGCCAGGCCGTTCTGGCCGCTCTCGATGGTCAGGTTTCTGGCCGCATTGATCGTCGTGTCGCCGGTGGCCACGACGGTGCTGCCGGTCAGGGTCACATCGCCCGTGGTCGTGGCCAGCCTGGCCGGGCCGCCCACCGACAGTGTGGTCCCGGTAACACTGTCGGTATTGCCATTGCCGTTGCTCTTCTGATTGAACGCGCCTGCAAACAGCGCGCTGCGGTTGTCGAAGCTGGCGCCCTTGGCCTTGCTGCTCTGCGACTGGCTTTCCAAATTATGGGCAACATCGAGCATGATATTGTCCTGGGCCAGGAGCAGCGCTTTGCCTTCGGCGCGCATGCTCGTGCCTTCGCTGGCGATGCTGCCGCCGGTGGCCAGGATCGTCAGGTCGCCGCCGGCCTGCAGGGTACTTACCCTGGCGCCGTTGCCGGCATGGTCCTGCGTGCCCGACGAACTGCGCGAGCCGGCTTGCACCACGACGGGGGTGAGCGCTGCGAATGCGCCATCGGCAATGCCTTCGAGGTGCTTGATGCCTTTGCCGACCGCGCTGGTCGTATTATTACCCTGCTCGCTTTCTTGCTTGGCGCTCTTGAAAGCGGCCATCGGATCGAGGGTAACGCCGACCGAGAAGCCGCTCGACTTAGCTTGCTGCGCCGTATTTGACACACTGGTTTCTTGCGCCGCCGACAGTTCGACATGTTTGCCGATCAAGGTCAGGTCCTTGCCCGCTGCGATATCGGACGCGCTAATGCTCAGCTGTTCGCCGGCTTGCAGACGCGTATTGCCGCTGTTCGATGCGACCACCGAACCGGCCTGGGTCAGCTCGCCCAGGTTGCCCTGGCTTGCGCTGCTCGATTTGCCGTAACCCACACTGAGCACCCCGGCCGAGAAGCCGCCGGTGAAGCCCTTTCGCTTGACTTCAACGCTGTCGGCCGCCTTGTACGTCTCCACCGCTGCCGCCAGGGTCAGCTTGTTCGCCGCCGCCAGGTTGACGTCATGTTCACCTTGAACCGTCGAACCGACCAGCGCGATGTCCTTGCCGGCCGTCATGTTGACGGTGTCGCCCGACAAGTTGCTGCCGATGGCGCTGCTGCTTTCCATCATAGTGCGGGTGGTGGTGGTTTTGGTCCTGAAGATGTTCTTCTTCTTTTGCTGCGTCCCCACGTCCAGCATGGCCGTCGCCACGCCGGCCACGATATTGATGCTGTTGCCGGCCTGGGCGGTGAGCGCGTCGCCCGCTTCCACGTTCGCGGCCCGCAGGTCGATGTCGGTTCCCGCTTTGAGCGCAATGCTGCCGGCGGCCACGATCTGGCTGCCAACTTCGGTCGTGGTGCTCTCCTTGCGGAAATTGTTGGCGTCCTTGATGACGTTGTTGGTCGTCGAGGTCGTCAAGGTGCCCAGCTCAATGTTGCGCCCCGCGCTGATGACGGTTGCGCCGTTCTTGCCGGCGTTGCCCACCTCCGCCGCCAGCAGCTTGACGTCGCGGCCCGCTGACGCCACCAGCACGCCTGCGCCGCCCGTCACGTAAAGACCGGCCACCCTGTCGATCGCGGTGTTGCCGGGGACCGCAGCGGCGTTGTGCAGCGTCGACTCGACCTTGAGGTCGTTTCCGGCCGTGGCCACCAGCGCACTGGCGCCGGTCACTTTGGCGCCCGGCAGGTTGATGTCGTTGCCCGCCGCCAAGTTGACGGTGTCGCCCGCCATGCCGCTGGCGATGGTGCTCGTGGTGTCGCTCGCACTGCGCGTGGTGATTGTCTGGCTGCCGAAGAAGCGCTTCTTTTTGGACTGGCTGCTCTCGTCGACCTTGCTCGTGGCCACGCCGGCCACCAGGTTGATGTCGTGGCCAGCCTGCGCGGCCAGCGCAGCGCCCGCCTCGACCTTGGAAGCGCGCAGGTCGATATCCGTGCCCGCTTTGAGCGCAATGCTGCCGGCGGCCACGATCTGGCTGCCCACTTCGGCCGTGCTGCTCTCCTTGCGGTAATTGCTGGCGTTCTTGATCGCGTTGTTCGTGCTCGTCGTCGTCACGGTGCCCAGCTCGATGTTGCGACCGGCGTTGACAATCGTCGCGCCATCCTTGCCCGTGTTGCCGATCTGGGCCGCCGTCAGCGTGATGTCGCGTCCGGCCAAGGCCGCAAGAACGCCGCCCTCGCCGGTCACGTTCAGGGCGGCCACCTTGTCGATGCTGGTGCCACGCGTCGTCGTGACAAGGTTGATGTCGTTGCCGGCGGTGGCCACCAGCGCCTTGACGCCCGTGACGGTCGAGCCGGATACCAGGATGTCGTTACCGGCCCCCATGTTCACGGAATCGCCGGTAATGCCGGCCGCGCCGGTGTTGAGCGTGGTTAGCGCGATGTTGCGGCCAGCCTGGACAATAGTCGTACCATCCTTGCCGCTGTTGGCGAGCTGGGCCGCGGACAGATTGATGTCGCGGCCGGCCGCAGCCGCCAGCACTCCACCCTCGCCCGTCACCTTCAGGGCGGCCACCTGGTCGATACCCGCACCGCGCGTCGTCGTGACGAGGTTGATGTCGTGGCCGGCAGTGGCAACGAGGCCGTTGCCACCAGCCAGCGTCGCGCCGGACACCAGGATGTCGTTGCCTGCCGCCAGGTTCACGCTGTCGCCGGCCATGCTGCTGGCAATGGTGCTGGTGCTGACGGTCGAGCTGCGGGTGGTCGTGGTCTTGTTCTTGTTCTTGAACGAGCTGGCCGCCTTGGTCTGGCGGCTCTCGTCCACCGTGCTGGTGGCCGCGCCGCCCACGACATTGATGTTGTTCCCCGCTTGCGCGGCGAGTGACCCGCCCGCCTCGACCTTGGAAGCGCGCAGATTGATGTCCGTGCCCGCCTTTAGCCCGATGCTGCCCGCGCCGACGATCTGGCTGCCCACTTCGACCGCACTGCTCTCTTTTCGGTAATTGTTGGCGTCCTTGATCGCGTTATTCGCCGTCGTCGTCGTCAGAGTGCCCAGTTCGATGCTGCGCCCTGCATTGAGGATGGTTGCGCCATCCTTGCCGGCGTTGCCGATCTGCGCCGCCGACAGCGTGACGTCGCGTCCGGCCGAGGCCGCGAGCACGCCGCCCTCGCCCGTCACGTTCAGGGCGGCCACCTTGTCGATGCCCGAGCCGCGCGTGGTCGAGACGAGTTTGATGTCGTTGCCGGCCGTCGCCACCAGCGCCTTGACGCCCGTGACGGTCGAGCCGGAGACCAGCAGGTCATTGCCCGCTGCAATACGCACCGTATCACCGGCGACGCCGCTGGCGATGCTGCCTGCGCCGGCGCTCGCCAGCGTGCTCAAGCCGATGTTGCGCCCGGCCGTGACGATGGTTGCGCCATCCTTGCCGGCATTGCCGATCTGGCCCGCCGACAGGGTGATGTCGCGCCCGGCCGAGGCGGCAAGAACGCCGTTTGCGCCCGTCACATACAGGCCCGCCACATTGTCGGCGGGGGCGCCGGCCCCGGCCACCTTGCTGGCCTGCCCCGTGTCCGTGAGAATCTTGATGTCGTTGCCGGCCGTGGCCACCAGCGCGTCCACGCCCGTTACCGTCGAGCCCGACACCGAGATGTCATTGCCGGCCGAAAGGCTGACCGTTTTGCCGGCCATGCCGCTGGCAATCGCGCTCGCGCTCTCGGTCGTGTTGCTGGTGGTCGTGGTCTTGGTCGTGGTCTTGCCCTTGAACGCGCTTTTCGTCGTGCTCTGGCTACGCTGGTCGGTCCTGGTCGTTGCCGCGCCGAGCACCAAGGTGATGTCGTTGCCGGCTTGTGCGGCAAGCGCGCCGCCCGCTTCCACCCTGGAAGCGCGCAGGTCAATGTCCGCGCCCGCCTTCAGTGCGACGCCGCCGCCAGCGCTGATCTGGCTGCCCACTTCGGTCGTGGTGCTCGCCTTGCGGAAATTATTCGGATTCGTGATCGCGCTGCTCGCCACGCCCGTCGTCACCGTACCGAGCTCGATGTTGCGGCCCGCATTGACGACCGTTTCCCCATCCTTGCCGGCGTTGCCGATCTGGCCCGCCAGCAGCTTGATGTCGCGCCCGGCGGAGGCTACCAGCAAGCCGTTTTCGCCCGTGACGTACAAGCCCGCCACGCGCTCGATGCCGGTTGCGGCGCTCGTCTGGCCGCCGGCGGCGCGCGTGATGGTCGTGGTGGTCGATGCGACGTTGATGTCACGTCCGGCGGTCGCCACCAGCGTGCTGTTGGCCGAGATGGCGCCGCCAATATTGTTCAGGTCAGTCCTGGCCTGTACCGCCACGGCATCGCCATGGACGCGCCCGCCAAGGTTGTGCACATTGTCGGCCGTCATCCTGACCACGTCGCGTCCCGCGATCGTGCCCGTGTTGACCAGGTCGCCCGTCAGCTTGATGTCGACATCCTTACCCGACAGCAAACCGCCGCTGCCGTCGAGGTCGCCTTCGCGCACCCGCACATACACCTGGGGCACCAGTACTTGCTGTACCGAGCCGTCGGCCAGGGTCACGTCTTTTTGCACCAGCCACACGATGTCGCTGCTTAGCACCGCCATCTGCGCCGCGCTCAAGGCGATGCCCGGGCGCAGGTTCAGGGCATGGGCATACGCCACGCCGGCATCCATGAGCGCACGGTATTCGTCGTCGTCATTGGTGAATTCGCCCAGGAAGCGGCGGCCGGTCAGCTGCGCAACCTGGGCCCGCACCAGGCTTTGCTCGTAGTAGCCGTCGCCGAGGCGCTTCTGCGTCATGGCCGGATCGACTTGCAGCAGGTTCAGCATGTAGTCGGAGCCCAGCCATTGCCGGTAATTGGCAAAGCGCGGATCGGTCTCGATCAGGTAACTTGCCGAACGGGACGGATTGACGGCATACAGACTTGCATTCGGAACGCGCGTGTTCGGGTCGCTGGTGCGCACGATTTGCGCCCCGCCCGCAGGGTTCGCCAGCAAGACCTGGTTGATCTTGCCCACCCGTGCCACGTCCGGCACGCTGGCAGCGCTTGCGCTGTGGGCGCTCGCGCCAGCCGTGCCGCCGGCGTCGGCGGCCGTGGCGACCGACAAGCTGGCGCGCTCGGCCCCGTCGGTGGCGACGATCAGTGCGGCCCGGCTACCGGTGACGGTGCCCACTGCCGTGGCCAATACAGCGCTTCCCTGGTTACTGCTGGCAAGGTCGACATCATCGGCCTCGGCTGCATGGCGGTTGACGACGCCGTTCTCCGCTTGCAACCCCGTCGCGCCAGCCGATCCGGGCGCACTGGCGCCGCCATTGAGCGCTGCGTGAGCGCCATTGACGGCGCCTGCATCGCCGTTCTGGCCTGCACCGTCGGCGCGATCGCTTCGGTCCAGGCCATCACGGCCTGCGACTGTTGCAGCGAACCGGTTGGCGACGCTGGCGCCGCCAAACAGCTGCGCCACCGCGCCGGTCCAGCCGGCACCGGCCGCGCCGCCATTGACGGTCGCTCGCGCGCCGGTTGCGCCGCCCACCTGGCCGTTTTGGCCGGCACCGGCGGTACGGTCGCTGGCGTTCAAGCCGCCCGCGCCGACCGCGTGCGCGGCCTGGCGCCCGACGGCGCCGTCGACGGCACTCGCAGCAGGCGCGCCGCTGACGATGGCCGCCTCGCGCGCATCCGCGCCGGCGGCGCCCGGCCCGCCGGTGGCGCCGTTCACGGCCGCTCCCGTCAGCGCGCCCGGCACCTTGCCTTGCTGCGTGTTCGCGTCGGCCAGGTTCTGTTCGTACCTTGCCGCCGGACCCGCGTTAAACAACTGGGCCGCGCCGATGCTCAGCAAGCCGCCGGCAAGGATTTCGCTATCCGTATTGACGACATTGTCGGCACTGATCGTCAACGCGCCGCCTGCCACAATATGGCCCGCACCGGAGCCGGCGTTCGAATTGCCGACGTAGCCGGCACCGAGGTTCATGCTGCCGAGCGCTTCGATGGTCGCGCTGGCATTGGTGACCAGGTCAGCCCGGCCGGTCGCCTGCCTGCTCGCGTCGAGCGCGCCGCCGATGGCCATGTCGCCGCCGCTCAGGATCAAGGAGTGATCCTGGTTATCGATGTACAGGGTGCCGATGTTGAGCGCCTCGCGCGCGGCGATGGTCGCGCCGACCCCAAATTCGGCCCGGTTATATACATGGCTCGCAGCGATGTTCAGACGATCGCCATAGACCCGGCCAGTGGCCGCGTTATTGAGAACGGCGGCAGTCAGATCGGTGTTTACGCCATCGATGACGCCGCGATTGGTTATAGTATTAAAAGCGAAAAGTCGCGTGGTATAGCCGCTGATGTCGCCGGAGTTGATATTTTCGATATACTGCGCCGAAATGTTGAGCGTGCCGCCCGCTTGCATCCGGCCGGCATTGTAGAGGTTAATCGCGGAGAACGTCACGTCACCATTCGCCGTGATCTCGCCGCTATTCGTGTGGATATAGTCGCCGATCAATTCGACACTGATGTTTCCCAGCGACAGAAGGCGACCGTCGCCACCCAGGCTGGCCGCCTTGATAATGCTCGACTGGCCACCGATCATGGTGCCACCCGTGTTGGTGATCGACAGCGTGTGTGATTGATTGATATCGATGAGACCCATGCTGGTGCCGGCGCTGATCAAACCATTGCTGTTGTCGACAGTCCCGCTGCTGATGAGGAAAATGCTTTCGTCCGCCCGCATCGCGCCGCTGGCATTCTGAACGATGGCCGCTCGCATATCGATGTTGGCGCTGCTTTCGATGCCTTGCCCGGCGCCACCGGTATTGCGATTGTCGATTGCGTCGGCGTACATCGTCATGCGGCCGCCCGAGCGGATAAGGCCTTGCCGGTTGTCGATGGCGACCGGGTCGGTGCGCCACCATGTGGTGTCGGCCAGCGTGAGTTCGCCGAGCGCTTGAATCTGGCCATTGCGGTTGTCCAGGCCGGCCATATCCAGCGTCAGGCTCGATTCGCCAACAATCTGGCCACCGGCGGTATTGCTGATGTAGCCAGTCGTGCCGGTGAGGACTCCGCCGGCGGCGGCGAAGCCGGCTGCGTTATTCCAGGTGCCGACAAGGAACTCGGCCGTGCCGCCGCTGACGATGCCGCCGGCAACGCCTGGGTGCAGCGCCGCATAAGCGCCCGCGTTGGTGTTGGTCAGCGTATTGCCGTTAGTGCCCAGTACGAGGGTGCTGCCGGCCTGCAGCAGCCCGGCGTCATTGTTCAGCGCGCCGCTCGTTACGCTCATTGCCTGCGTCGCGGCGATCGTGCCCAGATGGTTGTCAAGCGCCTGCCCGCTGGTGTTGATCATCAACTGATTGCCGACAATGGCGCCGGCCTTGGCGTAGCTGGCCGTTTGCGTGTTGCTCAGGCCACTACTGTGCAAGGCAATGTCGCCGGCAGCCTGGATGACGCCGCTGTCGTTGGTGAGCACGCTGCCGGTCGTGACGCTCACGTCGCCCAGTAACGACGCCAGCTGGCCGCCGGTATTGTCTAGCGTGGCGCCCGCCAGCGCGAGCGCGCCATTGGCGACCAGCAAGCCTTGCACGTTATGGATGCCTTGCACCGCGCTCACGCCCAGCGTGCCGCCAGCGCTGACCTGGCCCAGGTGGTTGAGGACCACGTTCCCGCTGAGTGTCGTGTTGGCGCCGCCTGCGATCAAGCCGGCGCTGTTGTCGAGCGTACCGGTCGCGCCAATGGCCAGTGCCGCGGCGCCCGCCGCTTGCACGATGCCGCTCTGATTAAGCAGGTTGCCGGTGCCGACCGTGGTGCCGCCATTGCTGGCGACGATGCCGCCCCGATTGTCCAACGTGCCGGTGACACCAATGCTGGTCGCGCCCAAGCCCAGTTGCTTGATGTCGCCCAAGCGGTTGTCCAGGTTGGCTGCGGTAATCGTGATCTGCTGCGCGATGGTGCTGGCGCCGGTGTGGTCGATATTGCCGGCAGCGATGGTCAAGCTGCCGTTGCCCGTGATCTGGCCACGCGCGTCATTCAAGCTCGCCGCGTTCAAGGTCAAGGCGCCGCTGCCGGCGTGTTCGATGCGGCCGTCAGTATTGACCAGCGTGCCCGCTCCCAGCGTCAGGTTGGTGCTGTTGACGGCGACCTGTCCAGCCGTATTGTCAAAGGCGCCGCTCACGGCGATGGCGGTGTTGCCGCTGCCGCTTTGCACGATCACGCCCTGCGTATTATCCAGGCTCGCTGCCTGCACCACCAGTTGGCCGGCGCTAAGGGTGCCGCGTCTGTTAACCAGCGCGTCGGACGCCGCGATCGACAAAGTGCCCGCCGTTGCCAGCGCCGCGTCGGTGGTGGTGACGTTACCCGTGGTGGCGTTGAGCGCGATATTGCCGGCGCTCGTCTGGCTACCGCTCAGGTTGACGGTGGCGCCGGTCAGGATTGCGCTGCCGGCGGCCAGGTTTTGGCCGCTCGCCGACAAGCCCTGGCTTGCCGTCACGCTCAGCGCGCCCGCTTGCGCCATCGCGCCATCGAGGCCGATACCGGCGGCCAGGAGGCTGCCGGATCCGCTGTCCAGGCTGTTGGCGCTGATGGTTGTATTGCCCTGGGCGGCAATGGTGCCGCTGTTGACCAGCGCGCCGCTTGCGGCCAGGGTTTGGGTGCCGGCCGCATACAGGCTACCCGTATTGGTGACATTGGTCGCACTCGTGTTCAAATTGCCGCTGGCGTATACGCTGCCGCCTGTATTGTCCAGGCTGGCGATGTTCAGCGTCGCATTGCCGGACAGGGCCTGCAGGTCGCCACTGGTGTTGTCAACGTTACCGCCGCTGACGCTCAAGCTGGTGCCGGCCGCAATGAAGCCGGCCGTGTTGGTCAGCGCGGCGTCTGCACTGACGCCGACGGCGCCGACGGCCGCGATGCGTCCGCCGCTGTTGTCGATTGTGGCCGCGGCGATCGTTGTGTCGCCATAGCTTTCAATGGCGCCGGCGCGGTTATCCAGGTTGCCGCTGAGCGTGAGGCTGGCGCTGCCATTTCCGAGTTGGACAATCTGTCCGGCGCGGTTATCCAAACTGGCCGCGGCAATGCCGATGCGCTGGGCGCTGGTGGCCGCGTCGCGGTGGTCGATGCTGCCAGCTGTAATGGCCAGCTCGCCGTTGGCGGTGATCTGACCGCGCTGGCCGCTCAGCGTGGTGGCGTTGATTGCCAGCGTGCCCGCGCCGGCGTGTTCGATCACGCCGTCGGTGTTGATCAAGGTGCCGGCGCCGAGCGTCAGGTTGGCGCTGTTGAGCGCGATGCGCCCGGAGGTGTTGTCGAGCGTGCCGGCCAGCGTGATGGCGGTGTTGCCCGCGCCGCTCTGAACGATGCGTCCATGGTCGTTGTTCAGGTTTGCCGCATTCAAGATCAGTTGACCGGCGCCCAGTGCGCCCTCGCGATTGTCCAACGTCTGGGCCGCGCTGATGTTCAAGGTGCTCGCCGTGCCGAACGCGCCCAGGGCGGTGACGACATTGCCGCTGCTTGCCGTGATGGCGATGTTGTCCGCGTTGGTCTGGCTGCCGCCCAGATCGACAGCTGCGCCGCGCAATACTGCGTTGCCCGCGGCCAGGTTGGTGCCGCCCGCTTGCAAGGCATTGACCGCGTTCATCGTCAAGTTACCTGTTTGCGCCAGGGTCCCGTCGGTGCGCATGCCGGCGCCGAACAGGCTGTCCGCTCCGCTTGCGACGCTGTTGGCCGTGACGGTTGTATTGCGCAGTGCGGCCAGCGAACCGGTATTGACCAGTATGCCGCCCACGTTCAAGGTCTGGTCGCGCCCTGCATACATGACGCCGGCGTTACTCAGGTCACCGCTCGTGCTGGCTGTCAAATCGGTGCCGGCGCTGAGCGTGCCCTGGTTATTGAGCACGCTGACCGCGTTCAGGGTCAGCGCCCCGGCGCCGGCCTGAATTGCGCCGCGCGTGTTCTCCAGCGCCGCCGCCGATACGCCCAGCGTATGCGCGGCGGCGATGACGCCGTCGGTATTATTCAACGGGCCCAGGCTGCCCACGGTGGCCGCATCGCTGGAATTGATGCTGCCGGCGATGTTGTCGAGCGCGCCCGCCTGCACCGTCAAGGCGCCGTTGCCGGCGATCTCGCCGCTGGCGTTATCGAGCAAGTGCGTGACGTTCAGTGTCATTGCCCCGATGCCCCCTTGCTGCAGATGGCCGGCGCGGTTGGTCAGGCTGGCGGCCTGGATGTTCACGTTCTGGCCGATGGTGCTCGCGCCGTTGTGGTTGAAGGCGCCGGCGCTGATGTTCACGCCGCCGTTGCCGGTTACGGTGCCGCGCGCGTCATTCAGAGTTGCGGCGCTGATGGCCAGCGTGCCCGCGCCGGCGTGTTCGATGGTGCCGTCGGTATTGACCAGCGTGCCGGCGCCCAGCGTCAGGTTGGCGCTGTTGACGACGATGCGGCCGGACGTGTTGTCCAGTGTGCCGCCCAGAGCGATGGCGGTGTTGCCGGCGCCGTTCTGGATGATCGTGCCCAGCGTGTTGTCCAGGCCAGCCACGTGCGCCACCAGCTGGCCGGCGCTCAGGTCGCCGCGCGCGTTGATCAGCGCGCCGCTGGCCGATACGGCCAGCGTGCCGGCCGTTGTTACTGTGGCGTCGGCGGTGGTGACGTTGCCGGCGGTCGCGTTCAGCGCGATATTGGCGGCGCTGGTCTGGCTGGCGCCAAGGTCGACCGAGCCGCCCTTCAGGGTGGCACTGCCGGCGGCCAGGTTCTGGCCCTTGGCCGACAGGGCCTGAACGGTTGTCACGTTCAAGTTGCCCGACTGGGTCAGTATGCCGTCGGCGCCCAGCCCCGCGGCCAGCAAGCCGGCCGAGCCGCCGGTCAGGCTGTTGGCGCCGATGGTGGTGTTGCCTTGCGCGGCGATGACGCCGGTGTTGACCAGCGCCCCGCTGGCGGACAGACTTTGGCTGCCCGCCGCGTACATCTGGCCGCTGTTGACAACGTTGGCGGCGCTCGTCGTCAGATAGCCGCTGGCGTACATGCTGCCGCCCGCGTTGTTCAGGTCGGCGATGTTCAAGCTGGCGTTGCCGGCGATCGCCTGCAAGGTGCCGCCGGTGTTGTCGACATTGCCGCCGCTGACGCTCAGGTCGGTGCCGGCGGCGATAAAGCCCGCGGTGTTGTTGATCGTCGCGTTGACGCCGAGCGCACCGACTGCCGCGATGCGTCCGCCGCTGTTGTCCAGCGCGGCCGCCGTAACGGATGCGTCGCCATTGCTCACGATCGCGCCAGCGCGGTTATCCAGGTTGCCGCTGGCGGTGATGCTGGCGCTGCCGCCGCCCAGTTGGGCAATCCGCCCGCCCCGGTTGTCCAGGCTGGCCGCCGCGATGGCGACGCGCTGCGCCGTGATCGCCGCGTCGCGGTGGTCAAAGCTGCCCGCCGCGATGGCCAGGCTGCCGTTGCCGGTGATCTGGCCGCGCTGGCCGCTGAGCGTGGCCGCGTTGATCGCCAGCGTGCCGATGCCGGCGTGTTCGATGATGCCGTCGGTGTTGACCAGCGTGCCGGCGCCCAGCGCCAAATTGGCGCCGTCGGCGGCGATGCGCCCGGACGTGTTGTCCAGCGTGCCGGTCAGCGCAATGCCGGTGTCGCCCTCGCCGCTCTGGACGATGACGCCGTGCTCGTTGTTCAGGTCAGCGGCATTGAGCGCCAACTGCCCGGCGGTCAGCTTGCCCAGGTGGTTGTCCAGGGTTCGCGCGGCCGTGATGCTCAACGTGCCGGCCGTGCCGATCTCGGTCTGGGCGGTCTTGACGTCGCCCCCGCTGGCCGTGATGGCGATGTTGGTCGCGCCGGTCCGGCTGCCGCGAAGGTCAACCGATGCGCCGCGCAATACCATGTCGCCGGCCGCCAGGTTGGTGCCGCCGGCCTGCAAGGCGCCCGCCGCATTGACCGTCAGCTTGCCCGTCGGTGCCAGGGTGCCGTCGCTGTGAACGCCTGCGCCGAGCAGGCTATCCGCGCCGCTCTGGACACTGCCGGCGCTGAGCGCCAGGTCGCGCACCGCGAGCGCCGAAGCGCTGTTGATGAAGGCGCCGCCGACGCTCAGTGCCTGGTCGCGCCCGGCGAACAGCACGCCGCCGTTAAGCAGATCGCCCGTGGTGCTGACGGTCAGATCGGTGCCTGCCTGGAGCTCGCCGCGCAGGTTCGCGAGCGTGCCTGCGGACAGCGTCAACGCGCCGCTCGCCTGGACCAGGCCGTCGGTATTGATCAAGGCGCCCTGGCTGCTGACGGTTGCCGATGCGCCGGAAGTGATGCGGCCAGCGTCGTTCTCCAGCGCACCGGCGCGCAGCGCCAGGATGCCATTGCCGGCGATCTCGCCAGCGCCGTTATCGAGCTGGCCTGCGACATCGATCACGATCGTTCCGCCGCCGCCTTGCAGCAGGTGGCCGCCGCGGTTGTCCAGGCTTGATGCCTGCACTGTCACGTTCTTGGCAAACGTGACGGCGCCGCTGTGATCGAACGCGCCGGCGTTGATGTTGACGGCGCCGTCCCCGGTGATGCTGCCGCGCGTATCATTCAGGGTGGCCGCCGTCAAGGCCAGCGTACCTGCACCGGCGTGGTTGATGCTGCCGTCGATGTTGACCAGCGTGCCTGCGCCAAGCGTCAGGTTGACGCCGTTGAGGGCGATGCGGCCGGCCGTGTTGTCCAGTATCCCGCCGACCGCAATGGCGGTATTGCCGGCACCACTCTGGAGGATGGTTCCCTGCGTGTTATCGAGCGCACCGAGTTGCGCGGCAAGTTGGCCGGCGCTCAGTGTGCCGCGCGTATTGACCAGTGATCCGCCGGCAGTAAGGGCGAGCGTGCCGGCCGTTGCCACTGTGGCGCCTGCGGTACCGACGTTACCGGCGCCCGCGTTCAGCGCAATGTTGGCAGCGCCGGTCTGGCTGCCGCTCAAGTCGAGCGCTGCGCCGGTCAGCGTGGCGTTGCCGGCGGCCAGGTTCTGGCCTTTGGCGACAAGGCCTCGGGCCGTCGTGACAATCAAGTCTCCGGCCTGCGCCATGCTGCCTTCGGCGTTGATACCGGCGCCGAGCAAACTGCCGGCAGTGCCGTCCAGGCTGTTCGCGCCGATGGTGGTATTGCCGTGCGCTGCAATCAGGCCGCTGTTGGCAAGCGTACCGCTGGCGCTCAGACGCTGGTGGCCGGCTGCGTACAGCTTGCCCGAATTGGCGACGTTGGCGGCATTGGTATCCAGATTGCCCGCGGCGTAGACGCTGCCGGCGTTGTTGTTCAAGTCCGCGACGTTCAAGGTGGCGTTGCCAGCGAGCGCCTGCAGGCTGCCGCCGGTGTTGTCGACGTCGCCGCCCGAAACGCGCAGGCTGGCGCCGGCGAGGATCACGCCCCCAGCGTTGTCCAGGGCGATGCCGGCGCTTGCATCGACGTTGCCGGCGGCCGCGATACGCCCGCCGCTGTTGTCGAGCGTGGCGGTGGCGATGGCCGCGGCGCCGTTGCTTTCGATCGCGCCGGCGCGGTTCGCCAGGCTGCCGTCAACGGTGATGCTGCCGCTGCCGTTTCCGAGCTGGGCGATCTGTCCGCCGCTGTTGTTCAGGTTAGCAGCCGCAATGGTGACGCGCTGTGCGGCGATGGCGCCGCCGCGGTGGTCGATGCCACCGGCCGTGATGGCCAGGTTGGCGGTTGTGGTGATGCGGCCGCGCTGCCCGTCCAGGGTGGCGGCGTTGATTGCCAGCGTGCCCGTGCCAGCGTGTTCGATGTTGCCGTCGGTGTTGAGCAGCACGCCCGCAGAAATTGTCAGGTTGGCGCTGTTGACCGCGATCCGCCCGAAAGTGTTGTCCAGCGTTCCATCCAACATGATGCCGCTGTCCGTCAGGCCGCTCTGGACGATGACGCCATGGTCGTTATTCAGGCTCGCCACGTTCAGCGTCAGTTGCCCGGCGTTCAAGTTGCCCAGGTGATTGTCGAACGCGTGGGTGGCCGAAACGCTCAGCGCGCCCGCCGTGCCGATCTGGGCCTGCGCCGTGCTGACGCCGCCGCCGGTGGCCGTGATGACGACGTTGTCCGCGCCGGCGCGGCTACCGTCAAGATCGACCGAGGCGCCGCTCAATACCGCGTCGCCCGCGGCAAGAACAGTGCCGCCGGCACGCAGTGCGCTCGCCGCGCTCAGTGTCAGCTTGCCCGATTGGGCCATGCTGCCGTCGGCGTGGATACCAGCGCCCAGCAGGCTACCCTGGTCGCTTTGGATACTGCCGGCCGTGAGCGTCATGTCGCCCTGCGCGGCCACGGAACCCGTGTTGATAAATGTGCCGCCAACGTTCAATGTCTGGTCACGGCCCGAATACAGCACGCCGTCGTTTTGCAAGTCACCCGCGACGCTGGTCGTGAGGCTGGTACCGGAGGCCAGCGTGCCCTTGCTGTTAATCAGGCTGCCCGTGTTCAGGGTCAGCGCGCCGCTGCCGGCCTGGATCGTACCGCGCGTGTTGTCGAGTGCCTTGGCCGACACTGCCATCGCATTGGCGGCCGCGAACACGCCGTCGGTGTTGTTCAAAGCGCCCTGGCTGACGACGGCGGCCGATGCGCCGGCCGCGATGCGGCCATGGTCGTTATCGAGTGCACCGGCTTGCACAGCCAGGGCACCGAGGCCGGAGATCTCGCCGGCGCTGTTATCGAGCAGACCGGCAACGTCGAACGTCATGCCGCCCACGCCGCTTTGCAGCAGGCGGCCCGCGCGGTTGCTCAGGCTTGCGGCCTTGACGCGCACGGTTTGCGCCGAGGTGCTGGCGCCGTCGTGGTTGATGGCGCCGGCATTGATCGACAAACCGCCGTTGCCAATAATGGTGCCATGCGCGCCGTTGAAGGCATCGGCGCTGATGGCCAGCGTGCCTGCGCCGGAATGTTCGATGGCGCCGCCGGTGTTGATCAGCGTAGCGGCGTCCAGGGTCAGGTTGTCACTGTTGACTGCGATGCGGCCAGCCGTGTTATTGAGCGTGCCCAACAGTCCGATGGAGGTGTCGCCGGTGCCGATCTGGATGATCGTACCCTCGCTGTTGTCCAGGTCAGACACGCGGGCGACCAATTGCCCGGCGCTCAAGGTGGCGCGCTGGTTGAGCAGCGAAGCGCGGGCCGTGACGGCCAGCGTGCCAGGCGTGGTCACGGTGGCATCGGCGCTGGTGACGTCGCCGGCGCTTGCGTTGAGCGTGACGTTGGCGGCGCTGGTCTGGCTGCCGCTCAGATCGACCGCGGCGCCCGCCAGGATAGCGTTACTGGCCGCCAGGTTCTGGCCATGAGCGGCCAGACTTGCGATCGTGTTCACATTCAGGTCGCCCCGCTGCGCCATCGCGCCATTGGACATGACGCCGGCGCCGAGCAGGCTGCCCGCGCCGGCGAAGATGCTGTTGGCGCCGATGGTGGCGTTGCCTTGTGCCGCAATGACGCCGCTGTTGGCGAGGGCGCCGATGGCGCTCAGGTTCACGCCGCCGGCCGCGTACATGCTGCCGCTGTTGTCGATGCTATTGGCGACGGCATCCAGATCGCCGCGCGCATAGATCCCGCCGGCCGCGTTGTGCAGCTGCGCCACGCGCAGCGTCAGGTCCCCGCCCAGCGCCTGCAGGCTGCCGCCGGTGTTGTCGAGGTTCGCGCTGTTCATGCTCAGCGCGGTGCCGGCGGCGATCGTTCCGTCGGTATTGTCCACGTCGCCGCCGCCGATGGCGGCGCTCCTGGCCGCGACGATGCGCCCGGCGCTGTTGTCCAGGTGCGACGAAGTGAGCGCGATCGTCTGCGCCGCGACGCTGGCGCCGCGATGGTCGATGTCGGTCGCTTTGATGGTCACGCTGCCGTTGCCGTCAATCTGGCCGCGCGCGCCGCGCAAGGCCGTTGCCGTGATCGCCAAGGTGCCCGTGCCGGCGTGTGAAATGAGCCCGTCCCGGTTCAGCAGCGTGGTGGCGTTCAGGGTCAGGTTGCCGCTGTTGCTGGCGAGCTGGCCGCGGGTATTGTCCAGGATGCCTGGCAATGTCAGCGCCAGGTCGGCGCTGCCGAACTGCGAAATCTGGCCGCCGATGTTGGTCAAGTCGTGAGCGCCGATGCGCAAAGTGTTGGCGGTTACGCCGGCCGCGTTGGTACGCAGAGTGCCCGTGGCGCCGAGCGCCAGCGTGCCCTGCGCGCTGATGCTGGCGGCGCTGGCGTCGAGATCGCCGTCGGTGGCCGTCAAGGCGATCTGGTCGCCGAACACGCGCGCGCCCGACAAGTCGAGCCGGGGCGCGATGACCTCGATGCCGCCGGCGGCGGCCGCAGTGCCATGCAAGGCGGCCGATACGGCGGCGCTCAGGCTCAGCTTTCCGGTGGTGCCCAGGCTGCCATCTGCGTTCATGCCCGACGCGAATACAGCGCCAGGGCCGGCCTCAATGCTCAGCGCATGTACCGACGTATTGTTCTTCGCTGCGATCATGCCGATGCCGACCAACTCGCCGCCGCTGGTGACACTGGTGTCGGCAGCGGCATACACGGTGCCGGTGTTGGCGATCGCGCCGGCGGTACGGATGCTGGCGTTGGCGCCCTGCCCCGTCGCTTGCAAGCTGCCGCTGTTGCTCAGCCATCCGTTCGCGTCGAGCACCAGGTTGCCGGACGACGCGGCCAGCACGCCGGCGTTGCGTACGCCAAGGCCGGCCTCGGTGCCTATCATGGTAATTTTTCCGGCATACATGCCGCCCAACTGTGCCACGTCCAGCGCCACGACCGGTGCCGTGCCGATTGCTGCTGTCGCGCTCGCGGCGCCGCCCGGTGCTGCGGCAATCTGGTTGGCGCCGGTGACGAGCTGCAGTTCCTTGGCCCAGACGCCCGCATTGATTTGCAGTGCACGCGCCAGGATGGCGGTAAAGTCGGCTTGCGTGACGTCCAGCCCCAGTCCGTTGATCGATACCGTGCCGCCCCGTACCAGATAGCTTTCAAGAGTGCCGTTGTTCAGCTGCGCGGTGCCGGTGGTGATAGTGACGCGGCTGGCGTTGATGAAGCCGCCGCCGTCGACCTGCACGCCGGACGGGTTGGCGATGATGACTTCGGCGCGCTGGCCGGCCACTTCGACATAGCCGCGCAACTGGCTCGGGTTGGCCGAATTGACTTCGTTGAGGATCACGCGCGCGGGACCGGTCTGCAGCCAGGGATTGCCCTGCACCCAGCCACCGATCTGGCTCTGGACGTCGGTGCGGCTGTTGTTGAGTACGGCGCCATTGGACGTGATGTCGAACTGGCTGTAGGTATTGCGCGACACGCCGGCCGCGCTTGGCGTCTGGATGTTCACCAGCGGCACGCCGTTCGTCGTTTGCAGCACCGTCGGGCGCTGGTTGCCGGCGGCGTTGGGGTCGGCCTTCACTTGCGCGTGGGACGGGCCCGCAGCGAACACCGCCACGCCGAGCGCGGCGCAGGTGGCCACATACAGCGGCCGCAGGGCCGTGGCCAGGACGCCGAAAGGCCCCCTATTGAATGCGCCTGCCGCATCACCTTCGCCGCTGGCCGCCTTGCCCGAGGAAGGGGCGTTTTCGGCCACGACCATCATTTGACCACGGCGTTGGTTGAAGATGATGCGATACAGGTGCTTGTTCATGGGTGCTCGACTATTTTATTGTTCGTTCAATGAGAGGAATGCCGCGACGCGGGCAGCTCAAAAACCGCGGTTCAGGGAAAAGCCAGCAGTGCAGCCTGCAGTCCTGAACAGTTCCGGCTTGCGCAGGGGCGCCCCGGCGAATACGTCGTACTGCGCGCTCAATAGCTGCCCGCGCAAGCCCAGCACCGCGCCAGTGAGCCGCTCGCCCAGCAGGTTCTTGCCCGAGGATCCGCCTACTGCGCCATGGTCCAGCCCGACATACAGCTCCTGCCCGGCGCCGAGCGGCACCCCGACTTCGTTGCGCAGCAGCCAGCCACGCTGGCCGATCAGGCTGCTGACGCCGTCGAAACCGCGCACCGTATAGCGCCCGCCGATGGCGAACCGGTCCTGGGTCAGCAGCGCGGTGCGGTTGTTCTGGATGCGCCAGGCGCCCGAGTAGTGCAACTTGTTGCCGGCCAGCGTAAACGGCGCGCTCAGGTTGGCATCGGCGGTGACGACGGCAAAGCGCGAGGTGCCCTCGCCGAATGCCTCTTCCGGGGCACGCTCGGCACCAAAAGCGCCGCTGCCGTGGCGGTAGTTGAGATGCATTTCGAGCACGGCGGCGCCGAAGTTTTCGCGCTGCTCGAGCCCGAGTTCCCAACCGGCCATGCGGCGCCGTTGCACCTGCACTTCGGTGTCGTCAATGAAGTTGCGCGAGGCGCGCTCCCAGAAGCGCAGCGAGACCGTGCTTTTGCTGTCGGCGTCGCGAAAGACCAGGCGCGCCAGCCGGATGTCGCCATTCCAGTTGGTGCCGGCGTAGCGATAGTCCTGGCTGGCGCCGGCCACCGTCTGGAAGTAGGCGCTGTCGCTGGCGGTAACGCCCAGCAACCAGTAACCGTAGGGCACGGAATAATGGACAGCCCTGGCGCGCGTGGCGCGGTCGGACGCGAAGCCCAGGTCGTGGTTCATACTGAAATAGAACAAGTCGTTCATGCCCAGCACATGGTCGAGCGACAGTGTCACGCCGCCTTGATATTTCCCGGTCGCTTCGCTGCCGGTGTCGTCGGCGGACAGGCTGACGCGATAGCGCTTGTCCTGCGTCCACTTGATGCCCAGGTCGCTTTCTCCAGGACCGGCGCCGAGGCCGTCGGCGGGCATGATCTGGATATCGGCGTCGGCCGTGGGCACGCGCTTGAAGTTTTCCAGACCTTGCTCGACGGCGCGCAGATTGAGCAGGTCGCCGGCAGCGGCCGGCACCGCGTTCCACAGCGCGACACGCACGTCGCTACCCGGCAACGCGCGCACGGCACGAATGCGCCCGGGAATCACGGTCAGCGTGAGCGTGCCGGCCTTCAGGTCTTGCGGGGCAACCAGGACGCGCGTGGTGACGTAGCCGCGCGCCAGGATGGCGTTTTGAACCCGGCGCACCACCAAGTCGATGGCGCGCGCGCCTAGGCAATGGCCGGTGGCGACGTCTTCCTGCCCCACGGCGGCCTGGTCGGCTGCCGCGAGCCCCCACTGGAACTTGTCGGCGGCGCCGCCGATGAGCACGATGTTGTCAATCCTGAAACACGGCGCTTCGTTTAAGGTGAGGCGGGTGGCGTCGGCGACGCCGGTTGCGGACGGCAGGCGCACGTCGGGACGGCGCTCGAGCTGTTCACGCAGCAGACGCGCGCGTTCTTGCTCCCGCAGCACTTCCTGGTCGATGGCGGCCGGGGGGGATTGGCTAAAGGCATGTGCGGCCGGCAGCATGGCCAGCAGCAGAGCGATGTTTTTAGGTAGGGCGCGCAGAGCGCGCGACGACAGATTGCGCTGTGGCGCAGGAAACTGATGCATTGATGCCCTCTGGGGATGTTGAAATTCAGGAACGTGCTGCTAGCGGATGCGCCTTTCCCCAACATCGCGCAAGCGATGCTTCCATATCTGAGGGCTGCGTGGAACAGTTACCGTTTTCGATGCCATGCCAGCACTTTTTTAAGTGCCTTAATTGCAACTAAAATTTTATTGATACTAAATAGTAATTTATCATTACAAATAGTAACATTATTCCATGGCATGTAAGTACTGCGGTTACGTTTCTGGAGGAATTATTCAGACCGCGTTGGGCTGTCATCTAGGTAGGACAGAGGATGCTGTGCGCCAATGGAGATGGCCGCCTGCGTTCGACAGTTTTAAGTTAGTTTTCACCAATTTTCTTGGGTGCGCCCCATACGAATAAAGTACTTACAAATTTTCTCTGACATAGTGAAATTCTTCCAATTACAGCTTTATCAATATCGGTAATTTGCAAGCTAGTTGTCGCCTAAAAGCGGTTTCTACGCTGCTTTTTTGAGTTCTGGATTTTTCTCCTTTT
>NZ_JAFCTU010000054.1:0-24237 GCF_049896185.1 Massilia sp. TSP1-1-2
GCGATGTTGCGCGGATTGTCGATGACGATGCGAGAAAAGCGATTCCACTGCTCGCCGGCAATGATGGTCTGTTTGTATGCGCGGCAATGGCGTTGCTGATGCGGTCGTTGGCGGCCTGGAGCGATGCCTGGCGCAGGTACTGCTGGTACGTCGTCTCCAGCACGTGGTACGGGATGTCGCTGGTACGCGCCATGACCTGATTGCCGTGGTTCATCGCCTGCGCGATGATGACCGCCATCAAACTGTCGGCATCGGCTACCTTCTTCGCATAGCGCGGCTGCAACGGCGTCAGCGCCGACAGGAACTGGCACTGTCCGTTGACGAAGCGGAACACGTCGGCAACATCGCAGTGCGGCAGTTGTTCGTAAAACCCCTTCTCGCGGACCTTCTGATTCTCCACCTTGGGCTTGCGCCAGATCAGCTTCTTCGTGTCCTTATCGTAGTCCAGGTGCGTCAGTTTTCCTTGTTTCAGTTCGGTGTTGAAGGCGAGCCATTGCGCGCGCAGCTCGGCCGTCAGTACGTCGAGCTGAGCTTTGATCGGTTGACGCAGGAAGGGGATGTCCATTTGCGCGAGCGCGTCAGCTCTCTCGTCCATCGAGACCAACTCGCCGGAGAAGTGGCGGTGTTGCAGGCTGTCGTCAAGATAGATTTCGCCTGACTGGAATCGCTTCCTGATCTGCCGATAGAGCCAGAATTCGTAGTGGTCAGCATGCAGTCCGGTCTGCTTGCCGTCGGCATCGAAGGTCAACAGGTATGGTCGCAATCGTTTCGGCAACGTGGCCGCCGGACATTCCGCCATCGGCCGTTGCGACAGGCGCTGCTGCTTGGCGAACACGCTCTTGGCCCATGCCAGCGCTGCGAGCCAAGGACTGTCGGGGACGGTGCTGGAAAAGTCGAGTGCGACGTATAGCGGTCGCAGATGTCGGCGGATGCGTTCGGCCAGATTGTCCACCGCCTGCCAGTGCAGGGCCAGTTTGCTCATCGGCTTCACGCTTAAGCGCTGACCGGTGATTTGTAGCGTGTCCTTCGGCATGATTTTGTACGCGCGCTGGCGCACGGTGCCGAACGACGTGGCGTCGTCTACCATGTCATCGACATAGATCAACAGCAGGCGACCAACCTGCGGCGTGCCCTGCTGACGACGCACGTGTTCCGCTAAGAAGGACTTCTGCGCGAGCGCGCTGCTCTCGTCCTCCAACTGCTTCATGTGATAGGCCATCGCATCGACCAGGTTGTCGGAGAGCTGCCGGTAACGTTGCCAGGCGTAGCACAGCAAGTAGAGATGGGTCTGATCCGCCTTGAGGTTGCGCAGGTCGTGGACGGTATAGAAGTTCGCCAGACTCGCGTAGTACAGCAGATTTTGTTGCGAAACGCCCAGCTTGGGCAGTAGAGCCTTGGCGATCCGGTGCAGTGGCTCCAGCACGGTGCGCTTCTCGCGCTCGCGGATCATCTGACGCCAGCCGAAGCTCTTGGCGTCCTGTTTGAGCGCCGCCAGTTGAGATAGAGTGTTATCACGTACCAGGAGCTGGGTCAACGCGGCTTTGGTCGGCTCGTCGATCACTTCGCCCAGCAGATCGGCAAGGCGCCGACGTTCGGTCGACAGTGCGTCGCTGATGAGATCCTGCAACGTGGTGTACGCCGGACGGACGATCTTGTGTTGGTTGAGCCAGACGATCAATTCGGTAGCGACGAATCCAGGAGTCACGTCGCACAGTGTGATTTGTGCGGCCTGTTTGGCAAGTTGCGGAATGAACTCACCAGACCATTGCCGGTAGCCAAACAGATCGACGATGAGCCTGCGTTGTGTGTAGAGCTCGTGGTCGGTGATCGTCTTGTGCTCGAATGCCTCTCCTTGGCAGTATCGGCTCAGGACAAAAGCAACATCATCTTCGACGTCAAGCCAGCCAAAGCGGAAGAACGTCTGCTTGGCCTTGACATAACCGATCTGCAAAATGCGGTAGACCTGTGCCGGAATGCTCGGCCGACTGGTGGCAAGCGCTAGTTCCGCTTCCGATAGCGCCAGAAAGCCCAACTGCTGGCCGTCGTCGAAGTCGGGTAGTCCATACAGCGCTTCGTGTTCGGCTTCGGAGAGGACGGTCAGTCGCTTGCTCTTGGCCGTCATTCCTGTGCTGCCTTCGTGGCGGCAGGCCAGCCGATCCTTGCTAACGTCTCGATCAGCGTAGTACGCTTGACCTCGAAGTTGCGGCATACCGCCGCCTTCGACATGTCGCCGTTCAGTGCTGTGAGAATGGCGTCCAACTTCTCGCCTGTGATCGCCAGCGGCCGCCCACCGCGACGGCCGCGGCGCTTGGCGGCGGCAAGTCCGGCTATGACGCGCTCGCGCGTCAGCGCGCGCTCGTACTGCGCGAGGGCGCCGAACACCTGGAACAGGAATTCGCCCGACGGCGTGGTGGTGTCCATGCTTTCCGTCAACGAGCGAAATCCCACACACCTTTCCTTGAGCCCGTTCACGATACCGAGCAGGTGCGGCAGTGAGCGGCCAAGCCGGTCAAGTTTCCACACCACTAACACGTCGCCGGTTTGGAGATATTCCAACGCTTTGGCTAGGCCTGGTCGGTCATCCCTGGCGCCGGAGGCATGATCCTGGAACAGGTGGCGCACATCGACGCCGGCTGCCAGCAGCGCGTCGCGCTGAAGGTCGGTGGACTGGCGGTCATTGTCAGTCGATACGCGCATGTAGCCGATAAGCATGTGCGGAAAACTAGTGGATTGAGATTTGCGTATGGCATACCATTGCGACACCATTTTCCGTACGTAATTTCGGGGGTGTTGGGGATCGCCGTGACGGTTTCGGCCGAACTGTCGCCAAACAACTGTGTTACGACAGGCGGCTGTCGGCCAGAAGCCGCCATTCAGGATCGCCTTCGTGAGTCGATTGGCCAGCATTGGCTAGCTACGTATAGTGATATCGAAATAGACCTCACCGTTGCTGGGGGTTTAAGATTTGCCGCATGAGATGTTACATCGAAGACTCGGCGATAATTGTTTTTGTGGAAACTCGCGCAGCGAGTCGACCAAAACAGAAATCGCGGGCTCCCTGAAGGACCAGTTCGGACAAGCGCGGCCGACATCCGTATCGGGTGTGGGTAGCAGCCATCCGGGTGCAGATCAGTGTCGGCCGCAACCAGCCGGCGGCGAATCTTGGCAATCCCGTCGATGGATGCTGTGACAGTGCAGAGTGAAGAGACGTCCCAAGCGATCTTAAAATTGCAGCAAACAGATGTTGTTTAGTAGGAGCATAACGATTTCGTTGAAATTGTACGCACCGCTTGCCGTCAGGTAGCGGCCTCGATGATCCAATCTGCTAATTTCCCATTGGCCTGCCTTGGCAATTGGCGTCCGAAAGAAAACGCCATTGGCCGGGAGGCACTATCAAGGTGCGCGCGACCCCAGGCCACAAGTTGCGCTTCGAGCTGCTCGCGATGGTGTTGCGGGTCCAGGGGCACGATAAATGCCTTAAGCCGGCTGCCCTCATCAGCACGCATCAGGCGAACAGAAACGTCCAGCACTGCAGGGTTTTCGCGCAACACGGCTGCAACCCGCGCCGGGAATACATTGATCCCACCTACCTGCACGGCCTGATCGATTCGGCCTGCGGGTCGAAAGCTGTGTTCATCGACCCACTCCAACTCATCCTGCATTGCGTAACGGGCACACGCGCCGTCCGGGAGCGTGCGCTCGAGCATCCCCGCGTTGCCATCGACCCGCCGCCAGTAGGGGAAACGCAGATACGGCGACGTCGCCGACGCGCGCCACCCCACACCGCCGGTCTCGGAACTGCCATACACCTGAACCAGTTTGTCCAAACCTGCCACTTCCAGCGCCCGCGCCAACTCATCCGGACAAGCGGCGCTCGACGTCACGCCGATCACCCCGCCTGCGATTGTTGGCTGCAGGCGAAGGAACGCGCGCCAGAATTCCGGATGCCCCACGACCAAGTCGCCGTCGCGCAATTCGCGTGCCAGGCGGGCCGGAGAGCTGCCTCGCAAATCGATCACTTCAAGGTCGCCCACACCGGGTGCCTGGGGTAACAGCACCGTAAAGAGGAATCCGTAGATATGATGACGGGGAACGGCGCTGAGGATGCGCCGACGGCCGGGCAGCAACGGCACCAGTTCGGCTACTTCTTGCCACAGCGTCGACGTGGGATGCGTGCAAGCTTTCGGCACGCCCGCGCTGCCCGACGTGCGGAACGTGAGTTCGCAAGAAAATTGGCGCAGGCTCTGGCGGGCAATCGCTACCCAGTCTTGAATTTCCAGTCGCCCCAACAAGTAGTCGTCAATTCCCGAACGGTGCAAATGCAGCGACTCGGAGAATGCGGTCGCGAGCGCGAGCAACTCCAGCGAATCGACAGCGAGATCGCGCCCAATGTGGAGCGACTCAGCCCAAGGCAATGGCGTGTCAATGCGGCTGCGCCGCATCATCGACAGCTCCCCGTCTATCAGGTCGCAAACGAAATGCAGCAGGTGCTGATCATGCTCCCACCAGGCGGGATTCACCGGCCGTTCAAGTGTCATCATGCTTTCGATTGATCAGTTGCGCTTCACAACGGTCCCGCACGAGGCTGCGCTGATGGCGCCCCTCAGGTGGGAGATAGCCGTTTTGCCGACGGCGCTGACTTCCAGTGTGTTCAAACTATTCTCCAAATTTACCACAGACGCAGCCTGCACTAGAGAGCAGACTGCGGCTCAACTATTGCCAATTTACTAGCGATGAACACCACGTCAGAATATCTTCATTCAAACTATTCGCTTATGACAAGTTTGACGCGCTTAGCCGTAGAGGCACCATGCCTTGTCGCGAATTCGCTTGAGCAGCAAGTGCAAGTCGGTATCGAGACGCCGGTCTTCCAGGATTGGCGCCACGTCGTTAGCGAGCGCGGCCATCATGGTTGCAAGCGGTGCCGACAGCATCAGCGCTGGATTCGACTCGCAGCGCAGTCGCACAGCTTGCTGAACGGCGACCAGCAAGGCTGCTCCCACCTGCTCGGTCAGCTCGATCACACGCAGGCAGTCGCGGGCCGCGATGGTGCCCATGCTGACCTTGTCCTGGTTGTGGCACTCGGTCGAGCGCGAGAAAGCCGACGCAGGCATGGTGAGCTTGAGCGCCTCTGCGGTCCAGGCCGAACAGCTGATCTGTAAAGCCTTTAGTCCATGATTGATCGCCCTGCGTTCACCCGTCGCGCCGGACAGGTTCGATGGCAGGCCGTTGTTGTAGCGCGTATCGACCAGCAGCGCGATCTGCCGGTCCATTAAATCGGCGAGGTTGGCGACGGTGTTTTTCAACGTATCCATTGCAAGGGCAATATGGCCGCCATAAAAATGACCGCCGTGCAGCACGCGCTCACCGTCTGCGTCGACGATGGGATTGTCGTTGGCGCTGTTGAGTTCATTCTCGATTAATTGGCGAAAGAACGGCAAGCTGTCCTCCAACACCCCGATAACGTGCGGCGCGCAGCGGATCGAATAGCGGTCTTGCAGGCGCGCGCCGTTGCGCTCACGCTCAGTAAACGGTAGGTCGCCCCGGATGCGCGCAGCTACCCGCTGCAAGCCCGGATGCGGTTTGACCGAAAACAGGATGTCATCAAAATGGTGGGCGTTGCCGTCGAGGGCGACCGACGCCATCGCTGTAATCCGCGTCACCAGTTGGCCCAGGTAATCGGCACTTCCGTAGGCGAGCACGGCAAGTCCGGTCATCACGGCAGTGCCGTTCATGATCGCCAGCGCTTCTTTTGGGCGCAGGCGCAGCGGTTCAATGCCGGCGTCGCGCAAAGCCTGAGCGGCGGTAACCGTTTCGCCATCGCGCCAGGCCTCTCGTTCGCCGCACAGCACCGCAGCGAGGTAGGATAAGGGCGTCAGGTCGCCGCTGGCCCCGACCGAACCTTCTGCGGGGATCAGCGGCAAGATCCCGGCGTCTAGCAGCCGGACAATCTGTTCGAGCAGCTCGACGGAGACACCGGAATAACCTTTGCACAGCGACGTCAGGCGCGTTGCCATGACCGCGCGGGTTTGCGCCGGAGTCAAGAACGCTCCCAGGCCGCAGCCGTGATAAGTGTATAGTTGGCGGGGCAATTCGGCCACCAGCGCCGTCGGCACGGGGACGTTGCATGAGTCGCCGTAGCCGGTCGTGACCCCATAAATTACGCCTTCCTCCTTCAGCAGGCGATCGAGAAATGCCGGGCCGCGCCGGATTGCGTCGCGAAAATCCGGGTCGGAGGAAAGAATGGCGCGGGCGCGGCCATCGGCGACGACGGCGATATCCTCGATTCTGAGGCGGTTTCGGTCAAAATAGACGGTGCGCCCAGTCAAGGCGGACGTCGTTGTGTGAGGCTTGAGCATGAGGTTAACATAACAGAGTGGCGTCGGCAGTGGGACTGTACAAAATTTATTCGTCGATCTGCACACTTGACATCGGCAAACATTGACCGGGCCGCTGAAGTATGGGAACATAATTTCCCAAGCAGCAACAAGATATTGTACAACGCTGTCAGGCATGTAGCGTTAGATGCTGGATCCGCCTTCCAGGAGTATTCTCAATGATAGACGTAATTCCCACATTTAATCAGTCCGACCTCGAGTCGCGTCTGGCCGCGCTCGATGCGCAAGGGCTCGACGCGCTCGATTTTGGCGTAATCGGTTTCGACAATGAGACCGTGGTTCGGCGCTACAATGAATTCGAGTCGAAAGCGGCCGGGCTGTCGCTCCATCGCGTGCTTGGGCAACTCTTGTTCACTGTCGTTGCTCCGTGCATGAATAACTTCCTCGTAGCGCAGCGCTTCGAAGACGCTCTCGAATCAGGTGCAGTGCTTGATGCGACGATCGACTATGTGCTCACTTGGCGCATGCGTCCCATTAAAGTTGCGCTGCGCCTGCTCGCGGCGCCAGGGGCTGCGACCCGCTACGTCCTGGTCAATCGTACATCGTGACTGATCGACCCTCGCCTGAAATCGGCGACGAACTTGAAGCGCTGATGCAGTTTCTGTATCTCGCGCCTGTCGGCCTGGTACAAACGGCGCTCGACGGTACAATCTGCATGATCAATCCAGTGTCAGCGCAGTTGCTGATGCCGCTCTCCCGAGACGGCAATCTGACCAATCTGTTTGCTGCCCTGGAAGGGGTGGCGCCCGCACTACGTCATTTGTGCGCCGATTTCCTCCCATCGCAAGGCATGGTCTGTGATGGTATGTACATTCCCCTCAGCGCCGACAGGGGCAGTAAGTCAACAAGCAAGGTTCTTTCGCTGAGCGTTGTCAAGCTTGACGATACACGGTTAATGGCGGTACTGAGCGACGTCACTGTGCAGGTACGGCGCGAACGCGAACTCAAACACACCGATGCCTGGCTTAACGCCATCCTCACCAACATCACCGATTACGCCATGTTCCGCCTCGACGGCCTTGGCCGGATCGCGGTGTGGAACGAAAGTATCGGGAGAATGATGGGATACGCGCCCGAGGCGCTGGTCGGCCAGCCTTACTCCATTTTCTCCCCCCCTGAGGCAACCACGCCGGAACATCTGTTGGACCAATTGCGTGAAGCGGACGAGAATGGCTGGAGCCTGAACGAAGGCTTCCGCCTGCGCGCCGATGGCAGCCAATTCTGGGGCAGCGCCATGATCTCGCCTTTGCCGGATCAGGGGCCATCACCGGGCGACGACGGCGAACGCGAGGGGCTCGCCCCCGCCTACTGCTTGATCATCCGCGACATTAGCGATAAGCGGGACGCGAACGAGCGGCAGCGCAAGGCGACCTATTGCGACTACCTGACCGGTCTTGCGAACCGTCGTGCGTTCTTTGAAGCGGCTGAACTGGAGCTTGAGCGCAGGAAGCTGTCGACGCGGCCTACCGCGATGATCCTGTTCGACGCCGATCATTTTAAGGCGGTCAACGACCGTTTCGGCCACCCGACCGGCGATGCCGTTCTGTGCCACCTGGCAGCGGCTTTGAGCGCGACATTCAGGGAGGTCGATGTTGTTGCGCGCGTGGGCGGCGAGGAGTTCGCGGTATTGCTGCCGTCGACCGATCTTGCCGGCGCAGCGGCGGTGGCTAACCGCCTGCGCACGCTCGTGGAAACGACAGCAGTCATGGTCGACGGCGAGCCGATCCGCTACACGGTGAGTGCAGGGGTGGCGGCAATGGATGACAGCTTGACCGGGCTGGACGGCTTGATGAGGCGGGCCGACCAGGCGCTGTACGCTGCCAAGGCACGCGGACGCAATCGGGTCGATTGCTGGACGCCCGATTGCCCCACGTATAAGGATCATCTCAGCGGGGGCATCAGTGCAGCCTGATACAGTCGATGCGTACGAGTCGCTGATCCAGTTCCTGTATTGGGCTCCCATCGGACTGGTGCAGATCAACGCTGATGGGGCCATCGAGCTACTCAACCCGATGTCCGCCAGCTTGCTGATGCCGCTGGCCAAAGATGGCGGGCTGGAGAACCTGTTTCACGTGCTGGCGACAGTCTCACCACAACTATCCTCGATGGCAGCCGACTTCGCCGCGCCTAGCGGCGTCGTCTGCGAATCGTTGCGCATCGACCTGAGCGCCGCCGGCGGCACCGACGCGGGACCGCAGTTTCTGTCGATCAGCCTGTTGAAGCTCGATGCTAACCGGCTCATGGCGGTGCTGGGGGATGCCACGTCCGAAATGCAAAGGGAACAAGCGACTTTGACGCGGCGCCTGAACGGCGCAGCGCGTATGGATGGCTTAACGAAGATGCCGAACCGCCGGGCTGTTCAGGAACAGGTCGAGCTCATGCTGGCGCGCTCAGTTGCATCCGTGCACGGCGATTTTGCCGTGCTGTTCATCAATGTCGACCGCTTCAAGCAGATCAACGACACGATGGGCAATGCGGCAGGCGATCAAGTGCTCACTAGCATGGCCGAACGCCTGCAAGCGGCCTTGCGGCCATCCTCGAACCGCATCGGGCTCGTTGGCGGACCGAGCCAAATGGCGGCGCGCATTGGCGGCGACGAATTCGTGGTCGTACTCGCCGGCATGCGTCGGGCCGAAGACGTGGAAGCTATCGCGCTGCGCCTGGTGGAAGCGCTCGGCAAGCCCTTCCGGATCTCCGGCCATGAACTCAGTTGCAGCGTCAGCATCGGCGTCATTCTGGGCGCCGAGGCTGCCGGCGACGCCGATTCAGTCTTGCGCGATGCGAGCATCGCTATGGCGGAAGCCAAACGGGAAGGTGGCCGACGTTACGTCCTGTTCGAGACGTCAATGCGCGAGCGAGCCGCCCGCCGTGGAGATATTGAAGGCGACTTGCGCCGGGCACTGAACGAGGGCGAGCTGTTCGTCCTGTATCAACCGGTTGTCGGGTTCCTCGAAGGGGGCGGCATCGACCATTCAGCTGGCGTCGAAGCGCTGGTACGCTGGCAGCACCCGACACGTGGTGTCGTCCCTCCGCTAGAATTTATCGAAGTGGCGGAGGAGTGTGGTCTGATCGGTGCGCTGGGCGATTACGTTCTGTCGAAAGCTTGCCGCGATTTCGTTCAGTGGCAAGAGGAACTGGGTGACGGCGCCCCGCGCCTGTTGGCGGTGAACTTGTCCCGCGCTCAGCTCGCGCAACCGGGATGGACCGATATTGTCATCGAAATTCTGCGTTCCAGTGGCATGCATGCTCAACATCTGCAGCTGGAAGTCACCGAAACCCTGGCGGCGCAAGATCGGCAGGTGCAGCAACGTCTGCACGAGTTGAAGGCGCTGGGCATCAAGCTGGCGCTCGATGATTTCGGCACTGGTTACTCCTCGTTAGCGAGCTTACATCTGCTGCCCGTCGACACGGTGAAAATCGACCGCTCATTCGTCTGCCAGGGCGACACCAGCGATCATCACCGGGTACTCATAGAGGCGACGGTCAAGGTGGCGCGCAGCCTTGGCATGGACACGGTTGCAGAGGGCATCGAAACGTCAGCGCAAGCCGGCGTGGTGCGTGATCTCAGATGCGACAAGGGCCAGGGATATTTATTCAGCAGGCCGTTGGCGGCTAGTGCGCTGCCCCATTGGCTGGCCGCACAGTCGACTATCCAAGTGACGTTGGTGCCGCCGCCTGATTGACCGAGGCGGCCGAAATTCGTTGACCCAGGCGAATTCGCGCAAGCTCAGGCGCAATGCGGCTGCCGTCGGCGGCGCCAGATGCAGACACGGTCGGCGCGACGGGTCAATTTGGCGTCGGCGTCAACAACTGAGTTTAGACAGCAATTGGAAGACTCAAAAAATACTGTTCGTTAACCCAGTGTTGCACTTAGAACTTGAAACCGCCCTGCTATGACCGGTTTGGGGCGTAAGCAGCCGATCATCCGGCTCGGAAGACCCTTCAAAGTAGCGCCGTAGGCTTAGCGTGCAATTTTTCCGTTTCCCCTCTTCACGCCTGGACACGCCACTTTGCCGTGGAATACGCACTCTTGGCCGGTTTGGATTTGGGGTGACAAAATTTCCGGGGGTTCCGGCTTAGCCCCCCCCCTTTTGGCTTACACCTGATCCTCCCATGACAACTAAGCGCTCAAGCACATCCGCCCCACGCTGCCCCCGGCACCAGCAGCGTGCGCGGCGGCGCGGTGCGGCATGACGCCGGGCCCCGGTCACCCGCACGCGGACACCGCCGACAGCAAGCGCGACGCATGGAGCCGGTTCCAGTCGTCGGCCCTGCTGCGCAACGTCAGCGCATCTCCGCTCTTGCGTCACGGCGCCATGCTGGCGCTGTGGGTGCTGGTCTGGCAACTCGCCCGGTTGGTCGAATACACCGAACACGCCAGCGTCTGGTTCCCGGTCGCCGGGCTGACCTTCGCGCTCCTGCTGCTGGGCGGCATGCGCGCCGTCCCGGCACTGGTGGGCGGCTGCGTTCTGGTGACGCTCTGGATAGCAGCCGACTATGGCATCGCCCTCGGCAAGCTCGAACTGGTCTGCGCAGGCCTGGCGTTCGCCGCCGCCCATATCGGCTCCTACGCCATCGGTGCTTGCTGCCTGCGGGCAGTTGCCGCCCGCAGCCATGGCTCGCTGCCCGAGCTGGTGGTCGGTTTCCTGCTGATCGCCGCGTTCAGTTCGCTGCTGGCGACGGCGACCGGCCTGTGGGCGCTGGTCGCCACGAAGATGATGCCGCTGGCCGATGTAAGCGCCACCTGGCTGCCATACTGGATCGGCGACATGGCCGGCGTGATCGTGCTGGCCCCGCTCTTCACTTCCTTGCTCAGCTCGCTGCGGCCAGGCGGCATGGCGCGCCTGGCGGCGTCGATCAGCCTTGAGCACCAGGCGGCCACGCCCCGCTTCAAGTACAAGCTGCTGCTTACGCTTGCGCTGCTGGCCGGGTCCATGTGGCTGGCGCACGCAACGCGTTCGCCCAACAGCGCCTTTGCCATCTTTTTCCTGGTGATTCCCTACATGTGGATCGCATGCACCGAATCGGCGTTCTACAACTTGCTGGGCGTGGCGCTGGGCAGCTTCATCATCGCGCTGCTGGTGCATGTGCTCGCCCTGAAGGAATTCGTGATGGTCTATCAGTTCGCCATTAACGTCATCGCGGCCAATACCTTGTTCGGCCTGGCGCTGCCGTCGCTTATCGCCGACAACATCAAGCTGCGCCGGTTGGCCGATACCGACTCGCTGACCCAGGCCGCCTCGCGCGACTGCCTTGAACAGCGCGCCTTGCTCGATATCATCCGCTGCCGCCAGCAACACTTGCCGCTGGCGCTGATCGTGTTCGACATCGACCATTTCAAGTCCATCAACGACCGCTACGGGCACGCCGTCGGCGACAAGGCGCTCAAACATGTGTGCCTGATGGCGCAGCAGGCGCTGCGCCCGGCCGACATGCTGGGCCGCTTCGGCGGCGACGAATTCGTCGCCCTAATGCCAGGCAATGACCGTGCGGCAGCAATCGCCATTGCCGAGCGCATCCGCGTGCATGTGAACGAAAGCGAGCTGGAAGGCGTGCATCCGATCACCGCCAGCTTCGGCATTGCCGACTTGCACGAGGGCGATACCTACGAAAGTCTGTTTGCTCGCGCCGACCAGGCGCTCTACAAGGCCAAACAAGAGGGCCGTAACCGCGCCGCATGGCTTGCCGCCTGACACATTGCATCACGATACAGTCTGGCGGCAAAAACACTAAAAATGTATCACATCGACGCGTTCGCGCAGCACGGCTGTGCTTCACGGCTTTGCCTGGGCCGCTCGTGTAAAGATTGGCAAGGCCGCAGCGATTTGCTACTCTTTCTTTTTCAAAAGAAAGTTCCCATGCGCATAGTACGTACACTGGCCTTGTCCGCCACGCTCGCCTTGCACCTTGGCGCCGCCGGCGCGGCGCCAGCGGTCGCGGCCGATCCCGCGCTGCCGGTCCTGGTGGAACCGGGGCAAACGCAAAGTCCGTCGGTGTACGCGGCGCGCCGCGCGGCGTTGATGCAAGCGATGGGCGACGGTGTGGCCGTGATCTACGCCGAAGGCCAGGACGACAGCGCAGGCCATCGGCAATCGCCCGATTTCCTGTACCTGACGGGGGTCGAAGAAAAAGGCGCGGTCCTGGTGCTGGCACCCAAAGAGCGTACCTACCGCGAGTTCCTGTACCTGCCCAGCCGCGACCCGGAAGCGGAGCGCGTGAGCGGCATGCGCGATCCGATCGACACTGCGCTGCGCGCCAAATACGGCTTTGAAAAAATCCATCGCAGCGGCGCGCTGCTTGGCGGCCTGATCGACATGGCGAGCCGCTCGCCCACGCTGTGGCAAGTCACGCGGCCAGGCGCGGCGACCGAACCAAAAGACCTGGAACTGTATGGCAAGGTGCAAAAGCGCGTGCCGGGCGTGGCCGTCAAGTCCCTGCTCTGGACGCTGGCGTCGATGCGCGCGCGCCATGACGACGCTGAACTGGCCATCATGCAGCGCAGTATCCGCATCACCGAAGAAGGCTTTCGCGCCGCGTGGCAAGCAGTGCGCCCCGGCGCGTCCGAAGGCGAAGTGCGCGCCGAAGCCGAGCGCGTGTGGCGCATGCGCGGCAGCCGCCGCGCCGCTTACGACAGCATCGTCGGCTCCGGCCCCAACGGGGCCATCCTGCACTACGCGCGCAGCGAACGCGTGATGCGGGACGGCGAACTGGTGCTGATGGACATGGGCGCCGAATACGCGCACTACGCCACCGACATCACGCGCACGGTGCCGGTCAACGGGCGCTTTTCGGCCGAGCAGCGCAAGCTGTACGACATCGTGCTGCGCGCGCAGCAGGCGGCGCTCGCGCTGGCCAGGCCGGGCGCCACCTACGAAGACCTGGACAAGGCGGCGCGCAAGGTCATCGACGAGGCCGGTTACGGCGACTACTTCATCCACGGCCTGGGCCACTTCGTGGGCCTTGATGTCCACGACGCGGGCGCCTACCACAAGGCGCTCGAGGCGGGCATGGTCGTGACGATCGAACCTGGCATCTACATTCCGGAAAAAGCGCTGGGGATTCGGATCGAAGATGAAGTGCTGATCACGCCAAACGGTGCGCGCTACCTGAGCAATGGGCTGCCGCGTACCGCCGACGAGATTGAACGCGCGATGGCGGCGCGCGCATCAAGGAAGTAGCGCGCCGCGACTACGGCGCTCCTGCGTTTAACGCACGCTCAGCCGCACGACTTGGTCGCCGCCGCCGGTGCCGGCCACCGAACGCGGCACGACCATCAACAGCTCGCCATTCATGCCGCCGTAGTCATCCGGATTGAGCGTGATGCGCAGCTTTCTGTCGAGCGCGACGAACTCGTTTTGCGAGGCGGCGACCAGTTTCTTGGCAAGCTGATTGCCGATCCGCGCATACATGCGCGACCCCGACCTGCGCAGGTGCATCACGTCACCATTGGACAAGTCGTAGGTGCCTTCATACGTCATCAAGTCCTCCACGTGCATCGGATAGGCATGCGACGGGATGCTGATTTGCGACCCCCTCACCTCCACCGACGACCCGCTCTGATCCTGCGCCTTTGGCGCCAGTGCCAGGCCACCCAGTACTACGAAGAGCAACACACGTTTCATCATAACCTCCTTGACAGCTTCGATTTGCGCGACGGTAAGGCAGTGCCTCCTCAGTGCGATCGCGCTTCGCTCGCACCCTTTAAATATAGTCGCTGCTCACCGCAATTGAAGGCATTTCGAATGCATATGCGCTAATCGTTTATCCCGTTTTTTGTTCTGTATTTTTCAGGCATCCGGTCAGGCGCGTGCACCGTATCGCCTTTCGCTTTTTGCCTGATATTTTTTGACCTGTCGCGCCGTACCACCCGCAGCAGCCCAGCAATAGCATTTTCAATCGGACCGATTAATACAAGCAATGAAGCGCAGCCCCATCTTGAGGTATGATCTTTTCAATGAGTTCTTCTCATTCGATAGTATTTATTAACCGCAACCCCGCCCATGAGGATTCCTATGTCACTGATTAACTCCCACATTCCTACGTTCAAAACGCAAGCTTTTCACAACGGTAAATTCGTCGAAGTCTCCAACGAAACCCTGCAAGGCAAGTGGTCGGTTATCATTTTCATGCCTGCCGCGTTCACCTTCAACTGCCCAACGGAAGTCGAAGACGCTGCAGACAACTATGCCGAGTTCCAAAGGGTTGGCGCCGAGGTGTACATCGTTACCACCGACACCCACTTCTCGCACAAAGTCTGGCACGAGACTTCGCCAGCCGTCGGCAAGGCCCGCTTCCCACTGGTGGGCGATCCGACCCACACGCTCAGCCGCGGCTTTGGCGTGCACATCGACGAAGCAGGTCTGGCATTGCGCGGCACCTTCATCGTCAACCCGGAAGGCGTGATCAAGACGCTGGAAATCCATGACAACGCCATCGCGCGCGACGTCAAGGAAACCTTGCGCAAGCTGAAAGCTGCCCAGTTCGTTGCTGCACACCCGAACGAAGTGTGCCCGGCAAAATGGAATGAAGGCGACAAGACCCTGACCCCATCGCTGGACCTGGTCGGCAAGATCTAACACCTTGCTGCAGAAGGGCGTGTGCTGACCGCCCTTCTGCACCCGAGTCCCCTTGCACGGGCTCACTCAGTTTCATTGAAAATATTTTTTACGGATACGCCATGCTCGACGCCACTTTAAAAACGCAGTTGGAAGCCTACTTGCAGAATCTGCGCACGCCCATCACGCTCATTGCCTCGATGGATGATAGTGTCAAGAGCGCGGAGCTGCGTGCTCTGTTGGCCGACATTGCGAGCCTGTCCGACAAAATTAGCGTGGAAGAGTCAGGCACTGACCGTCGTACGCCGTCGTTCGTCATCGCCAAGCAAGGCGAAACGCGGGGCGTGCGCTTTGCTGCCATCCCGCTGGGGCACGAATTTACCTCGCTGGTGCTGGCCCTGCTGTGGACCGGGGGCCATCCGCCAAAAGTGGAGGCGGAAGTACTCGACCAAATCAAGTCGCTAGAAGGCGGCAACTTCGAAGTGTACATGTCGCTTTCCTGCCATAACTGCCCCGACGTTGTGCAGGCCGCCACCCTGATGGCAATCTATAACCCGAATATTCATACCGTGGTCATCGACGGCGGGATGTATCAGGCAGAAGTTGAATCGCGCCAGGTGATGGCGGTGCCGATGGTGTTCAAGGACGACGCCCTGTTCGCAGCCGGCCACATGACGCTGGAAGAAATTGTCGGCAAGCTGGACGTCAACTCGGGCGAGCGGGAAGCCACCAAGCTCAATCAAAAAGCGCCGTTCGATGTGCTCATTGTTGGCGGCGGTCCGGCTGGCGCCGCAGCTGCCGTATATGCAGCGCGCAAGGGCATTCGTGTCGGCGTCGCGGCCGAGCGCTTCGGCGGCCAGACCAACGACACCATGGCCATTGAAAACTACATTTCCGTACTGGAGACGGACGGGCCGAAATTTGCCCTTGCGCTCGAAGCCCAGGTGCGCCATTACGACGTCGACATCATGAACCTGCAGCGCGCCGAACGTATCGTGCCTGCGGCCACGCCGGGCGGCCTGGTCGCCGTGCACATGGAAAATGGCGGCGTGCTGCATGCGCGCAGCGTGATTATCTCTACCGGCGCAAGGTGGCGCAATGTGAACGTGCCGGGCGAAGCGCAATACAAGAACAAGGGCGTGGCCTATTGCCCGCACTGCGACGGCCCCTTGTTCAAGGGAAAACGCGTGGCCGTGATCGGCGGCGGCAACTCCGGCATCGAAGCGGCCATCGACCTGGCAGGCTTGGTGCAGCATGTGACGGTGATCGAATTTTCCGACACGCTCAAGGCAGATGCAGTACTGGTGAGCAGGCTGAAAAGCCTGCACAACGTCACCATCCACGTCAACGCGCAGACCACGGAAATCACGGGCGACGGGCAAAAAGTCAATGGCATCAGCTATACCGACCGGATGAGCGAGGCGAAGCACCATGTGGAGCTCGAAGGCGTGTTCGTGCAGATTGGCCTGGTCCCGAATACCGAATTTTTAAGAGGGACGCTGGAGCTGAGCAAATTTGGAGAGATCGTCGTCGATGCCAAATGCCACACCAGCCTGCCCGGGGTGTTCGCGGCCGGCGACGTGACGACGGTGCCTTACAAGCAGATCGTCATTGCCGCGGGAGAAGGCTCCAAGGCTGCCTTGAGCGCCTTTGACTATTTGATCCGCCAGCCCGTGGCCGCGCCCGTGGATGCGCTCGAAGTAGCACTGGCGACCTGATTGGACGGTTCGGCGGGCGCTTCGCGTGCACGCCGTGCCGTCGTCATCCCGTGGGCGGCGCGCCCGTTCGGGGACGCCTCATCAAGTCCGCAAGCTACCCGCACTTAATCAGGTACTTAGTCAGGTACTTAGTCAGGTACTTAGTCAGGCGCCTGCACAGCATAGCCTTTCGCCTGCAGGTCCGCCATCAAGCCGTCGGTCTTGAGAAGAGTGTCGAGCTTGAGCATGGCGAAGGTGGTGCTGTTGTTGGCCAACGCGTTGTCCGCCGCTTCCAGCCACAGCTTGCGCATGCGCCGCTGCGTGCCTTGCAGCCCCAGCCCGTCCCAGACGGCGGCGCTGCTTTCCATCGCGCTTTTGCAGGCGGCATCGCGGTCGGCAAAGTCGAGCGTGCGCATCAAGCCCAGATCGCCCTTGGCCCAGGCGTTGGCGCGCATGCGCATGGCGTCGATATCGGTCTCCAGGGTTTCGATGGTTTTCGCAAAACAAGCGGCATCATCGATTGATCCGGTCTTGAAATCCTTGAGCGTTTTTGCAGGGTCGGCCAACTCCAGCACGACGTTCGAATACATGACCTTGAGCTTGTTTTTCTTGACCAGCGCCCCGACCGCTTTGGCCACGTCGTCGTTATTCGACAAGCCGGCGTGCCGCAGGCCGGCGCTATACAGGGTCTGGGCGGCGAAGATCGGGCGTTCGCTCTCGGCCTCGTCGCCGACGCCGTACTTGGCCTTGAGCACCAGCCAGCGCGCGTACACGTCGGCCGGCACCGTGTCGCGCAGCATCGCCCCGCCCGGGTTTTTGCGCATGCCCACCACGTGCGGCAGCAGCTGCAGTCCCTTCCACAAGCCCACGTGGGTTCCGGCGGTCGGCGGCGCCAGATATTGCTGCGACTGGGCCACGATGGCCTCAACTTGCTGCGAGCGCCACTGCATCTGCACCGGCAAGGGCGCATAGGCGGCGAACACCCACAGTACATGGTCGCCCTTGGAAATTTTCCACAAGCCAGGACCGGGACGCTGGCCCACCACCAGCACCTTGTCGGGCGCCGCCACAACCGCCTGGGCCGCTTGTGTTAGCGCGCAGGCCGGCGCCGACAACAGCGCGCCCAACGCGATACAGCCGATTCGCCACATGCCAATCTCCTGGTTTTCGATAGGCGCACATGATACGGCGCTGTTTGCCCGCCACCCTCATTTTTCGGATATGCATGCGCGCAAAACGGCGACGGCCACGGTTGCAGGCGCCGTTGTCAGGACGTTTTACCCGTCCAATGTTGTATTTATGCACTGCTTGCATTCGGGTTAAGGAATGAATAGACATCTTTTCTATCTGTCTATACATTGTTAGCGGCAAGTTAAGCCGCAGGGCGATCCGCCTTCTCGACGGGTTCGCTCGCCGTTGCCGGTGGAGGATGGTGACAACAATAAAAAAAGCGCTGCGGACTGTTTGCCGCAGCGACTTTGGCATCCGAACACGGATGCAGGGACACGACTACGTGGTTTAATTTTTCTGAAAACGCATTGCCTAAGGAAGAACTTCATGACAAAAGCAACAGCAATCCACATTGCAGTACTCATGCTCTGCAGCGGTATGGCCGCAGCGCAAGACAGCAATGCGCCGGCGGCGGCAACGCCTGCAGCAAGCCCGGCCGAAGAGATCCAGAAGGTCACCATCGTCTCCACCGGTAGCCGCGGTTCGCAGCGCACCGTGGTGGATGCCCCGGTCCCGGTCGACATTCTGTCGGCCAAGGAACTGACCCGGTCCGGCCAGAACTCGCTGGACAAAGCCATGGGGTTTCGGGTGCCATCGTTTAACACGGTGCAAACGCCGGTCAACGATGCCACCTCGCTGCTCGATCCTTACGAAATTCGCAACATGGGTCCTAGCCGCGCGCTGATCCTGATCAACGGCAAGCGCAAGAACGCCAGCTCGCTGGTCTACACGCAAACCTCGCCAGGACGCGGCGAAACCGGTTCCGACATTTCGGCCATCCCGGCCGACGCCATCAAGCGCATCGAAGTGCTGCGCGACGGCGCATCGGCCCAGTACGGTTCCGATGCCATCGCCGGCGTCGTCAACGTCATCTTGAAAGACAGCCCGAGCGAAGGTTCCCTGACCGCGCGCGTCGGCCAGACCAGCGAAGGCGACGGCAAGACCCGCAGTGTCAGCCTGAACCATGGCGTGAGCCTGCTGGACGGTCGCGGCTTCGTCAACTACACCATCGATATCTCGAAGGTGGGCCTGTCGAACCGTTCCACCCCGCTGAGCGCAGCGGGCGAGGCGGACACGTTCGGAGTGCCGCTGGCCGAAGTGAACGCCTTCCTGAGCAAGTACCCGGACGGACGCAACATCAATGGCTCGCCTGAAACGAAGGCCAAGAAATTTCTGGTCAACACCGGCCTGAACATCGATGACAAGACCAAGGTCTACGCCAACTTCGCGTACATCGACAAGGACGTGTTCAGCTATGCCAACTTCCGCACGCCATACTGGAAAGATACCGACTTCGGCAGGCTGACCCCGTCCGGACAGGCATACGCCGGTTACGGGCCGACCTTCAACGGTTCCCTGCGCGACTACAACGGCACCGTCGGCATCAAGTCAGACCTGAACGGCTGGATGACCGATTTCAGCTGGACCACGGGCGGCAACGAGCAGAAGTACCTGGTCGAGCACACCATCAACCGTTCGCTGGGCGCGCTTTCGCCAACCAGCTTTGACGCGGGCGGCTCCGTGTTCAAGCACAATGTGTTCAACGGCGACACGTCCAAGCAGATTTCGGACACCGTCAGCGTGTACGCAGGTACCGAACTGCGCTGGGAAGAATATGAACTCAAGGCTGGCGACAGGGCGTCGTACACCGGCCTGGGCGCCGATTCCTACGCCGGCAATGATCCGGAATTTTCGAAGCGGCATACCCGCCAGAACTACGGCGCGTATGTCGGCAGCACCTTCGACATCACCCCGCGCTTTTTGGTCGACGCGATTGGCCGCTACGAGAACTACAGCGACTTCGGCAACGCCTTCGTCTGGAAGCTGAGCAGCCGCTTCAAGCTCAACGACAAGGTCACGCTGCGCGGTTCGCTCTCGACCGGCTTCCGTGCGCCGTCGCTGCATCAGCTCTACACCGAGAAGGCGCAGTACTCCTTCGTCGGCGGCAAGATCGAAGTGTCGCGCATCTTCAACAACGATTCCCCGGTCACGCGCGGGTTCGACATCGGCTCGCTGCAGCCGGAAAAATCGAAAAGCCTGACGCTCGGTATCGGTGTTCAGCCTGACAGCAACACCAGCATGACACTCGATTACTACAATATCGGCTTGTCGGACCGTATCGTGCTGAGCAAGGAAATCAAGGGTACCCCTGCGATCAACGCCAAGCTGGCGCCGTACAATGCGGTGGCGGGCAACTTCTTCCTGAACGCGCTCGACACCCGTACTTCGGGTCTGGACGTTGTGTACAGCCGCAAGAACTTGAACCTGGCGTCGGGCAAGCTGGCCGTCAACCTGTCGGGCAACTACACGTTCAAGAACGAGCGCGATGGTGCGATTCACAATACGAAGTTCATCGCTGCCCAGAACAAGTCCGTGTTTGACGAGACCCAGGAAGCGCTGATGTTCACGTCGCGTCCGAAGTTCAAGGTCATCGCCGGCCTCGATTTGGACTACAACAAGGTCAACTTCTCGCTGAACAACACCGTGTTCGGGCCAACGCGCTTTCACCAGGCCGACCTGAGCACGCTGGACATCGACACCAAGTTCAAGACCAAGACCGTGACGGACTTTGCCGTGAACTACAAGCTGACCGACCGCATGACGCTGACGTTCAACGTCAACAACCTGTTCGACGTCACGCCTGAGTGGGAATTCAAGGCCAACAACGCCGCCGGCGCCGCTTCGCTGGCGAACAACACCAAGGATGCGTCCGGTCGTACGTTTGCCCAGCGTGAGTCCGATGCGATCACGTTCAGCCAGCGTTATGCGATGGTGACCTATGATGGCTCGCATTTCAGCCAGCTGGGCCGCATTTATAATCTGGCGCTGAACTATCGTTTCTAAGCACGCGCTAGCTGTTGCAAAAAACCAGCCTGCGGGCTGGTTTTTTTTCGTGGGTCGCGAGGGTGTTGCACTAGTGTCCTAAGTTGTAAGTTCGTTGAATAAATATCCCGAGAATCGCCGCGATACTGCGTCAAAAATGCTCGCAAGGCCTCGGCCTTGCTCCGCTTTTGTTCCTTGTCTCTCGGCGATCTCGGAACATTTATAAGCAACGAACTTTCAACTCAGGACACAAGGTTTGCGAGGCCGCGTGCGATCCCAGTCGCGCTCTAGAGCCGCGCCCGCTCCAGCGAAAAAGGGTAAGGCCGGCACTGCGCCAAGTGTTTCGACAGCGCTTGCCGGCACCTTGCTGGACTGAACGCCCCACGAACTGTAGGGCGGAAAAGGGCAAGGCCCGCATTCCGCCACGCGTCTCGACGGCGCTTGTCGAAAAAGGGGGCCGCCCAGGCGCCTTCGGCCTTTTCCGACGCGGTGGCCCACGCTTTTGCAACTGCCTCGCGCCCGAGGACGATGTAAGGCGGCTCGGCTGGTCGGCAATTTCATATCCGCGCTGCGCTTTGTACACAGCGCGCCGCATTAAGCCAGCACCGCGCCAGCACCGCGCACGCGTGCGCCATTTCGCGCGCGGCGCACAATGATGCCGCCCGCTATATCGCCTGCGCCACCAGCCGCTTCGCTTCGCGCAAGCCCTCCACCATCGCATTAAATGCTTGCGCCTTCAGGTCCGCCCCCGGCACCCGCAACACGTATGAGGGATGGTAAATGACAACAATCCACCGCCCCTGGTGCAGGAACGGCTTGCCCATCACATCCTTGAGCGCGGCATGCGGATTGCCCGTCACCGCCTTCAAGGCCGTGCTGCCGAGCGCGACCACCACCTGTGGCTTGACGTGCGCCAGTTCGCTGTCGAGCCAGTAACTGCACGCCTCGATCTCGCGCTGCGCCGGCGTCTTGTGCATGCGGCGCTTGCCGCGCAGCTCCCACTTGAAATGCTTGACGGCGTTGGTCAGGTACACCTCGCGCCGCTCCACCTGTGCCTGCGCCAGCGCGCGGTCCAGCAACTGCCCTGCCGGCCCCACGAATGGCTGCCCCGCCAGGTCTTCCTGGTCGCCCGGCTGCTCGCCCACCAGCATGAGGCGCGCCGCCACCGGCCCCACCCCCGGTACCGCCTGGGTGGCGTCTTTCCACAGCTCGCAGCGGCGGCAGCCGTCAAGCGTGCTGGGTACGTCGCGCTGCGGCTGGGCCTTGCTGGCGGCGATGGGAATGACAGTGCCGCCGCGCTCGCCCACGCTGCGCGTTTGCCCCACCTTGCGCGCTCCGGCCGCCGCCTGCGACACCATCTCGGGCACGACGCTGCCCTCGGGCAGGTTTTTCCAGAAACGCGACGGTATGTGGCCGTGCATCAGGTCGGCATTCAGGCGCGCGGGGTTGAAAATGCTGCGGTAGTAGGTGAGCCACAGCGCTTCGCCCGCGTCGTCGATGTCTTCAGGCCCCCGCATCAAGGGGCCGGTGCTGTGCAGCGTGGCGCCGTCCCACATGACCGACGCTTCGGGTGTGGCGATCATCCAGGTGATGCGCCCCATGCGGGCGGCGAAGTGGCGCGCCACTTGCGGCAACACGTCGTGCGACGGCTCGAACCAGGCCACGAAACGCGGCGCGCCCGCTTCCTCGCGCCGCTCCCGGAAGCGGATGTAGGCATGCATGTCGTGCTCTTCGCGGTGGACGGCCTTGACCATGGCGTGCAGTTTTGCGCCATCCTGGTCGGCCGCCGACATGACTTCCTTTTCGCCCTGCTGCCAGCGCCACAGCACCAGGTACAGGAACGACCAGCGGTTGGGCACGCGGCAGCAGGCCGCCGTTTGCAGCATGTCCATGAGTTTGCGCGAAATGCGCACCGTGGGACTGCCCTGCTTGGCTGCGGGCGCCGCCTCTGGTTCGGCCGGCTGCGAAAACAGGTCGCCGTCATCCTTGTGCGATATCCATTGCACCAGGTGGGGCGCCACCTGGTGGGCCAGCAGGTCGCGCGCGGCCAGGCGCCATTCGTCAAAGGAATGGACCAGCACCGGGCGCCCCGCTGCGGCGGCGGCCGCCGCGCTCGCCGGACGCATGCCGCCGCTCGTACCGCCGCTCAGGCTGCCTGGAGTTCCGTCCATAAGTCCAGCTGCTTCGGTGAATGCTCGGCCATGGAACGGCGCAGCACCTCGGAGGCAATGGTGCCGCCACCTGCTGGCCGGTAATCGGCCGTGACGATGAAAGGCGCTATTTTTTTCATGCTGCACCTGAGGCGCGTGAGGTCGGCGTAACGGATGCGGCGCAGGCGGCGCAGTTCCACCAGCCGCTTGGCGTTGCGCAGGCCGATGCCCGGTACGCGCGCGATCATGGTTTCGTCGGCCATGTTCAGGTCGAGCGGAAAATGCTCGCGGTGCGCCAGCGCCCAGGCCAGCTTGGGGTCGATGTCAAGCGCCAGGTTGCCCGCCGCCGGCAGCAGTTCGCCCGCCTTGAACCCGTATCCGCGCATAAGAAAATCAGCCTGGTACAGCCGGTGCTCGCGCTGCATGGGCGGCGGCGCCAGCGGCACCGTGCCGGGGCTTTGGGGAATGGGGCTGAAGGCCGAATAGTACACGCGCTTGAGCTTGTAGCTGCCGTACAGCGTTTGCGCCGTGGTGAGGATGGTCTGGTCGTCGCTGGCGTCGGCGCCGACGATCATTTGCGTGCTCTGCCCGGCCGGTGCGAACTTGGGCGAGCCGGGCTCCGCGGCTTTTTCATCGAGCTTGCGGCGGATATTGCCCATGGCAAGCTTGATGGTATGCACGCTTTTTTCAGGTGCCAGGCGCGTGATGCTGCCTTCGGTGGGCAACTCGATGTTGACGCTGAGGCGGTCGGCATACTTGCCGGCGGCGGCAATGAGCAGCGGATCGGCGTCGGGGATGGTCTTGAGGTGAATGTAGCCGCGGAAATTGTGCACTTCGCGCAGTTCGCGCGCGATGGCCACCAGTTGCTCCATGGTGTAGTCGGCCGACTGGATGATGCCCGAACTGAGAAACAGCCCGTCGATGTAATTACGCAGGTAAAAGTCGATCGTCAGCTTGACGACTTCATCCACGGCAAAGCGGGCGCGCGGCACGTTGGAGGTGCGCCGGTTGACACAATACTGGCAGTCATACACGCAGAAATTCGTGAGCAAAATCTTGAGCAGCGACACGCAGCGCCCGTCCGGCGTATAGCTGTGGCAAATGCCCATGCCGTTGGTGGCGCCGATGCCGTCCTTGCCTTCCGAGCTGCGCCTCGGCGCGCCGCTGCTGGCGCACGAAGCGTCGTACTTGGCTGCATCAGCCAGAATTTCAAGCTTGTCCATCAGTTCCATGTTGCGCCCGCCTATGGTGAGATGCACTGTATGCGCATACAGCATATTACACCATCGGTGGGCGCCGCGCAGACTCCTAGCCTGGATGTTTCATAAACTGCCACTGCGTCTCCCGCTGGCCGACGCGGGGCCTCATCGGCAGCGATTGCAAT
>NZ_JAFCTU010000055.1:0-22696 GCF_049896185.1 Massilia sp. TSP1-1-2
TGGCATGCCCCATGATGCGTTATCTAAGATTTGTTTACAACAACTTTCTACACTGTGCGCTCAGGCTGAATAGTCACAATGCATTTTGGATATAGGTCGATATGTGATTTCGATATACATTTAACCCAAATATTCATATTTCCGATCTAGCTTGCCGCCGTAGACTAGCCACATTCCTTGACCAATGGCTTAGACATGAAGATCATTAAACTCACAACGTACCGGGTCCCACCGCGCTGGATGCTGCTCAAGATCGAAACCGACGAGGGCGTCGTCGGCTGGGGTGAACCGGTCATTGAAGGCCGGGCCCGCACGGTGGAAGCGGCGGTCCACGAAATGTCTCCTTTCCTGATCGGCCAGGACCCGGCCCGCATCAACGACTTGTGGCAAACGATGTACCGCGCAGGTTTTTACCGCGGCGGCGCCATCCTGATGAGCGCGATTGCCGGCATCGACCAGGCGCTGTGGGACATCAAGGGCAAGGTCATGGGCAAACCCGTGTATGAACTGCTCGGCGGCCTGGTGCGCGACCGCATGAAGACATACAGCTGGGTTGGCGGCGACCGCCCAAGCGACGTCATTGCCGGCATCCGCAAGCTGCGCGAAGCAGGTTTTGACACCTTCAAGATGAACGGCACCGAAGAAATGGGTATCCTCGACAGCGCCAAGGCGGTCGACGCCACGGTGGCGCGCATCGCCGAGATCCGCGAAGCGTTCGGCAACGAGATCGAATTTGGCCTGGACTTCCATGGCCGCGTCTCGGCGCCGATGGCCAAGGTGTTGCTGCGCGCGCTGGAGCCGTACCGCCCGCTGTTCGTCGAGGAGCCGGTGCTGGCCGAACAGGCCGAGTACTATCCGCGCCTGGCTGAAATGACCTCGATCCCGCTGGCCGCTGGCGAGCGGATGTACTCGCGCTTTGAATTCAAGCGCGTGCTGCAAGACGGCGGCATTTCGATACTCCAGCCTGACTTGTCGCACGCCGGCGGCATCACCGAATGCGTGAAGATCGCGGCCATGGCCGAAGCCTACGACGTGGCGCTCGCGCCCCATTGCCCGCTCGGCCCCGTGGCGCTGGCCGCCTGCCTGCAGGTCGACTTCGTGTCGCACAATGCGGTGCTGCAGGAGCAGAGCATGGGCATCCACTACAACAAGGGCGGCGAGCTGCTCGACTATGTGCTCAACAAGGAAGACTTCAAGATCGTCGATGGCTATATAAAGCCGTTGCCGAAACCGGGTCTGGGCGTGGAAGTGGACGAAGAGCGCGTGATCGAGGCCAGCAAGAATTGCCCCGACTGGCGCAATCCCGTCTGGCGCCATGCCGATGGCAGCGTCGCCGAGTGGTAAACAACACCAAAGCAAACTAAAACATAAAAAAGCCGGAGACACAATGCACCCACCTATCAAAAAACTGCCGCTGTTACTATCGTTAGCCCTGTCGTTGCCCTTGTCGCTGCACGGCGAAACGCTGCACATCGACGCCAGCGCACCTGCCAAGACGCCGCTGGAAAACCAGCTGCGCATGGGCACCGCGGTGTCGCCGTCGGGCGAACGCCTGGGCGTGAACAGCCAGTACCTGACCCGCAACGGCAAGCCATGGATGCCGGTGATGGGCGAATTTCATTACAGCCGCACGCCAGCGGCCGAGTGGGACGGCGAACTGCGCAAGATGAAGGCGGCCGGCATCGATGTGGTGGCCACCTACGTGATGTGGAACCACCACGAAGAAATCGAAGGCAAGTTCGACTGGAAAGGGCAGCGCGACCTGCGCCGCTACGTCCAGCTGGCTGCCAAGGCGGGGCTCGATGTGATGGTGCGCGTGGGGCCTTGGGTGCACGCTGAAGTGCGCTACGGCGGCATTCCCGACTGGGTCGTGAACGCGATGCCGACCCGGCGCGACGATCCGCAATACCTGCAGCGCGTCGAGCGCCTCTATACCCAGATTGGCCAGCAGCTCAAGGGCCTGCTGTTCAAGGACGGCGGGCGCGTGATCGGCGTGCAGATCGAGAACGAATACAACAACAATGGCGCAGGCGAGGGCGCCGGCCACATTAACACGCTCAAGCGCCTGGCAGTCAAGGCCGGCATGGACGTGCCGCTGTACACCGTCACCGGCTGGGACCAGACAGTCTATCCGTCGGGTGAAGTGACTCCCGTCTTTGGCGGCTACCCCGACGAGCCGTGGGCCACCAGCACCAAGGAACTCAAGCCGAAGGAAACCTACGCCTTTCGCTTCGACACCCGTGTTTCGGGCGACCTGGGCGCGCAAACGCGCGCGGCCAGCCGCGGCACCGCTGAAACCGACATGGCCACCACGCCGTTTTTGGGCGCAGAATACGGGGCCGGCCTGCCGTTCATGTACCGCCGCCGCACCGTAGTCTCGCCCGACGACATTGCCTCGATGCTGCCGGTGCAGCTGGGCTCGGGCGTGAACCTGGTCGGCTACTACATGTTCCACGGCGGGCGCAATCCCATGGGCTTGACGTCGCTTGAAGAGAGCACCCTCTCGGGCGGCTACAACGACACGCCGATGATCAGCTACGACTTCCAGGCCCCGCTCGGACCGGATGGACAGGCGCGTCCCGTGCTGTCCTACCTGCGTCCGTTCCACCTGTTCATGCGCGATTTTGGCGAGCGCCTGGCGCCCATGACGGTACGCAAGCCGGACGTTGCGCCGGCCAGCCCGGAAGACTTGACCACGCCGCGCTTTTCGCTGCGCAGCAAGGATGGCAGCGCCTTCCTGTTTGTGAACAACCACGTGCGCCAGTATCCGATGCCGGCCCAAAAAGACGTGCGCTTTGCCGTCAAGCTGCCGGGCGAAAGCCTGACCTTCCCGCGCAAGGGCGTGGACGTCGCTGACGGCAGTTACTTCATCTGGCCAGTCAATATGGACCTGGACGGCACGCGCCTGTCGTATGCCACGGCGCAGCCGATTGCACGGCTCGACAACGGCAAGGCCGGCATCACCTATGTGTTTGGCGCTGCCGCCGGCATTCCGGTGGAACTGGCGTTCGACGCCGGTGCGGCGGCCTCGCTGCAGTTGCTGAGCTCCGGCGCCAAAGTCGTGCAGGCCGACGGCAAGGCCATCGTCGAAGGCATCGTGCCCGGCACCGGCGTGGCGCTGTCGATTCAGCGGCCCGGCGCGCGCCCAGTCACGCTGCTGGTACTGACGGCGCAGCAGGCACGCGAAGTGTCGGTGGGCGAACTGGCCGGCCAGCGCCGCCTGGTACTGACGGCGCAGCAAAGCTGGTTCAACGATGGCAAGCTCGAACTGCGCGCCGACGGCAATCCGGACCTGGCGTTTGCGGTCTACCCGGCGCTGCCTGGCAAACCCAAGGCCAATGCTGCGCTGACCGAGTCGCTGGACGGCGTATTCCAGTCGTTTGCCGCCAAACTGCCCGCGCAAAAAATCGAGGCGACCATCACCCAGGTGCGCGCAGCGCGTGCGGTGCGCGCCGTGACCATCGGCGGTCTGGCCAATGCAGCATTGCAGCCGATGCCCGAAGCGTTTGGCGCGGCCGCCGCATGGACCATCACGATTCCCGAAGCGCAGCGCAAGGCCAACCCGGAGGCGCTGATCGAACTTGATTTTGTCGGCGATATCGGGCGCCTGTTCAACGGTACCCGCATGCTGGACGATTGGTATTACAGTGGCTACGGCTGGAAGTACCCGGTGCGCCATGCAGGCCAGGGGCCGCTCACCTTGTCGGTGTTGCCACTGCGCGCCGATGCGCCGATCTACTTGCCAAAAGAAGGGCGGCCCGATTTTGGCGTCAACAAGCAGTTGGCGCAGCTGCGCGGCGTCAAGGTTACGCCGGTGTATCGGCTCAGCGTGCGGCCATGAAGCAGCCCGGCCGCAGTCTGCGCTGGGACGCCGCCGGCAGCCGCTGGTGGTGGTCGAACAGTAATGCGGCGGCGCTGCATGCCTGGTCGGAAACGGAGCAGGCAACCATGACGTGCAAGCTGCCTGACCGCGCCGGCCTGATTGCGCACTGCAGTTCGGGGCGCCTGCTGGTGGGCCTGCCCAAGCGGCTGTGCCTGGCCGGACCGGCCGACCCGCAGCGCGGCGCCAGCCAGCTCAAGGTGCAGGCGCTGGTGGCGGTGGACGCGGCCGAACCGCGCACGGGCATCAGCGACGGTTGCGTTGACCGCCACGGCTTCCTGGTGTTCGGGACCGCCAACGCCAGCGAAGACCGGCGTCCGATCGGCAGCTTTTACCAGAATTCGGGCCAGCACGGCTTGCGCAGGCTGGCGCTGCCGGCGGTGGCCGAAGCGAGCGGGATCTGTTTTTCAGGCGACGGCGCACGGATGTTCTTCGCCGACGCAGGCGGCGACGCCATCCTGTGCTGCGACTACGATGCCGGGCGCGCCAGCGTGTCACGCATCGGGATCTTTGCGCAGCTGGAGAAGGGCGCCACGGCGCGCGGCTCCGTGGTCGACCAGGAGGGTTGCCTGTGGAACGCCCAGGCCGGGCAGGTAGTCCAGTATGACAAGGGCGGCAAGGTCGTGCGCCGCATCGCCATTGACTGCGCCACCCCCGCATTTGGGGGCGCAAGGCTGGACCAGCTGATGGCAGCCGGGCCGGCGGGACTGGTACCGCTGCCGGTGAAGGCAAGCGGCCACGCAGAAGCACTGTTCGACGATCAGCATTTACATAATTAGCTACTTAGTTAGCTACACAGATACGCAAACTCAGGAGACAAACATGAAACGACGCCCAATCATCGCCTCACTGGCAGCTGCCACCCTCGCCCTGTGCACCTTCGGCTGCGCGCAAGCGTCGGACCCGGTCAAGATCGGCTTTCTGGTCAAGCAGGCCGAGGAACCATGGTTCCAGGACGAGTGGCGCTACGCCGAACAGGCCGCCAAGGAAAAGGGCTTCACGCTGGTCAAGATCGGCATCCCGAACGGCGAAAAAATGATCGCCGCGATCGACAACCTGGCTGCGCAAAAAGTGCAGGGCTTTGTCATCTGCGCACCCGACGTCAAGCTGGGCAAGGCGGTCGAACGCGCCGCCAAGCGCAACAACATGAAGGTCATCTCGGTCGACGACCGCCTGATCGACGGCTCCGGTTCACCCGTGGCGTCCATTCCGCACATGGGTATTTCCGGCTACGAGATCGGCAAGCAGGTGGGCCTGGGGCTGGCCTCGGAAATGAAGGCGCGCGGCTGGAAGCCGGAAGAAGTGGGCATGCTGCGCGTGGCATACGACCAGCTGCCAACCGGCCATGAGCGCACTATGGGCGCGATTGATGCCTTGAAAGCTGCCGGCTACCCGGCCGCCAACGTAGTCGACGCGCCGCAGTCCAAGACCGATACCGAGTCGGCCTTTAACGCCGCCAATATCGCTTTTACCAAACAGCCGCGCTTCAAGAAGTGGGTGGCGGTTGGCCTGAACGATGAAGCGGTGCTGGGCGCGGTGCGCGCCGCCGAAGGGCGCGGCATGCGCGCCGACGCCATGATCGGGATTGGCATCGGCGGCAGCAAGACGGCGCTCAATGAATTCACCAAGCCGCAGCCGACCGGCTTTTTTGGCACCGTGATGATCAGCCCCAAGCGCCACGGTTATGAAACCGCGGCCAATATGTACACCTGGATCACCACCAACAAGGCCCCGCCGGCAGTCACGCTGACGGCCGGCACCTTGATGACCCGCGCCAACCAGGCGCAGGTGCGCGCCCAGAACGGTCTGTGAGTCGCCATGTCCGCCTATCTTCAATTTGACAATGTCTCGAAACACTTCCCCGGCGTGATTGCGCTGGGCGGGGTGAGCTTCGAGGCCCATGCCGGCACGGTGCATGGCCTCCTGGGTGAAAACGGCGCCGGCAAGTCGACGCTGCTCAAGATCCTGGGCGGGCAGTACCGGCCGGACGGCGGACGCCTGCTGCTGGGCGGCCAGCCGGTCGCCTTTGGTTCGGCCAGCGACGCCATCGCCGCCGGCGTGGCCGTGATTCACCAGGAATTGCAGTACGTGCCCGAACTGACGGTGGCCGAAAATATCCTGCTTGGGCGCTTGCCAACACGATACGGTTTTGTCGATAAGAGTTCCGCAAACCGTATCGTATCCGAGCGCCTCGCGCTGCTCGGCGTCGACCTTGATCCCCAAGCACGCCTGGTCGACTTGTCGATCGCGCAGCGCCAGATGGTCGAAATTTGCAAGGCGGTCATGCAGGACGCGCAAGTGATCGCCTTCGACGAGCCGACCAGCAGCCTGTCGCACCGTGAAACCGACATCCTGTTTCGGATCGTGCGCGACCTGCGCGCCGACGGACGCACGCTGATCTACATTTCGCACCGGCTTGAAGAGCTGTATGCGCTGTGCGACGCCTGCACGATTTTCCGCGACGGACGCCGCGTGGTCACGCATCCGGTCATGGCCGACGTGCCGCGCGAGCGCCTGATCAGCGACATGGTCGGACGCGAGCTGTCCGACATTTACGACTACCGCGAGCGCGAGCACGGGGTCGAGCGCCTGAAGATCAAGGGCATGGCGCCTGACTGCGACTTTACTGTGCGCGCCGGCGAAGTGCTGGGCTTTTTTGGCCTGGTGGGCGCCGGGCGCAGCGAATTGATGCGCCAGCTGTACGGCGCCGACAAGCGCACCCCCGGCACCGTGCTGCTGGACGGCCAGCCGGTACCGCACCACGGGCCATCGAGCGCGATTGCCGCCGGCATCGTGCTGTGCCCGGAAGACCGCAAGGAGCAGGGCATTCTGGCGCAAGCGTCGGTGTCCGAGAACATCAACATCAGCGTGCGCCGGCTGGATCTGATGGGTGGCATGTTCCTGCGCCACCGGCGCGAAGCGGAGCTGGCCGATGAATTCATCAAGCGCTTGCGCATCAAGACCCCTAACCGCGAGCAGGAAATCCGCCTGCTTTCGGGCGGCAACCAGCAAAAGGTGATTCTTGCGCGCTGGCTGGCCGAGCCGGATCTGAAGGTGCTGATCCTGGACGAGCCGACCCGCGGCATCGACGTCGGCGCCAAGAACGACATTTACCGCATCATCCACGAAGTGGCCGCGCGCGGCTGCTGCGTGATCGTGGTATCGAGCGAACTGCCCGAAGTGCTGGGCATCGCCGACCGCGTGGCCGTGATGCGCGAGGGACGCATCGCCGGCGTGCTTGCGCGCGCCGACGCCAATGAAACCTCGGTGCTGCGCCTGGCGCTGCCCGATTCCACACCCAATGACACCACCGCCCGGAGAACAGCATGAGCACCATTGAAGTCACCTCGCAGCCAGCCGCAGCGCCAGCTGGCCGCGATCGCACCCGCACCCGCACCCGGGCCCTGCTGGTCGAGCACAGCATGACGATCGCGTACGTCGTGCTGTTCGCCGTCCTTGCCGCCACGGTCCAGAACTTTGCCTCGGTGGCCAACATCGTCGGTCTGATGCTGTCGGTGGCGCAGATTGGCATGGTTGCCTGCACCATGATGCTGTGCCTGGCCTCGCGCGACTTTGACCTGTCGGTCGGTTCGACCATCGCCTTTGCCGGCGTGCTCGGGGCCATCGTCCTGGAACGCACCGGCAGCGTGACGTTGGCGGTGTTGGCGGGCCTGGGTTCCGGCGCGCTGATCGGCGCCGGCAACGGCGTGCTGATTGCCTACCTGCGCGTGAACGCCTTGATCGCCACCTTGGCCACGATGCTGATGGTGCGCGGCCTGGCCTTTATCGCTTCGCACGGCCAGGCGGTGGGCATCAACAGCGACGCCTTTATCGACTTTGGCGACGCCCGCATTGGCGGCTTGCCGTTGCCGGTGCTGGTGGCCGGCGCCTGCTTCCTGGTGTTTGGCGTGCTGCTCAATCACACCGTCTTTGGACGCAATACGCTGGCCATCGGCGGCAATCCGGAAGCGGCGCGCCTGGCGGGCGTGAAGGTTGAAAAACTGCGGGTCTGGATCTTTTTGCTGCAAGGCCTGGTCACCGGCCTGGCCGGCTTGATCCTGGCCTCGCGCATCACCAGCGGCCAGCCGAATGCAGCGCAAGGGTTCGAACTGGACGTGATTTCGGCCTGCGTGCTGGGCGGGGTGTCGCTGCAGGGCGGCAAGGCGCGCATTTTCGGGGTCCTGATCGGTGTATTGATCATGGGGACGGTTGAAAACGTGATGAACCTGATGGACGTCGATGCGTTCTACCAGTACTTGATGCGCGGCGTGATTTTGCTGGCGGCGGTGCTACTCGACCAGTTGAAAACGCGCGGCGAACGCCGCTCGTAACGCTGGTATCATGTAATGTCGACTTTTAGTTAGTGCATATGCCCGATCCACGTTCCGACCGCTTCGTCCGCTCGCACCTGAAAACGCGCCACCTAGTGCTGCTGGTCGAACTTGGGCGGCATGGATCGATCATGCACGCAGCGCAAGCTGCCAACCTGACGCAACCGGCGGCGTCCAAGCTGCTGGCCGAACTGGAACACGCGCTCGGCGTGCAGTTGTTCGAGCGCTTGCCGCGCGGCGTGGCGCCCACCTGGTACGGCCAGGTGCTGATCCGGCGCGCCGGCGCGGCGCTGGCCGAGATGGATGCGGCGCACCAGGAAGTGATGGAGCTGCTCTCGGGCCTGCGCGGCCGGGTCGACGTGGGCTGCGTGCTCACGCCAGGGGCCAGCCTGGTGCCGGAAGCGGTCAACCTGCTCAAGACGCGCCAGCCGCGCGTGCTGGTGTCGATCTCGGTCGATACCAGCAAACTGCTGGTGCAACGCCTGCGCGCGGGCGAACTCGATGTGGTGGTGGGGCGCATTCTGGACACGGAAGCTGCCGGCGAACTGACGTTCGAACCGGTGACCGACGAGCCGCACAGTCTGATCGTGCGCGCCGGCCATCCGCTGGCCGGCCGGACCGATCTGACGCTGGCCGAGCTGGTGCTGCAGGGCTGGATCTTGCCGCCCACGGGCAGCATCTTGCGTGACCGCCTGACGGCAATGTTTTTATCGCAAGGCTTGGAGCCGCCGGCAGAAACGGTGGAGACGCTGGCCTTGCCGGTGATCGCCAATCTGTTGGTTGGAAGCAACATGGTGGTTGCCTTACCACAGGAACTTGTTGCTCCTTATCTACAAAACGGCATTTTAGAAGTATTGCCTTTTGATTTGGGTTTGCGGATGGAAATGTACGGCATTATCACGCGCCGGCATCATCAATTGTCGCCCGGGGCCGAAGCCATGCTTGCCAGCTTGCGCGAAGTGACCGCACAGCGCTACCCCTCCAAGCGCTGAAAAAAACTTGTAACTTCGTCCTCGCTCGGGACGGTGTTGCAAAACGCTTTGCGTCCCTTTGACCGCGCAAACATCGAGATATTTCCCAGTACGAACACCAAAACAAGGTCGTCCTCGCGAACGCGGGGACCCATGGAACGGTTGAGCTGAGCAACTGTTCTATGGGTCTCCGCATGCGCGAAGACGCTGTGTGGTGTTGGTTTTCGAGGTTGGAACTGTCGCGATTTTTCGATGGACACTTGGTCCTGGAGCGTTAAGCAACTCCCTCCGCCGGTTTTCGGATGCGCGCGAATAAGCTCGCTAAAAAATTGCCGAAGTAATATTTTCATTGCTGAAAGTTAATTTCTACTTCGTGCTGGCTGAAAAAGATATATACGATTTCCGCATACATCGCGCGAAATATTCTATTGGAATGATATTGCTGAATTCCGTAGGATTCATCCCATGCCGCAGATTGAGAACGAACAACAAGTTCTGCGCATTCTGACTTATAAAAACACAGGAGACATTATGGAACAGAAAAAACTCAGCTGGATGATTGCAAGCCTTTTCACGCTGCCTGCAGTCGGCGCTAACGCCTTTGCCCAGCAGGCTCCGGCCCCCGCCGCCGAGCCGGTTCAAACGATCACCGTCTCCGGCATCCGCGCCTCGGTGCGCAATGCGCTGGCGGTCAAGGAAGCGTCGAACAGCATGGTCGAGGTGATCGCCTCCGAAGACATCGGCAAGCTGCCTGACACCACGATTGCCGAATCGCTGGCGCGCCTGCCTGGCCTGTCGGCCGGACTGGACCGCGGCAACGCCAGCCAGGTGGTTTCGCGCGGCCTGGGCCCGCGCTTCATCGGCGCCACCTTGAACGGGCGCGAGCTGGCCACGTCCGAACCGGACCGCGCTGTGCGCTTCGAGCAGTTCCCGTCCGAGTCGATCTCCGGGGCCACCATCTACAAGACGCAGTCGGCCGAACTGGTCGAAGGCGGCATCGCCACCACGATCGACCTGCAAACGGTCTCGCCGCTCAAGTTCAGCAAGCGCATGGCCTCGTTCAAGGCGGACGCGCTGTACTACGAACTGGCCAAGGACATTCCCGGCGCGAAGAAATTCGCACCGCGCCTGGGCGGCATTTATGTCGACCAGTTCGCCGACAAAACCGTCGGCGTGGCGCTTGCGGCCAGCTACCAGAACCAGCCGTCGGTGCAAAAGCTGTTCAAGCACTACGGCTTCAATACCTACAACCCGAGCGGCGTGGCCAACAACGCCAAGGCGCCATGGGGCTTTGAAGACGGCGTCAAGCGCGGCACCAACGAGCGCGCCAGCGTGCTGGGCAAAGTGGAATGGAAAGCCAGCCCGAATGCTTTCCTGAGCTCGGACATTTACTATTCCAAGTCCGACATTCGCGAACCTGAACTGTCGCACTGGAGCGGCGACACCGGCAGCTGGGAAGGCAGCAAGGCGGCCGACTACAGTAACCCGGTCGTCAAGGATGGCTACATCGTTGGCGCCACCGTGCGCAACGTGGGCTTGACGACCAATGATTCACTGTGGACCCAGGACATGAATACCCTGGCCGGCGGCGTCAACGGCAAGTTCAACGTGGGCGACTGGAAACTTGAAACCGACCTGTTCACCTCCAAGTCGGAGCGCGAAAGCCAGTGGCGCAACCTGCGTCAGTTCAGCAAAAACGGCGCCACCGTCAATTTTCTGAACCCGGGCGACGGCAAGTTTTCGTACAACTGGGGCCAGGACACCGGCAATCCGGCCAACTTCGGCAATGCCGAACTGCACATTTCCAACTACGAGCACCTGCGCGACCGCTTGAGCGGCATGCACCTGAATGCGGCGCGCAGCGTTGACTTTGGCTATGTCAGCAAGATCAAGGTTGGCCTGCGCGCCACCGATCGCACCAAGAGCTTCGAGCAAGCTTACTGGGATTTCGCCGGCAAGACCATTCCCGGTTCGGCCTTTGAAGCAGTACCGGTCGATGGCCTGTCGACGTTCCTGGGCGTGAAAGACTGGACCAACACGGTGCTGAGCACCTTCGGCGGCAATGCTTTCAATCCGGATGGCCGCTCGCGTGACCAGCTGGCCGGCTGGACCGTCAAGGAGCGCAACACGGCCGCCTACGTCCAGGGCGACCTGGAAGGCGAGCTGATGGGTTACAGCTTCCGCGGCAATACCGGCGTGCGCTTTGTGCGCACCAGCCAGGTGGGCGAGGGCGCGCAATCGCTCAACGGCACCGTCTCGCCAACCAGCGTCAAGTCGAGCTACTCCGAAGTGCTGCCAAGCCTGAACCTGATTTTTAATCTGGACGCCAAGCAAGAGCACCAGCTGCGCTTTTCGGTGGCCCGCGCCATGGCCCGCGCCCCGGTGGACGACATGCGCGGTTCGCGCAACCTGAGCCTCGATACGCTCACCCCGAACCGGCCTTTGACGGGCAGCACCGGCAATCCTGAACTGAAACCCATGATGTCGAACCAGGTCGACCTGGCCTACCAATGGTACTTCGGCAAGGGTTCGCTGCTGTCGGGCGGCGTGTTCTACAAGGATCTGTCGCGCTACATCGGCATTGCCACCGTCAACACCACCATCGACGGCCGTCCTGCGGTGATCTCGCGTCCGGTGAACGGCGACGGCGGCGGCGTGCGCGGTGCGGAAGTGATTTACCAGCAGCTGTTTGCCAACGGCATCGGACTGTCGGCCAACTATTCGTACAGCACCAGCGGCATCGAGGAAACGTACAATGGCTTGAAAATGCCACTGGAAGGCTTGATGAAGCATAACGGCGGCCTGACCGTCTGGTACGAAAAAGATGGTTACGAAGCGCGCCTGTCGGCCAACTACCACAGCCCGTACACCCGCATTGCCGGCTGGGATGGCGTAATGCAGCAAAACGAAGCCGAGACCTATGTGTCGATGAACTTTGCCAAGCAGCTGACGCCGCAACTGCAACTGCGCTTCGGTATGGACAATATCACCAACCAGAAGTCGATCTACACCAGCAACAATATCGCGTATCAGCAAGAAGTACGCGAGTTCGGCCGCCGCTTTAACCTGGGACTGTCGTTCAAATTATGATCGAAGGCTCCTTACTGCTTGGTATTGACTGGGGCACCAGCAACCGTCGCGCGTACTTGATGCACCGCGACGGGCGCTGCCTGGCCCAGCATGCGGACGGTTACGGGATGCTGGCAGTGGGCGGCGCGTTTGCCGCCTCGCTGGCGGCGCTGCGCGAAGACATGTCGGTGGGGCTTGACGTGCCCACCGTCATGTCGGGCATGGTCGGTTCGGCCAGCGGCTGGCAAGAAGTGCCGTACCTGGACACTGCCGTGCCGCTGGCCGCGCTGGCCCAGCATCTGGTGGCGGTGAATGGTTACCCCGATTGCCTGATCGTGCCCGGGTATTGCGACCGCAAGGCAGGCGTTGACGTGATGCGCGGCGAGGAAGCGCAGTTGCTGGGCGCGCTTGCCCTGGGCGTGACGGATGGCTGGGTCGTGTTGCCGGGGACCCACAGCAAGTGGGTCAAGCTGCAGGACGGTCAAGTGGAGAGCCTGGCGACCTACATGACGGGCGAATTGTTTGCCATGCTGTCGGCCGGCGGAACGCTGGCGGCCCTGATGGCGCCGGGCGAGGACGATGAAGCAGCGTTCGCGGCCGGCATGCAGGAAGCGCAGCTTGGCAAGCCGCTCAGTCATACGCTGTTTGGCGTGCGCGCGCGCGTCGTCGCCAAGGACATGCCGGCGGCCAAGGCGCGCTCGTTCGTCAGTGGTTTGCTGATCGGCGCCGAGTTTGCCGCGGCGCACCAGCAGCAGGGCAGCGTCATTCATATTATTGCATCGCACGCCTTGAGCAGCCGTTACGCCAGCGCCGCAGCGCATTTTGGCATGGCCGCGCGCGTGCTCGACCCGGACGAGGTGTACCGGGCCGCACTGGGTCGTTTTTTTAAACAAGGTTAAGCCATGAATGTTGAACAATTTAGTCCACCGTTGGTCGCCATTTTGCGCGGCCTATCGCCGCAAGACGCGGCAGCGGCGGGCGCTGCGCTATTTGGCGCCGGCTTTCGCTTGCTGGAAGTGCCGCTGAACCGTCCGGGTGCGCTCGAATCGATCGCCATTTTGGCGGGCATGGCGCCGGCCGGCGCGATCGTCGGTGGCGGGACCATGCTCAGCGTGGCCGACGTGGAGGCGGTGCATGCCGCTGGCGGGCGCTTGATGGTGGCGCCGAACGCCAACCCGGCCGTCATCGCCCGTGGCGCTGAGCTCGGCATGCTGTGCGCACCCGGGGTGGCCACGCCGACCGAGGGGTTTGCGGCACTGGCTGCAGGCGCGCATGCGCTTAAGATTTTTCCGGCTGAAATGGTCGGCGTGGCGGGGCTGAAGGCGATGAAAACCGTGCTGCCTGCGGGCACGCCGCTATGGCCCGTCGGCGGCGTCACGCCGGGTTCGCTGGGTACGTGGCTGGCGGCGGGCGCCACCGGTTTTGGCATCGGGGGAAATCTGTATACTCCCGGTATCGATAATGATGAGCTCGCCAGGCGGGCGGTCGAATACATCGACGCCTTCCATGCTGCCGTAGCATAAAAAAGCCATGTAGTTGTGGCGCGAATAACAATAAACAGGATCACACAATGGAATTTGCCAATTACCCCAGCCTGGCCGGCAAGGCCGTGTTCGTCACGGGCGGCGGCTCTGGCATTGGCGCCGACATCGTTGCCGCCTTTGCCCGCCAAGGCGCGCGCGTAGCCTTTGCCGACCGCGACGTCGCCTCGTCGAACGCGCTGCTCGGCTCGCTAGAAGGCAGCGTGCCGCACACACCCATGTTCCTCGCCTGCGACCTGTCCGACATGAGCGCCCTGCGCGCCAGCGTTACCCAGGCAGCCGAGCACTGCGGCGACTTCGACATTCTGGTCAACAACACGGCCAACGATGAACGCCATGATTTCCTGGACGTGAGTCCCGAATATTTTGACGCCAAGCTCAACATCAACCTGAAAGTGGCGTTCTTCGCCGCCCAGGCGGTGCTGCAGGGCATGCAGCGGCGCGGCGGCGGCTCGATCATCAACCTCGGCTCGACCGGCTGGAAAAACAAGGTGGCCGGCTACCCGGTCTACGCCACCAGCAAGTCGGCCATCAATGGCCTCACGCGCAGCCTGGCGCGCGAGTACGGCAAGGACAATATTCGCGTCAATACGCTCACGCCCGGCTGGGTCATGACGTCGCGCCAGCTCGACAAGTGGGTTGATCCGGCGGGCGAACGGGCGATGGATGAAAACCAGTGCCTGCCGGGGCGCATCGTGGGCGCGGACGTGGCCAGCATGGCCTTGTTTCTGGGCGCGCAAGACAGCCGCATGATGACGGCCCAGGAGTTCGTCGTCGACGCCGGTTGGACTTAAACAACAGTTGGGTCAACCGTGCGCATGGTGACAAATTTTACACGTTATGATTTGTCTATCGGCGTCACACGCGCAAGCACGGGGGCATCTTGGCAAGCTGGGTAATTGACGACGCAGGTTGTGCGGGCGCCATTCTCGATGAGTTTTGCCTGCGTAATCTGGCCGGGCACAATGTCGGCTGGGTGTTTGGCCTGAGCGTGTTTTCGCTGGCGGGCGAGCATATCGGCTGGTATGAGGACGGCCTGTTCTACGATATCGAGAACAATGTCCTCGGCTTCATTCCTGGCGCCAAGGGCGTGGTGCCGGAACGTCCGGAACCGTGCCCGCCGTCCGCCTTGCCCGCATTTAGCAAGCGTCCGTGCGTGCCGGCCCTGCGCGGGCGCACGCCGCGCCCGCTTGGTACCGGCTGGTCTGGCGCCAGTCTTGACGCTTACCTGGCCGCTGCTGGCGCGCCCGCCGTGATTTGCGCAGCGATGCCTCCCCATGCCCGCCTTGACGGGCGCGCTTGCCCGGGAAGTTTGTAGCGAAGAGACATTTTCTTCGCTTTGACAAACTCTGCGCGATGTGCGCAAACACCAATGTTATGATGCTTCGTGCAGTCGCCCGTGCCTGAGCGCCGGTGATGTCATTGCAACTTCCAATGGGGACGCCCGTGACGCAAGCGAACTTCAATTTTTTGTCGAATGGCGGCGAGCTGGGCGAGCTGATGCGCGCAAAGGCGTGGCACGCCAGCCCGCTGGGTCCCACGGCGCAATGGCCGGCGCTGCTCAAGAGCACGATCCGCCTGATCCTCAATTCCCGCCATCCCATGTTCCTGTGGTGGGGCCCGGACCTGATCCAGTTCTACAACGACGCCTACCGCCACACCATGGGCGCCGAACGCCATCCGCAAGCGCTGGGCGCGCCGGGGCGGCAGTGCTGGGAAGAAATCTGGCCCATCATCGGCCCCCAGATCGAACTCGTCATGGCGGGGCAGGGCTCCACCTGGAATGAAGACCAGCTCGTTCCCGTCACGCGCCACGGTCGCCGCGAAGATGTCTGGTGGACCTATGGCCACAGCCCCATCGAAGACCAGGACGGCGTGCAGGGCGTGCTGGTGGTGTGCAACGACGTCACCCAGCAGCATCGCGGCAAGGCCGAACTGGAACAAATGAACCGCGCGCTAGTCGAACAGATACGCCAGCGCGAACTGGCGCAAGAACACGAGGCGATCCAGACGGCGCAGCGCTTGCAGGCCGAGCACAATCTGCATGCCCAGCGCGAGGCGGAAGGCGAGCGCTTGCGCGTGCTGTTCGAGCAGGCGCATGGCTTCATGTGCATTTTGCGCGGCCCCAGCCACGTGTTCGAGTTTGCCAACGCCGCTTATCTGCGCCTGGTCGGCGCGCGCGACCTGGTCGGCAAGAGCGTGCGCGAAGCCTTGCCCGATATCGCGGGCCAGGGCGTGTACGAGTTACTCGACCAGGTGTACAGCTCGGGTGAAGCGTACAAGGCGGTGGACTTGCAATTGAACCTGCGGCGCGCGCCGGACGCAGCGCCGGAGTATGCTTACCTGGATTTTGTATACCAGCCGATTCACATCGGCGGGCAAGTGAGCGGCATCTTTGTGCAGGGCTACGACGCCACCGAGCGCACCATGGCGCGCCAGGCGCTGCAGCGCAGCGAGCTGCGCCTGCGCGAAGGCATGAAGGCGGCCGGCATGGCGATCTGGGACTGGGACCTGGCCACCGACCAGGTCACGTTTTCCGACAATGCGCCCGAGCTCTTCGGCGCCACCTGGGGCAGCATGCCGGAGGTGTGGCGCGCCATGGTGCCGGAAGACCTGTGCAACCTGGAACACGAACGCCAGGCGGCGATTGCCTGCATTGGCAGTTACGGCGACATCGTGCGCATGGTGCGCCCGGACAACGGACAACTGGTCTGGCTGCAGGTGCGCGCCACCGTGGTGGCCGACGCGCACGGCAAGCCGACTTGCATCCGCGGCGTATCGATTGACATCAGCGCCCGCAAGCGGGCCGAGGAGTCCTTGCGTGAAGTGAGCCGCCACAAAGATGAGTTTTTGGCGATGCTCTCGCACGAGTTGCGCAATCCGCTGGCGCCAATCCGCTCGGCCGCGCACCTGTTGGGCATGGCGCCGGACAATGTCGCGCGGGTCAAGCAATCGAGCATCATTATTGAACGCCAGGTCAACCACATGACCAGCCTGATCAACGACTTGCTCGACGTTTCGCGCGTGAATACCGGTCTGGTCACGCTCGACAAGCAAGTGATTGACATCCACCAGGTGGTTATCGAGTCGCTTGAACAAACCCAGCCGTTGATGAACGAGCGCAACCATTTGCTCAAGGTGCAAGCGCCGGCTGAAGGACAGGTCAGCGTGCTGGGCGACCGCAAGCGGCTGGTGCAGGTGCTGACCAACTTGCTGCACAATTCCGCCAAGTACACGCCGCCCGGCGGGCAAATTACGCTGACGGTAAGCCACCACGCGGGCATGGTCGAGCTGCACGTGAGCGACAACGGCATTGGCGTAGACGCCGAGCTGATGCCGCATATTTTTGAACTGTTCACGCAGGAAAAGCGCTCGTCGGACCGCGCCCAGGGCGGGCTGGGACTGGGCCTGGCGCTGGTGCGCAGCCTGGTGTTGCTGCATGGCGGCCACGTGACAGTGGCGAGCGAAGGGCCGGGCCAGGGCGCCACGTTTTCGGTCTACCTGCAGCGCCACCAGCAGCGCGCGGCCGCCAGCGTGGACGCGCCGGGCCTGTTGCGCGAGCCGGGCGCGGCCTTGCGGCTGATGGTGGTGGACGACAACAAGGATGCGGCGCACGCGATGGCCATGCTGCTCGAACTGGAAGGCCACACGGTGACGGTGGAACATGAACCGCAGCGCGCACTAGAGACCGCAGCGCAGTTTTGTCCGGACGTATGTCTGCTCGACATCGGCCTGCCCGGCATGGACGGCTACGAGCTGGCGCGCCGCCTGCGCGGCAGCGGGCCGACGGCGGCGGCGACCTTGATCGCCCTGACGGGTTACGGCAACAAGTACGGGCGCGAAATGTCGGTATCGGCCGGTTTTGATTTTTACTTCGTCAAGCCGGCCAGGACGGACGAGTTGATCGCCGTGCTGGCCGGCATTCATCCGGCAAGGTTGCCGGAACGGCGCTTGCAGCAGCGCGCCTGAAGCGCGCCGCTGGCATCGCGCTTGCTGCGCGCCGTCGCTATTGCGCGCTTTGGCTCAGCGCCAAGGCAATGACGTCGCGCGTGATGCGGGCCGCCTCGCGGTTTGCGTGCCGCTCCAGCACGGCTTCTTGCATGACCTCGTTCGTGATGCCCCGCAGCACCAGGAAGCGCTGCGCCACGTTGTCGCCAAATGCCACCTTCAGGCGCATTTTTTCATCGGCGCTGATGGCGCCCATGTCGAGCTGCTCTTCAATGAAATCCACTTCGTCCATGATTGTTCCCCCCTGCGTTTGACTGTACGCCGTGACCCGGTCCATTGTTTGCGCTAGGTCATGCGCGACTGCAAGTTCGCGAGCGGCGTTGTTTCCCATGAACAAATTGAGTGCAATCGTTGTATTGACAAAATTGTTTGAATCCAGGGCGCCCAGGGCCGCGTATATGGATGAGTAGTTCTCTTCCATCACTCAAAAGGAAACATCATGCGCATGCTCAAATCCTCGCTTTTGCTCGCCGCCGTACTGGCCACCTCCAACGCTGCCTGGGCAGCTGACGTCATGGTCGGCGGCCAGGCCATGATGGCCAGCAAGGACATCGTCGACAATGCCGTCAACTCGGCCGACCACACCACGCTGGTCGCCGCCGTCAAGGCCGCAGGCCTGGTCGAGACGCTCAAGGGCAAGGGTCCGTTCACCGTGTTCGCGCCGACCAATGCGGCATTTGCCAAACTGCCAGCCGGCACCGTCGAGACACTGGTCAAGCCGGAAAGCAAGGGCACGCTGACCAAGATCCTGACCTACCATGTCGTCCCGGGAAAATATGATTTCATGGCGCTCAGCGCAGCCATCAAGAAAGGCCACGGCAAAGCGATGCTGGCAACAGCAAACGGCGCCAAGCTGAGCTTTGCCATGAACGGCATGCACAACATCACGGTCATGGATGACAGCGGCCACAGCGCCAACATCAGCACCTACGATGTCTATCAGTCGAACGGCGTGATCAACGTCATCGACACGGTGCTGATGCCGAAGTAATCGCCGCTCGCCAGCGAGCACCCGCCGCATCCACAGGAGCGGCGGGTTTTTGCGTCTGGCCCGGCAGCGCCCCGCAATACGCTATGATGGCGGCTGTGGATGGCAGCTGCCATCGGACTTGAGGATCCACATGAAGATTCGTGTTGCCAGCGCGGTTGCGAGCGTGTTCGCCAGTACTTTGCTTGCTTGGAATATGGCCCAGGCCGCCGTTCCGGTGTACACCTTCGTTGTCAAGAATACCTACCCGCATGACCCGCAAGCGTTCACGCAGGGGCTATTCTTCAAAGACGGCTTTTTGTACGAAAGCACGGGCATGCAGGGGCGCTCGTCGTTGCGCAAGGTCGAGCTGACGACGGGCAGGGTGCTGCAAAAGCAGGCCTTGGCGCCCGAACTGTTTGGCGAAGGCATTGCCGAAGTCGATGGCGCGATCGTCGGACTGACCTGGACTTCGCAAATCGGGCTGGTGTTTGACGCCAAGACGTTCAGGGAAAAAAAGCGCTTCAGCTATACCGGCGAAGGCTGGGGACTGGCCAGCGGCGGGCAGTACGCGTACATGAGCGACGGCACAGCCTCGATCCGCGTGCTCGACCGCAAGCTCAAGGAAGTGCGCCGCTTTGACGTCACCGTCGACGGCGCGCCGCTGACGCGCCTGAACGAACTGGAATGGGTCGAAGGCCAGTTGTTTGCCAACGTCTGGGGCACCGACATGATCGCGCGGATCGATCCGGCCAGCGGCAAGGTGGTGGGCTGGATCGTGCTGACCAAGCTGCTCGAGCCTGCGCAGCGCGGCACCAATTCGGTCGATGCGGTACTGAACGGAATTGCTTACGACAGCAAGCAAAAGCGCCTGTTTGTGACCGGAAAATTATGGCCCAAATTGTTCGAAATCGAACTGGTCGAAGTTCGCCAGGGTGCCCAGCAAACCAACCTGCGCCAATGATCCATGGATAACTTACTGCAAGAAATGCTGTTCTGCGAAACGCTGCTCGCCTGCGAGTCCAGCGGTTGCCGCGCCATGTTCGAACCCGACGAACCGGCGCATGAGCCGATGGACGCCTGGTCCACGAGGGCGGCCGCGCAGGCTGTGGCTGCCGGCTGGTCGATCGGGCGTACCGGACTGGTGAAGTGCCCGGCGTGCATGGCTGCGCCAGCGTAGTCGCGCTGTTTACATGCTCACTCCCGAAGACCTGGGCGCCGTCTGGCTAACGCTGAAGCTGGCAACGGTGGTCACCGTGCTGCTGTTGCTGATCGGGACGCCCGTGGCCTGGTGGCTGGCGCAAACCCGTTCGCGCATGAAAAGCGTGGTGGGCGCCGTCGTTGCCTTGCCGCTGGTGCTGCCGCCATCGGTGCTGGGTTTTTACCTGCTGGTGACGATGGGTCCGCACGGTCCCATCGGCCAGGCGACGCAAACGTTGGGCATTGGCTTGTTGCCATTTACCTTTGCTGGCCTGGTGATCGGTTCGGTCCTGTATTCGATGCCGTTTGTCATCCAACCGCTGCAAAACGCGTTCGAAGCGATCGGCCCGCGTCCGCTGGAGGTGGCCGCCACCTTGCGCGCCAGTCCGCTCGATACTTTTTTTTCGGTGGTGCTGCCGCTTGCCAAGCCGGGTTTCATTACGGCGGCCACGCTCGGGTTTGCCCATACGATTGGCGAGTTCGGCGTTGTGCTGATGATTGGCGGGAACATCCCCGACAAGACGCGCGTCGTATCGGTGCAAATTTATGACCACGTCGAAGCGCTGGAATACACGCAGGCGCACTGGCTGGCCGGCGGCATGCTGGCTTTCAGCTTCGTGATCCTGCTGCTTTTGTACACGTTTAACCCTGCGCGAAAACTCCAGTGAGCCAGCTTCCACCCATCCGCGCCAGCTTCGATATTCACCGTGCAGGCTTTGCCATGCAGGTGAAGCTGGAATTGCCCGGACGCGGCGTGACGGCGCTGTTTGGCCATTCCGGCTCCGGCAAGACCACGCTGTTGCGCGCCATCGCCGGTCTCGACCGGCACCCCGGCGCCCACGTGGAAGTCAATGGCCAGACCTGGCAGGACAGCGCCGGCAAACAGTTTGTTCCCACGCACCGGCGCTCGCTGGGCTACGTGTTCCAGGAGGCAAGCCTGTTTGCGCACTTGAGCGTGCGCGGCAATCTCGATTTTGCCCGCACACGCGCCGGCGCGCCTGACGGCGCCAAGGTCATGGCGCATGCGCTGGCGCTGCTGGGTATTGAACACTTGCTGGAGCGGCGCACCACGGCGTTGTCGGGCGGCGAACGCCAGCGCGTGGCGATCGCCAGGGCGCTATTGACCGGCCCGCAACTGTTGCTGATGGATGAGCCGCTGGCCTCGCTCGACGGCAAGCGCAAGGAAGAAGTGCTGCCTTACCTGGAGCGCATCCACGAGGAACTGGCGATACCGATGCTGTATGTCAGCCATTCGGCCGAAGAGGTGGCACGCCTGGCCGACCACGTTGTGCTGCTCGACGCCGGCCAGGTAATCGCCAGCGGCAATGCCGCCGAAACGCTGGCGCGGCTGGACTTGGCGATGTCGCTGGCAGACGACGCCGGCGTGCTGGTTGATGGCGTGGTGGACAGTTTCGATGCGCACTATAGCCTGCTGCACCTGCACGCGGCGGGCGGGATGATTCGCGTCGCGGCCAAGGCGCTGCCGGCCAGCGCCAGGCTGCGCCTGCGCATCCTGGCGCGCGATGTGAGCCTCGCCTTGTCGCCGCCGGCCGACAGTTCGATCCTGAACCAGTTGCGCGTGACTGTTGTTGCCGAATGGCCGGCCAACGATGCGGCGCACGTCATCATCAAGCTTGACGCGGGCGGCACGGCGCTGCTGGCGTGCATTACGCGCCGCTCGCGCGACCATCTTTACTTGGAACCAGGCAAGACGGTGTGGGCGCAAGTGAAGGCCGCTGCGCTGTTGCCGATGCGCTGAGCCGGTTCGACTTACAGCGCGTAACCATAAGAGCGGATGACCGCTCTTGCCTTGTCGCCCTTTAAATACCTGACGAAAGCATCGACGGCGCGCTTGTCCTTGCCGGGCAACAGCACGACTGCATCCTGGCGGATTGGCGTGTACATGGCGGCGGGAACGACCCAGGCTGATCCGGACTTGAGCTTGCCGCCTTCAAACACCTGCGACATTGCGACAAAACCCAGGGGCGCGGCGCCGGACACGACGAATTGATGGGTCTGGGCGATATTTTCGCCTTGCACCAGTTTTGGCTCCAGCGTGGCGTACAGGTCGAGTTTTTGTAGTACTTCTACCGCTGCGGCGCCGTAGGGCGCCAGTTTTGGGTTCGCGATGGAAAGATGCGTGAAATTGCCGTTCTTTAGCAGCGCGCCTTTGTCGTCCACCAGCGCCGGCAGCGCGCTCCATAACACAAGCTTGCCGATTGCGTAGGTGAAACGGGTCTGTGACACGGCCGCGCCTTCCTTTTCCAGCCTGGCCGGAGTTTCATCGTCGGCGGCTAGCAGGATGTCGAATGGGGCGCCGTGCTGGATTTGCGCGTAGAACTTGCCCGTTGAACCGTAGGAAGTTTGCACCTTGTGGCCAGTTTCCTGTTCGAACAAGGCAGCGATGTCTTTCATGGGGGCCGTGAAGTTGGCGGCCACGGCCACTTGCACGACGTCCGCATGGGCCAAATGGGGGACGGAAAAGGCCAGCAGCAAGGAGATAAGACGCATCATAAGAAATTGATTTGCAAAATTTGATGAAGACGAATCGTGTCGGTACCGCCCGATGTCTCGCTAGACCTCGCACTATTGATGCGCTCTAACGCTACATTCTATAGCTATAGTGACAAACACAGTTACACATTCCGCACGGCCGGTAATTTGCAAGCTAGTTGTCGCCTAAAAGCGGTTTCTACGCTGCTTTTTTGAGTTCTGGATTTTTCTCCTTT
>NZ_JAFCTU010000056.1:0-22591 GCF_049896185.1 Massilia sp. TSP1-1-2
TGCTGCAACCAGTGTGAAAGTAGGTTATCGTCAGGCTAGTTATATTAAAAAACCCCGCAGAAATGTGGGGTTTTTTTCGTCCGAAATTTGTATGTGCACATGCATACAGTAGAAATAAATGTTGCCAACTTACTCTGAAGGCACGAGCGCCTGCCTATAATCGGTTCCTTGACATGCCTGGGGACGGTAATGAAAGCAAAATAAAGACGCTTCCTGGCGCGCGCCGCTGTGGCGTTGGTATTGGCGCCCTTGGCCCTGTTTGGGTCGATGCTATTCTTCGCCAAGATTGAGTCGACCAAGTCCGGTGTCCACCAACGCTTGATGCTTCCCTTGTTGGGTATCGCTCACGTCAAGATCCCCATGACCGCCGGAACGGGAGACGCTGCTGCAATTCCCGGCAGGTTCGATGGCCCCGTGGTCAAGATGGGCACGGCCAACAGCTGGTCAGCGAGCTGGTTTTGCGAAAATCGCGTGCTGCGCCAGGCCGGCAGGGGAGAAACCTTGCACATCTCGTGCGCCGGACAGCGCCACACTTTCGCCATCCCCCAGAAAGCCCAGCAAGATGATGCTGTCGTGTCGATGCCGGACAAATTGCTTGTGCTGAGCGATATTGAGGGCAATGCCGCATTTCTGAATAGCGCTTTGAGCAAACTCGGCGTCACCGCTGCAAGTGGCGAATGGAACTTCGGCGCCAATCGGCTGGTGATTGCCGGCGACTCCGTGGATCGCGGGAGCGATGTGTTTGCCGTGTTGTGGCGCCTGCACGGCCTGGCAGCGCAGGCCAGGGCAGCGGGCGGCAGCGTCCATGTTGTGTTGGGCAACCACGAACAATATCTTTTGCGGGGCAACACCGTCAAGATCCATCCCGAGCACCTGTATGCGCTTGAAAAGATGGGTGGTGCCGCGGCCGCGTTTGCGCCGGACACGGTGATCGGCGCATGGCTGCGCGCCCAGCCGGTGGTGGTGAAAGCAGGCCGGGTGGTAGTGACCCACGGAGGAATCAGCTCGCTGGTCGTACAGCAAGGGCTGACGATTGCGCAGCTCAATACGGCGATGCGGCGCTATTGGCGCGGCGAGCTGGTGCCGGCGGCTGAACTGGAAGCCGTGCTAGGTTTTAATGGGGTCACACAATACCGCGGCTACTTCAAGGCCGAAGAGGGCAAGTACGCCAAGGCGGGCGATCAGGATGTCGTCGCGGCATTGCGCTCATTCGATGCGGACACGATTGTCGTCGGGCATTCGATCGTCGAGAAAGTAAGCGTCCTGTACGACAAAAAAGTATATGCCATCAACGTCAACAGCAATACGTCCGCGCCCGAGGCGCTGTTGTTTGAAGGCGGTGTGGCGAAAGTCGTTACAGCTGCGCCACGCGCGCTGCCCGAAGAAGAAACCGAGCGCGTAGCGCGCCCGATCAATTTGTTGAACGGCCAGGACTGGCAGACACTGGCCCGGCTCACGCGGCGCACGCGCGAGCTATCAAATTTGCCCTCGCCTTTTTAAACGAAAAAACCCGGTTGCAAAGCTGGTGAACGCGCTCAGTGCAAAAACCCGGCTTTTTTCGTCCGCAGAGTTACCCGGTCAAACCGCAAGCAGGGTTCCCCGTAGGACGGATGCAATCCGCCATGCTCGCGTCCCGTTACCAACACTGCACGTGTTGAAAGAGAAAACCGCAGAAATAGCGAGTTGTTCGTCCCCAGAAACGTCATGCTCCAGCTGGTCACTGTAACGCATCGATTCCAATGCACTATTGGCATCCGTTCTATGGGTCGCGAGTCGTCGCATCGCCGCTTGCGCGAGGACGATGATGGGGCGAAAATTCCTGCTTCAATTCGCCCGGCCGATATTCATCCGTTGGGTATGCGTCCACCGGTGGTCCGACGCCGCGACCGCCGAACTGTAGGTGCGCCATGTCTGCCCTTCGCCCGGCCATGGATTCATGATGTACACGTAGTTGGTTCCGTTGTACGTCTCGTATCCACGTCCCACCATGATGTGACCGCCGCCATTGGTCCAGCCATAACGGATCACGAACGGGCGGTTGGCATTAATGTCGCTCACCACGCTGGCCCATGAAGAGGCGCTGTTGTACGCGCCATTCGACACGCCCCACGCACTGAGAATGGTTTGCACGCTGCCATTGGTGCCATACATGCTGTTGGGCTGATTCGCATAGCTGTTCCAGTCGAATGTGGTATTTCCACAAGCGTAGTTCAGGCCCGAACGCCCAGTTCACGATCTGGCACTGGCTCTGCGTCTTTGCATAATAATTGAGCACCGCCTTGCTCGACGCCGACCAGCACCACTGGCTATGTTCCTGCGTCACCAGCGGAACACTCAACGTCTTCCATTGCGCCATTGCGGCAGGAATGGCCAGCATCAGCGCGGCGCCCAATACAACCTTGTTCAAAACTTTTTTCATATTCGCTCCTTGAGTGGTTGCCGGCTTAACGCGCTACGGCCATGTTTTGCTTGACCGCGATGCGCAGCGGTGTCAGGAGCTCGGTTTCGTCGAGCAGTTCGCGCCCCCGTTTGCCTGCATCCTTTTGCATCATCAGCGACTCGCGCGCCGAGTGCAGCGGTGCAAAGCGTCCGCGACCGTCCTCGCTGTCCACTTCCAGGAAGTCCGCACGCGCCTGGTAAATGCGCAGGAAACGCAGATTGGACTTGTCGTGTTGCCAAAACGGCCCGCGGCCGCATCCAGGTCCTTGGCCAGTACGGCGGCTCCATAGGCAACGGTTTCGTATCGCCCATTGTTCTTTTCCACGGTCGCCAGGCCGATAGCCTGCTGATTCAAGGTAACGACGAAGCGCCATTCGTTGACTTGCCTGGCCATGCCACGCATGGTGTTGCGGCCGGCGAGCAAATCGGAAGGATCGATGGTGTATACGGAAAAGCCATACGCAATGCGCGCGTCTTTCAACGCTTGCATGTCGGTGACAGCGAGCGGAAAGTCGCCAGGCGCGGCACCTCGCCGGGCCAGCTGATGGGCGACGAACTGTGCGAGATCGCGTTGTGCTGCAGCGAGCGCCTGCGTGGCGGCCGATTTGTTCATTGCTTGCTGCACGGTATTGCCGGTAGCGGCTGAAACAAGCGGACAGGCCAACACCAGACAGGCGCCGCTGATCACGGCGGCCACAGTTAGTATTAGTGCAATAACTCTACCGCGCTTCCCGGTATCTCTCGTTCCATGACCTATAGTTGATGCACTGCAGCATGCACCCACGACGAGGTGCTGGGCACTCACTCAGACGACAGGAACCATATGAACAGCAATACCAAGGCCTATTTAGTGGGCGCCGGCATCGGCTCCCTCTCCGCAGCAGCATTCATGATCCGCGACGGGGGCATCCCGGGCGCCAACATCACCATTTTTGAAACCATGCCACTTCCGGGTGGCAGTCTCGACGGCGGGGGAGATGACCGCGCCGGCTATACCTTGCGCGGCGGGCGCATGCTCACGACCGACAATTACGAGTGCACCTGGGACTTGTTCAAGTCGATTCCCTCGCTGCAGCACCCTGGCCAGTCAGTCTTCGACGAAACCATTGCGTTCAATCTTGAAAATATCCCGGAATCAAAGGCACGCTTGATCGACCGCAACCGATTCAAGGTTGATGTCTCGTCGATGGGGTTCAGCATGACGGACCGGCTGGAGCTGGTGCGCCTGAGCGAGTCCGATGAAGAAACATTGGGCACCAGCAGTATCACCGACTGGCTGTCGCCGGAATTCTTTGAGACCAAGTTCTGGTTCATGTGGGCGACCACGTTCGCATTCCAGCCGTGGCATAGCGCAGTCGAATTCAAGCGCTACCTGCATCGCTTCATGAAGGAGTTTTCCCGTATTGAAACGCTGGCCGGGGTCAAGCGCACGGTCTACAACCAGTTCGATTCGCTGGTGCGCCCGCTGCTCGCCTGGCTCAAGGACAAGGGCGTCGTGTTTGTCATGGACTGCACCGTCACGGACCTGGCGATGGCAACCGGCGCCGACGGCAAATGGGTTGTGACCGGCATTGAATGCCAGCGCGAAGGCGCCGTCGAGATGCTGCCGGTGGCGCCGGACGATCTGGTATTTTTCCAGAACGGTTCGATGACCGATGCGTCCAGCTACGGTGCGATGGATCGCCCACCTGCGCACTTGACCAAGAAGGACAGTGGCGGCTGGGCATTGTGGGAAAAACTGTCCCAGGGCCGCCCGGAATTTGGCAACCCGGCCGCCTTCAATTCCAGCATTCCGGAATCGTATTGGGCGTCATTTACCGTCACCTTGAAAGACCCCGTGTTTTTCGACCAGATGGAAAAATTTACAGGCAACCGCGCCGGTACCGGCGGCTTGGTGACGTTCAAGGATTCTAACTGGTTCATGTCGGTCGTGCTGGCCCATCAGCCACACTTTATCGGGCAGCCCGAAGGAACCCAGGTGTTCTGGGGGTATGCGCTGCACCCGGACCGTATCGGCGACTTCGTCGCCAAGCCCATGGCCGAATGCAGTGGCGCGGAAATCTTGCAGGAACTGTGCGGACACCTGAACTTTGACCAGTCGGTGATGGCGAGCGCCACCTGCATTCCTTGCCGCATGCCGTACATCACCAGCATGTTCATGCCGCGCGCCCTGGCCGACCGGCCGCTGCCGGTTCCCCGCAATTCCAACAACCTCGCTTTCGTGAGCCAGTTTGTCGAAATTGCCGACGATGTTGTCTTTACCGTGGAGTACTCGGTGCGCGCGGCGCAGATGGCCGTCTACCAGTTGCTTGACGTGGCGCGCGAAGTGCCGCCCGTCACGCCGCACGACGCGTCGCTCAAGGTCAAGCTGGAGGCGCTGATCAAGGCATTCTGATTGCACGGCGGGCTGCACCAACACCGCTGAATTCTCCCGGTTTTGGTGCGATTCGATTGTTTCCGGCGCGCATCTTGCTGGCACGGTTCTTGTTATACTTATCATGAACCCAACGGAGATACGCTGACATGGTGCATTTTTATAATGAAATGATGGCCGATGAGTCGGCCACATCGGTGCGTGAACACTACCGCGAGTTCGACGCCTGGCTGCGCCGGCAAACGCCCGAACACATCGAACGCAAACGCGCCGAGGCCGACCTGACGTTTCGCCGGGTGGGCATTACCTTTGCAGTGTACGGCGACGATGCCGGCACCGAGCGCCTGATACCGTTTGACACTATTCCGCGCATCATTCCGGCGCATGAATGGCGCGCTTTGCAGGCGGGCCTGGTGCAGCGCGTCAAGGCCTTGAATATGTTCGTGCACGACATTTATCACGACCAGAATATCATCAAGGCCGGCATCATTCCGGCCGAGCAAATCTACAAGAACGCCCAGTACCGTCCGGAAATGCAGGGCATCAATGTTACTTCCAATATCTACGCCCACATTGCCGGCGTCGATATCGTGCGCGCCGGGGCGGGCGAATTCTACGTGCTCGAAGATAATTTGCGCGTGCCTTCCGGCGTGTCGTACATGCTGGAAGACCGCAAGATGATGATGCGGCTGTTCCCTGAACTGTTTGCCCGCAACCGCATCGCGCCGGTCGACCATTATCCGGACATGCTGCTCGAAAACCTGCGCTCGGTGGCGCCGTCCGGCGCTTCCGACCCGACCATTGTCGTCATGACGCCGGGCATGTACAACTCCGCTTACTTCGAGCATGCTTTCCTGGCCCAGCAAATGGGCGTGGAGCTGGTCGAGGGCAAGGATCTGTTTGTCAGCAACAACGCCGTGTACATGCGCACCATTCGCGGTCCGTGCCGGGTTGACGTGATTTACCGGCGGATGGACGACGATTTCCTCGACCCGCTCGCTTTCCGCTCCGATTCGGCACTGGGCGTGCCCGGCTTGCTGTCGGTCTACCGCGCCGGGCGCGTGACGCTGGCCAATGCGATCGGTACCGGCGTGGCCGACGACAAGTCGATTTATCCCTTTGTGCCGGACATGATCCGTTTCTACCTGTCCGAGCAAGCACTGCTCAACAACGTGCCCACGTACCAGTGCCGCAAGGCCGAAGACCTCGCTTACACGCTGGCCCACCTGCCCGAACTGGTGGTCAAGGAAGTGCACGGCGCGGGCGGCTACGGCATGCTGGTGGGCCCCGCTTCCACCAAGGCGCAGATCGCGGAGTTTCGCGAACGCCTGATCGCCAAGCCCGACGGCTACATTGCCCAGCCGACCTTGGCGCTGTCATCCTGTCCCACCTATGTTGAAAACGGCATCGCGCCGCGCCACATCGATTTGCGTCCGTTTGTCCTGTCCGGGAAAACCATTTCCATGGTGCCGGGCGGCTTGACGCGGGTGGCGCTGCAAGAAGGCTCGCTGGTGGTCAATTCGTCGCAGGGCGGCGGCACCAAGGATACCTGGATACTGGAGAAATAATGCTCAGCCGAACCGCAGACCACCTGTACTGGATGGCGCGCTACACCGAACGCGCTGAAAACACGGCGCGCATGCTCGACGTGGCGGTGCAGACGTCGATGCTGCCGCAATCGGCGCAAGAGGCAGACGTTGCCTGGCGTGCCATGCTGAGCATTTCCGAACTCGAGGCCGCGTTCGACGCGCGCTACGACGTGCTCGATCCTAAAACCGTGCTGGCGTTCATGGTGAGCGACCCGGACAATCCATCGTCCATCGCTTCCTGCCTGACCGGTGCGCGGGAAAATGCGCGCGCGGTGCGCGGCAAGCTGACCACCGAGGTATGGGAAACCCAGAACACGACCTGGCTCGACATGCAAAAGCGCCTCGAGTCGGGCAATTTCGAGAACGATCCAAGCGAATTTTTCGAATGGGTCAAATACCGTTCGCACCTGTCGCGTGGCGTGACAGTGGGCACCATGCTGACCGACGAGGCGATGTACTTCATTCGCCTGGGCACTTTTTTGGAGCGTGCCGACAACACGGCGCGCATTCTGGACGTCAAGTACCTGGCAGCCAAGGCGAACGAGGACGGCGAGGCATTGAACCAGCGCGACTTTTATTACTGGGCGGCGCTGCTGCGTTCGGTATCGGCCTTTGAAATCTACCGCAAGGTGTACCGCGATGTCATCACGCCGGAACGCGTGGCGGAATTGTTGATGTTGCGCGGCGACATGCCCCGCTCGCTGCTGGCCTGCATGGACCAAGTTGTCGCCAATTTGAAATGGGTGCACAACGACGTGTCGGGCGACACCGAGCGGATGGCCGGAAAGATCCACGCGGAACTACAGTTCGCCCGCATCGACGATATTCTCGCAGCGGGCTTGCACGACACCCTGACCGATTTCATGGAACGCATCTTTGAACTGGGCAACCGGATCAGCCGCGACTTCCTCGTTCCCCTGGCGGCCTGACATGCAATTATCCATTCGTCATGAAACCTCCTACAGCTACACGGTCGCCCAGGCCTACAGCATCCAGCAACTGCACCTGACGCCGCGGGCCGAAGCGCAGCAGCGCGTCTTGTCCTGGCGTATCAGTACGCCGGGAAATTGCCAGGCTTATACCGATGCCTACGGCAATCTGTCGCACATGCTGACGCTCAACGAACCGCACCGGGAAGTGAACATTGTCGTCGAAGGCGTCATCGCTACCGAACTGCTGCCCGGCGCTCGCCTGGCCAACGATGAAGGCTTGTCGCCGCTGATCTTTACGGTCTCCACCCGCCTGACAGAGCCGACCCCGCAGTTGCTCGAGCTGGCGGCGCGCACGCTGCCCAAGGCCGGCGCGCGGGTGGGCACGCCCGACGTGATGAAGCTGGCCGAATACGTTTACGGCGCGGTGGCGTATCAGAGCGGCGCGACCGATGTCTTCAGTACTGCGGGCGAGGCGCTGGTGCTGGGTGCCGGCGTATGCCAGGACCACGCCCACGTGTTTTTATCCTGCTGCCATGCGCATGGCATTCCCGCACGCTATGTTTCTGGCTATATCGATCCGGAGTTCACCGGCCACGCGGCCAGCCACGCCTGGGTCGACGCCTGGGTCGACGACGCCGATTTTTCCGGGTGGATCAGCATTGATGTCACCCACAACCGCTTGATGACGACATCGTACTGCCGGCTGGCCATTGGCCGCGATTACGAGTCGGCCGCCCCGGTGCGCGGCATGCGGCGCGGCGGCGGCCAGGAGGCGATGAGCGTCCATGCGCTGATCGTGCCCGTGTAAAATAGGGCCTTTCCCCTCCATAGAATTACGGCCATGACATATTGTGTAGGCATGCGCCTGAACGCCGGGCTGGTGTTGCTGGCCGATTCGCGCACCAACGCCGGGGTCGACCATGTCGGCACCTTCCGCAAGTTGAGCGTGTTTGAAAATCCGGGCGACCGCGTGATCACCTTGATGACCGCCGGTAATCTGTCGATTTCGCAATCCGTGCGCCAACTGGTGGCCGATCATGTCTGCAAAGATGGCATGACGATCTGGAACGCGCCCAATATGTATGAAGCGGCGCGCATTGTCGGCGAAGCCGTGCGCATCGTTCATACCCGCGACTCGCTCAGGCTGGCGGAGTTCGGCGTCGATTTCAATATTGCGATTATTTTGGCCGGACAGATCCGCGGCGAGCGCTGCCGCCTGTTCCTCATCTACTCGGCGGGCAACTTCATCGAGTCACATGATGAAAACACCTATTTTCAGATCGGCGAAGCCAAATATGGCAAGCCCATCATCGACCGCGTCGTCACGCCGCTGACCTCGCTCGACGATGCCGCCAAGTGCGCGCTCATTTCCATGGATTCCACGCTGCGCTCGAATATTTCGGTGGGCTTGCCGCTGGACTTGCTGGTGTACGAAGATGGCAGCTTGGCCGTGACGCGCTTTGTCACGATCGACGAACGCAATCAGTATTTCCAGATGATCCGCAACAACTGGGGCCATCAACTCAAGGCCGTGTTCGAAGGAATCGATGCGCCCGTATGGGATGCGGCGCCGGAGGCGACCGAGAACGTGCTGTCGTCGACCAATATGCACAGCAAACCTGTACGGGTGGCATTGCCAACCGAGATGGGGCGGGTCGAACCACCTGCACCCTTGCAGTCACTGGCCGAGCAGCCCGCCGGAAACGGGCAGTCCTGAAAGTTGCTACGCCTGGTTGACCGCCGGCGTGCTCTGGTCGCGCGCAATGCCGCGGCTGATGCTCTCGCCGTCGGTGGCGCGCAGGCGCCAGAAGGTCACTGACGACAAGATGGTCATTGCCGAGAGCGCATAAAATGCATGGTGCAGCGCATCGGTCACCATCGGCTGGTTGGTCTGCGGCACCTTGCCCAGGTACCAGGCGGCCACGATGGAACCTGCCGCTAGGCCAAAGCTCATCGACAATTGCTGGAACGAGCTAGACATGGTGCTGGCCATACTGGAATCGGCATCATCGATGTCGGCGTACGCCAGCGAATTCATGCTGGAAAACTGCATCGAGTTGAAGAAACCTTGCATCGCTGAAATCAGCACGATGAGTGCCAGCGGCGTACCCGGCCCGACGAAGGAATACAGGCCGATGGTAGCGCCAATGCACAAGGTATTGACGGTCAGAATCCTGCGGTAGCCAAAGCGTTTGAGCAAGCGCTGCGACACCAGTTTCATGCTCATGGCGGCGAATGCGGCCGGCATCATCAGCAAGCCGGACTTCCAGGCCGGCAATCCGAGGCCGAGCTGATACAGCAGCGGCAGCAGGAAAGGCAGGCCGCCAATGCCCAGCCGCGTGATAAAGCCGCCCGCCACGGAAATGCGGAAGGTGCGCACCCGAAACAGCGCCAGGCGCAGCAGGGGAAATTCCATGCCCCGCTCATGTAGCGCGTAAGCGATCAGCAGGCCGACCGACAGCGCAAACAGGCCGCCCATTGCGCTTGGGGACAGCGTGTGCTCGCCAAAAATTTCCAGCAGCCAGGACATGATCGCCGTCCCCGAACTGAACAGCACCAGGCCGACCACGTCCAGCGGGCGGCGGATGTCGGCCTTGTAGTCGGGCATGTAGCGGTAGACAAGGTACAAGGCCAGCATGCCCACCGGAACATTGACGAAAAAGATGACCCGCCACGACGTCCAGTGCACGATCAGGCCGCCCACGGTCGGGCCCAGCAGCGGGCCGATGAGGGCGGGAATGATGACAAAATTCATAGCGCCGAGCAGCTCGGCCTTGGGAAAGGTGCGGATGATGGTGAGGCGCCCGACCGGCATCATCATCGCGCCGCCCAGGCCCTGCAGCAGGCGCGCGGCGATCAGCATCGGCGTATTCAAGGCCAGGCCGCACAGGACCGAGGCCAGCGTAAAGACCGTGATGGCGACCGCGAACACGCGCTTGGTGCCAAAGCGGTCGGCCATCCAGCCGCTGACGGGAATGCCCACCGCCAGGCTGAGGATGTAGCTCGAGACGATGGACTTCAGGCTCAGCGGCGTGACCTGGAGGTTGGCGGCAATCGCGGGAATCGCCGTATTGACGACGGTGGCGTCGAGCTGTTCCATGAACAAGGCAGCGGCGACCACCCAGGGCAAATACGTTTTGACGGATGCAGTAGACAGGGGCGCCTCGAACTGGTGGTGGAACAGGACAGGATAGTCCAGCTGCCATTATCCTGCTGACGAGCTGCCCATCTGTACTGCAATTCACACTCGCGGCAGTTTGCTAAGCTGCTAGGCCTGCACCCGCTGCAAGCTGAGCACGAAGCTGACGCCGTCCGCATGGTTCAGCACACTGATGGTGCCGCCCATCTTTGCCATGTAGATCTTGGCCACAAACAAGCCCTGACCGCGGTTGCCTTCCGCGCCCGAGTCCGGCTGGTCCGAGACGCCGTACTCGAACACTCGGCTGATCAGCTCGTCGCCGATGGCCGGTCCCTGGTTAAAGATGGTAATCGTGGCCCCGGTTTCCACGGCGGCAAGCGTGAGCGTGATGGGACTGCCGTCGAGCCGGTAACGGGCGGCATTGCGCAGCACGTGGGTGACCACGTCTTCGAGGCAATATTCATCCGCGCGCGCGAGGACGGCCTGGCCGCCGCCAATGAAGCACACGTTATCGATGCCGGCGCACGGGGCATTGGCCGCCACGTGTTCGAGAAAGGCCGACAAGTCCAGTTCACCGACCTGCACCACGCTGGCCTGGAACGCTTCGCTGGGCGAGGCGGAGCCATACAACACGCGGATTGCCTGTTGCATGCGCGCGAGATAGCGTCTGCTCTGGCCGTCGGCGTCGGCATGCAAGGCCAGCAGCGATTGCAGCGGCGACATGATTTCATGACCCACCGCGTGCCACATGTCGCGCTCCTGCTCTGCGCGGATCGTGTCGCGCTCGACATCTTCGCGCACCCGGCGCAGCAAGTCGTGCAGGCAACTGGCGAGCACGCCCAACTCATCTTCGCCGCGCAAGTCCGACAGGTCGAATTCGTCGGCCGCACCGGTGCCCTTGACCGTCTTGGCGACCGAATCGGCACGCCGGATCAGCACGCGGATGCGGCTGATGACGCCGATCTCAATCACCAGCCACGCCAGCAACAGGGCCAGTAGCATACCGCCCACGTACCACGACAGGCGCCTGGCCACCACGCTCAGGTTCTTGCTGACGCTGCGCACGTCGCCGCCGAGCGTGACCTGGTAGCGGCCCGACGGGATGGAAATGGTTTCCGTGGCCGTCAGCGGCGCGTCGTAGGCGTCGACCGGCAAGCGGCGGATCAGGCTGGTGAGCAAGCGCCACGTCGGCTCTGCCTGCAGGTCGGCGCCAGTCAGCGCGATCAGTGGCGGCCCGCCGGCCTTTTGGATGCTTAATGTTTCACCGGGCAGCAGCGCGGCCTTGAGGTCGGTCAGGGAAAACGGCCGCACGGTGCTGTCGCTGGCGCTGTCCAACAGTGCAGGACCGGCGCCGGGCGCCAGCACCTTGACGCTGACGGCAATGTGGTCCAGGTCGGCCGGCGGCCAGACCGGGCGCTTGCCATCGAACAGGGCGTCGCGCAGCAAGCCGACTGGCAGGCGCAGCGAGAAAAATGCGTTGTGCAGACAGGCGCCGTTCGCTTGTGCCGGGGCGCCGGGGTTGCAGTCGGCGCTTTGCCAGATCCAGCCGCGGAAATCCTTTACCGGGTTCATTTTGCGGTAGCCGTGGTCGCTTGCCCGAAAGCCGGTCAGGCGCCCGCGCATGCCGGTTTCGCTGCGGCGCGCAGCGTTCTCCGGCGACTCTTCAAAGGGCGCGATCCAGTCGTATTGCTGGCCGCGCATCTTGACGCTGACCAGCACCCGGTGCGACTGGTCCAAAATTTCGTCGCCGGTCTTGTGGGACACCAGCGCCGTGCCGTCAAAGCTGCCGGCCACATAGATAAAGCCGCCGGCCCAGGCATTGGTGCCCACGCCCACGCACAAGTTGCCGCTGCTGCCGTACTGGACCAGGCAGCCGGAGAGCGCGATCGCTTGCTGCACCTTGTTCTGGTCGTCGAAGTCGAGCGAGCCGAAGGGCAGCAGCACCGGATGCAAGGCGGTGGCGGGGGCGTCGCTGCGGAGCGGATTGAGCAGCGCGAGTTGCCCGGTCGGGTGGCGCAGCGTGGCGGCAATGTGCTGCGCATTTTTTTGAAAGCCTGCGGCGTAGCTGTTGTAGCTGAGCTGCTTTTCCTGCTGCAGTACCGATACCGCCAGGCCCAGCGTGGCCAGTGCGAGCAGCAAGAATGCGGCCCGCAGCAAGATGCGCAGGCGGTAGGGAACGACGCGCATGAAACGCACGCTCATGCCTGGCGCGCCACCCAGCGAAAGCCGCGCATGGGCACGTTTTCGACGCCTTCGAAAGTGGGGTCGATTTCGCGAAAGGCGTCGCGGATGGTGCTCACGTGCTTGCGGATATTGTCGCGGTTGCGCCCGCTCTTGACGACCTCGTACAGCTCGTCGTACGAGACTACCTCGCCCTTGCGCGCGAACAGTGCGGCCAGGATGCGCTGGGCCGTCAGCGGCAGGTTGATGCGCTGGCCGCGCCAGGTCGGATTGCGCTGGCGCAGCGGGTCAATCTCCAGTTCCTTGCCAGGCGCTTTTTTCTCGCTGGCGATGGCGGCCCGTTCTTTCACGGCGCGCAAAATTTCCAGGAAAGTATCGATGAAGTCCGATTCCTCGAACGTGGCCTTTTGCAAGTAATCCCAGGCATCAAGCGCTTTCATGATGCTGCGGTAAATCGTGGCCGGCATGGCCGACACCACCAGCACCGGCGTCGCATATTTTTTATTGATGGCGTTGATGATCGCCACGCCCGCATGGCGCTCGCGCCCCAGTTCAATGTCGAGCACGATCAAGTCGTAGCGCTCGCGCGCGATGGCGCTTTCCGCCTCGTCGCGGCTGAACCACTGGTCGACCGTGATGCCGGGACTGGCCGACGCGATCCATGCCGCGAGCTGGTTGCTCGTCGGCAGGTCGTCTTCAATGACAGCCACTCTGGCCATGGTGGTTCTCTCCTGATGGGAAGACCCGAGTATCCACGTTTTCCCGGCAAAAGTCATACAACTGCTGTGAGCATTTACTCACGCGCGGGTGGGTTCTGCCCCGGCCCGGCCATTGTTACTTCCGCATCGGTGGCGCCACCATGCAGTACCGGGAGACGCACTTCATGCCGAACCGGCCCCACTTACAAGGTGAATCACATGTCGCAGCGGATCAAGATCATGGTGCAAGCTGTACGTTCCTCGCTGGCGCGCGGCGCCGGCAGGGTGGCCGCGACGTTTCGCAGCGGCGCCCAAGGGGCCGGCAAGTTGCGGCTGGGACGCATCGGCCTGTTGCTGGGCGTGGTGGGCGGGGCCGGCTACCTGATGTTCGCCCGCCCGCCGGTGCATACCGTGGCGCCAGGGTATATCGGCGTGCGCGTCAACCAGTTGACCGGATCGAGCAGCACGGTGCGCGAAGGCGCGCTGTGGGTGCTGCCCGGCGTGCACAGCCTGCGCGAGCTGACGCTGTTCGACCAGGTGTACCGCCCGGCAAGCAAGGATGACGCGCCGTTCCAGTCGATGGAAGGGCTGGCGCTGGGGGTGGACTTGTCGGTGCGCTACGCGCTCGATCCGGCGCGCATGGCGGCGATCGCCAAAACGCTGCCGCCTGACATCAACGGCAGCGTCGTCGAGCCGGCGGTGCAGGGCGTGATCTACAAGGTGTTCACCCGCTATACGGTGCGCGAAATTTTTTCTTCCAAGCGCGCCGAGATCCAGCAATTGATTGAAGCCGAACTCAAACCCAAGCTGGCCAGCGACGGCATCCTGTTGCGCGGTGTGACGATCGGCAAGATCAGCTTGCCGCAGGAATACAAGGCAGGCATGGAAAAACTGCTGGCCGAGGAACTGGAAACCCAGAAAATGCGCTACACGCTGGAATTGAAGGAGAAAATGGTCAAGCAGAGCGAACTGGAAGCGGACGCCGCCAAGATCACCCGCGAAAAGGCGGCGGAAGCGGCGGGCAACGAGCAGATCATCGCCGCCCGCGCCCAGGAACAAGCCATGAAGCATGTGCTCCCGTTCAAGGAAAAGCAGATTGCGCAGCGCCAGCTGGAAGCGGAGGCCGACAAGGTCTCGCGCATCAGGATGTCCGAAGGCGCGGCCCAGGCGCGCGTGATTGAGGCCGCCGGCGAAGCCGACTCGCGCCGCAAGCTGGCGGACGCCGAGGCCTATCGCCAGGACTTGATCGGCAAGGTCACCACCACGCAAATGGCGCGTGAAGGCGCGCTGCTCTCGCAACACCCCTTGCTGATCCAGAAAACCATGGCCGATAAATTGTCGGACAAGGTGTCGGTGATCATCGCGCCGGCGCCGACCGATGGCGGATTCATTGGGGCCGCCTTGCTTGGGACGCAAAAAATTGCCGCAGTGGCTCCCGTGGAAGTCGTTGCAGCGAAGGAAGAATAATCATGCCAGGCACATTATTGGTGGCAGCGGCAATCGCCTCGATGGCGATCGTGACCCAGGACCAGGCGTCGCTGCGCGCCGCGCCCAAGGATGCGGCGCAACAGCAGGCGGTGTTGTGGCAAGGGGACAGCCTTGAAATTCGCGGCGAAATGATGGATTACCTGCAAGTGTACGATCACGTGCGCGAACGTGCTGGATATATTCGCGCCTCGCAGGTGCGCAAAATATCGCTGGCGCCCACCGAGGCCGGCGAACTATTGGCGGTGGTGCGCTTTCTAAAGGATACGCCGGGCGCCGAAGCGCTGGGCATTGCCTACACGGCGGCGTTCCTGAAGGCAGCGCCGGCCAATGCCATTGGTCCGGAAGCGTTCGACGCGCTGGGCGGCATGGCCGAGCGGCTCGCCAGGCGCGCCTCGGCCAAGCAGGGAAAGCAGGGTATGCAGGACGTGGCGCTGGCGGCGCACATGGAAGTGGTAAAGAACTACGGCGTGGTGCTGCGCGGCTATGATACCGATGGCCGCATCCAGCTGTGCTACGACGGTGACGCTTACCGGCGCGTGCTGGCGCTAAAGGCCGAGCCGCGCCAGCAGGCCAAGGCGGCGCTGGGGCTGACGCGCCAGGAATGCCTGGATCCGGCCCAGCGCCCGGGCGAGCGCGACGCTGCCGACCAGTGGCGCGCCGATGTGCTGGACAAGGTCGCGCTGCAAGATTTGCCGCCGCACATCAAAAATCGCGTGTATATGCGGCGCGCGGCGGTCTGGTCGAGTGTGGCTTTTGAGCGGGCGCGCAGGCATCAGCCGTCGCAAGAGGCCGCTATTCGCGCGCTTGATGCGCTTGGCAGCGTCAGCAAGATCGACCTGGCAGACGAGGACGCTTCAGCGTATGCCGACGCAGGCGTGCGCGCGGGCAGTGTGCGCTGGGCAGCGGAAAGCTCGGTGGCGCCTGGTGCGCTCTTGTCGGTGCAGGTGCGGCCCGGGCAGCCGGGAGAAAGCTGTGTTTCCTTGCATGCAAAAGCGGGCGCCCCTGCCTTGGCGACGCGCTGTACCTACGGCATTGTTTGGCCTGCATCGGCACGCAGCAATGCACAGGGAACGGCGCTGGCGCTGGCAGTCCAGCCGATGGCCGCGTGGCGCGAGTTGTGGGTGTTCCACAAGGTGGCGACCGGGTGGGCGATTGATGTGTTGCCGCCGGCGGCGGTCGATCCCGACATCGGCTATGCGGAGTTTGCCGGTTGGGTGCCGGGCGCGGCCAAAATGCTGGTGGTGCGCGAGGCGCGCGTGGAAGGGCGGTTCAAGCGCAGCTTCGAGGTTGTGAACCTGGAAACGCTGGCGGTGGAAAATGGCGCAGACAAGCCCGGGTCGCTCAGCTTGTTTCACCGCTGGCAAGATCCGACGTGGAAACGCCAGACGCTGAGCCTGCGGTGAGGGCGGTCATGCGCACTGGTCCCCGGCGCGGGCGCAGCGTGCCTGAAACATTCTCGGCGCGCTTTGGGTGCCGGCGCAGCAAGGGGCAGCGAGCGTACCGAAGGCGGCGCGAGCTAAGGTGAACTGTTGGTGACCTGGTCCCAGTTCACGTCAAATCGCGCCAGGAACTTTTTCAGGCGATCCGCATCATTCGGTTTGCTCTTGGCATCGCGCGACACGCCGTACAGCTTGCGGCCGGCGTCCGAGAGCGACTTCGATTGCCGGCATACGGCGATCACGGCGCCAAGTTGCAGCGCATCGAACAGGTCGAGGCTTGCCACGGCTTCCTGGCCGATCACGTCGGCCAGGTCCATTCCGCCGCCATCTGACGGCAAATTGTGGTGGCGCCACAGACGCTGTAGGCGGGTGGTCTCGTCGGCGACGATCGATTCGGTAATGCCGCCCGCTTCGGCCAGCGTGGCCATGCGCGTGACCGAGGCCGACAGGTCGCGAAAGTTCCCCATCCATAGTGCTTGCGGCGACATCGCGAACCGCATGTAGTTTGCGCGCGCCTCCTTGTTAAAGCGCACCATCTGACCATTTTCTTCGCTGAAGCGCGCCAGCAAATAGGCCAGATTGGGCTCAATGTCTTCTGGCCGCTCGCGCAGGCCCGGCAGCGCGTAGGTCCACAAGTTGATGCGGGCATACAAGTCTTCGCGGAAACGGCCCGCCACCACTTCCCGGGCCAGGTCGAGATTGGTGCCGGCAATGAGCTGGAAGTCGCTTTGCACTTCGTTGTCGCTGCCGACGGGGAAAAAACGCTTTTCTTCGACCGCCTTGAGCAGCATGGCTTGCTCGTCCGGGCCGAGTTCGCCGATTTCATCGAGGAACAGCAGCCCCTTGTGCGCCGTGCGGAGCAAACCCGGCCGGTCCGACGCGGCGCCCGTGAATGATCCCTTGATGTGGCCAAACAGCGTTGAAGCAGCGCCATCGCCATGCAAAGTGGCGCAGTTGAGTTCGACAAACTTGCCGTCGAGCTGGTGGCGCGCCTTTTTCAGGTCGTAAATGCGGCGCGCCAGGAATGACTTGCCGGCGCCGGTCGGGCCCATCAGCAACATGGGCGCTTTTGACTTGATGGCAACGCGCTCGATTTCCTCGATCATGGTATTGAAGCGGTCGTTGCGCGTGGCGATGCCGGACTTGAGGAAATCCACGCCTTCGGCTTGCTCGCGCGAAAAGCGCTGGGCGATCTGGTCGTAGCGGGACAGGTCCAGGTCGATCAGTGCATACGTGCCGCTTTGGCCTTCGCCTTGCCGTTTCGGTGGCGAGGTCTGGACCAAGCGGCCCGGGAAAAAGCGCGCCTCGGTCATCAGGAACATGCAGATCTGCACCACGTGGGTACCAGTGGTGATGTGGATCCAGTAATCCTCGTTGTCCGGATCGAAAGGGTAGGACTTGGCGAAGTCAAACAAAGTGCCGTAGACGTCCTCGAAATCCCAGGCGTTGTCGATATGCAGCGCATGCGGAATCACGGACGTTTCCGGCGACACCGAGGCAATATCTTGGCTGACCTGCTGGATCAGGCTGTCAACACGGCCGTTATACAGCAGCTCGATGCGGTCGATGATGACGTCATCCTGCTGGGTCAGCGCGACAGTCGGCCGCCAGCGCTCCCAGCGGCCGCTGCCTTTGCCACTGTCGAGCTGGGTGCCGACGAAACCGATGACGACGATGCGTTTCTTTTTCATTTTGTATAAATGTTTATATTTAAAAATAATTATAGCGCAAGCATGCGCTTTTCCGTCCATGACCGCCATGGTGGGCATTTGGTCAACATAATCATAGTTATCAATGGCTTACGCCGTTGCGGATCTACTGTGGCGCGACCTGGCACACCACTTGCAATAGGAGTCATACAAACAGAATAAAAAGAGGAAAAGAAAATGGCAAACGCCCAGTTGTTCCAGTCAGTGATCGGCAAGTTCGTACCGTTTGCGGATACCGTCAACGCAGCACAAGCCCCGGCCTACGCCATGTCGCCGCGCCACCAGCTGGCGCAGTACGCCGCCACTGGATGCCTGAACGCCACGTACTACGCGAATGCCGAGGCGCAACTGGCAAGCGTGTTGCAATTGTGCGAGCAAGTCGATGCAGCGTTTATCGCCCAGGCGGACGTCTACTGCCGCGAACGTGGTTACATGAAGGACATGCCCGCCTTGCTGGCGGTGGTGCTTGCCGGCAAAGGCGCGGCTGAACTGGCGCCGGCCTTCCGCCGTGTCATCAACAATGGGAAGATGTTGCGCAACTTCGTGCAGATGATCCGTTCGGGGACGGTGGGCCGCAAGTCACTGGGCACGCGTCCAAAAAAGCTGGTGCAACAGTGGTTGAACAATGCAACGCAAGCGCAGTTGCTGTCAGCGTCGGTGGGGACCGCGCCATCGCTGGCGGACGTGGTGAAGATGGTGCACCCAAAACCCGCTGATGCTTGGCGAGCGGCATTTTTTGCCTGGTTGATCGGCAAGCCCTTCGATGCGGATGCATTGCCGCCGCAGTTGAGGGCGTTTGAAGCGTACAAGTCGGACCGCACGCAGCCTTTGCCGGACGTACCGTTTCAAATGTTGACATCGCTGGAGTTGTCCACTGGGGATTGGGCGCAAATTGCGCGGCAAGGAAGCTGGCAAATGGTGCGGATGAACCTGAACACTTTCGGACGGCATGGCGTGTACAGGGTTCCCGGCATGATTGGCCTGATCGCGGCAAAACTGCGCGATGCAGAAGTCATTGCAAAGGCGCACGTGTTTCCTTACCAGTTGATGGCAGCTTTTAAAGCGGCATCGGATGAGGTGCCGCGCAAAATTCGCAACGCATTGGAAGACGCGCTGGAGATTGCGCTGTCTAACGTGCCGGAGATTGAAGGCCGCGTGGTGGTTTGCCCGGATGTATCGGGTTCGATGGGTTCGCCCGTATCCGGCTATCGTGGTTCGGCAACGTCGGCCATGCGCTGTATCGACGTGGCGGCCCTGGTCGCTGCAGCGATGTTGCGCAAGAACCCGGGGGCGATGGTGATCCCATTTGCCGGCGATGTCGTGCGGTGCGATTTGAACCCGCGCGATACCGTGATGACCAATGCCCAGAAACTGGCGGCACTGGGCGGCGGCGCAACGAGCTGCAGCGCACCGCTGGCGCTGATGGTCAAGAACAAGGTCAAGGCAAACTTGGTGGTATTTGTGTCCGACAATGAATCGTGGATCGATGCCCGGCACGGCATGACCGCGACGATGCAGCGCTGGAATGAGTTCAAAGTCATCAATCCGCAGGCGCGCCTGGTGTGTGTCGATTGCACGCCGAACGCGACCAGCCAGGCGACTGAGCGTGAAGACGTGCTGAACATTGGTGGTTTTTCCGACGATGTTTTCAGAATCGTCGCCGCGTTCGCCGCCGGCCAGTTGGGCGCACAGCATTGGGTCGGGGAGATTGAAGCGGTCGACATGTAGTACGCCGTCCCTTGTCATTATATTTTTAGCAGTCCCGTTTTTGAGCCTGGCAGGAATGCCGGTGTGATTACACTCCAAAATTGTTCACATCACACCAATTTCTTGTCCTGCCGTGGCTCGAATTATTTCGATGAATGCCGGTGGAAATACATTGGTAGGAGAACGCCGGATGCAAGTCCGGCGCACCGGTTCGAATCCGGCACGCTCCATTTTTTCACCATTCTAGTCATCACCCTTATTGAGCAGAGAAAAACTACATGAAAAACGAAAACTACGACGTCATGAATATTGAAGGCGGCACCCACGTAAAAATGTGGACCCAGGGTGTGCCGGTGGAAGACGTCGCGAAAACGCAACTGTCCAATACCGCCAAGATGCCATTTATCTACAAGCACATTGCGGTCATGCCTGACGTCCACTTGGGAAAAGGTTCGACCATCGGCAGCGTGGTGCCGACCCTGGGTGCGGTGATCCCGGCGGCGGTGGGCGTGGATATTGGATGCGGCATGATGGCGGCCAAAACCACGCTGTGCGCGAGCGACCTGCCAGATAGCCTGAGCAAGCTACGTTCTGCCATCGAGCGCGCCATTCCGCACGGGATGTCGCCGAAAACGCGTGGTTTCCGCGGCCGCGATGAAGGGTCCTGGAACACGCCGCCGGCGCCGGTCGATGCGGCCTGGGCATTGTTGAAGGATGAATTTGATGCGATCTGCCTGAAGACGCCGAAGCTGAAAAACACGAACAACTATCGCCACCTGGGAACGCTGGGTGGCGGTAATCACTTCGTTGAAGTGTGCCTCGACGAAGTAGGCTTCGTGTGGTTCATGCTGCACTCCGGCTCGCGTGGCGTGGGTAATGCCATCGGTACCTACTTTATTGAACTGGCCAAGCAGGATATGCGCCGCCACTTCATTAATCTCCCCGACCAGGATCTGGCTTACCTGGCCGCAGGGACCGAGCATTACAACGATTATGTCGAAGCGGTGAGCTGGGCGCAGAAGTTTGCACGGATGAATCGTGAAGTCATGATGACGAATCTGATTGCCGCCGTCCGTACCGTCATTACCAAGCCGTTCGACACGCACGTCGAGGCGGTCAATTGCCACCACAATTATGTGCAGAAGGAGCACCACTTCGGCAAGGATGTACTGGTGACGCGTAAAGGCGCGGTATCGGCGCGTGCCGGTGAACTGGGCATCATTCCCGGTTCAATGGGTGCAAAAAGCTTTATTGTGCGTGGCAAAGGTAACGCAGACAGTTTTCACAGCTGCAGCCACGGCGCCGGACGTACCATGAGCCGCACCGAAGCCAAGCGCCGCTTCACGCTGGCCGACCAGATCAAGGCGACCGAGGGCGTGGAATGCCGCAAGGATGCAAATGTGATCGACGAGATTCCGATGGCGTACAAGGATATCGACGCCGTCATGCACGCACAGCGCGACCTGGTCGATGTGGTGCATATTTTGAAGCAGGTGGTGTGCGTCAAGGGATGACGCGTGCCACATTAAAACAACAAGAAAGAGAAGCAGTATGTTGATTGAACTCGATGGCGCCACCGGTGAAGGTGGCGGACAAATCTTGCGCAGTGCCCTGACTCTGTCGATGATTACAGGGAAGCCGTTTCGCATCACGCAGATTCGCGCCAACCGTTCCAAGCCGGGGCTGATGCGCCAGCATTTGGTGGCGGTGCAGTCGGCCGCGGCGATCAGCGATGCCGTAGTCACCGACGCCCAAGTCGGTTCCACCGAATTGACGTTTTCGCCCAAGCGCATCAAGGCGGGCGACTACCAGTTTGCCATTGGCACGGCCGGAAGCTGCACGCTGGTGTTGCAGACGCTGCTGCTGGCGCTGGTGCACGCGGACGGCCCGTCGACGGTGCGCATCAGCGGGGGCACGCATAACGGCATGGCGCCGCCGGCGCATTTTCTGCAGCGCGCGTACGTCCGCGTGTTAAAGGCGATGGGCGCATCGGTGGATATTGAACTGGTGCGCACCGGGTTCTATCCGGCGGGCGGCGGCGTGATGATCGCGACCGTTGCGCCGTGCGTGCAGTTGCAGCAGATATCGCTGATGGAACCCGGCAAGCGCGTTGCAGGTTTTGCCGAGGCGCTCATTGCTGGCGTTCCACTGAACGTCGCCACCCGCGAGCTGGAAGTAGTGGGCATGGGGATGGGCTGGGAAGAGTCGCAATTGCGGGTACGCGGCTTGCCGGGCGACCAGGGACCGGGCAACGCACTGATGATCACGCTGGAATCGGAATATGTTACCGACGTATTCACGGCGCTTGGCGAAAAAGCCGTGCGCGCCGAGAGCGTTGCCAAAAGCGTGCTGAACGAGGCGCGTCGCTATATTGCATCCGGCGCGGCGGTGGGCGAGCATCTGGCAGACCAGTTACTGCTTCCGATGGCGCTGGCGGGCGGCGGGCGTTTCACGGCCCAGACAATATCGCAGCATGCCATCACAAATGCCGAAGTGATCGCGCGCTTCCTGCCGGTCCACATCACTTTCGCAAGGGATGCTGATGGCGTGGGTCGCGCTGAACGGCACATTGTTACCGTCAGCGGCCGTGGTGAAAGTGGCGGGCAGTTTAAATAGGCCTTGCCGGGCGCGGGAGCCTTTGCTATAGTCTGCCTCCCGCTGAAAAGCAGCGTGTCTTTCACAAGGCGTGCAGGGTGTCTCAAACGAGGCAACGCAGTAAAATAGAGGTTGACGAAAAACGCGAAACGCTGCATAATCTCACCTCTCTGCTGCTTACGAACAAAACGCTTCGTAGGGCACGGAAAGCAGTACCGAATAGCTCTTTAAAAATTAACAGTCGATAAGTGTGGGCGTTTGATGAAGGTGCCAACGAAGCGTAAGCCGAGTTGAATACTTA
>NZ_JAFCTU010000057.1:0-22030 GCF_049896185.1 Massilia sp. TSP1-1-2
ACCGACATTCTTGCCAAAGTCACGCGCGCTCGTGCCAAACTTAATAAGCTTCAATCTGTTTGACGCACTACACTAGCTGCGCGTGGTCATCGCGGCGTCAGGCTAAGCTCGCCCTACCCATGCTCTATGAGCGGCCTTTGATCAGGGTTGAATGGTTGAGGTTTGCGGGCGGGAGGTCTGTTCACGACTGACCGGACGAATCGACGTCAGGAGGAGTTGACGATGTTCGTCGGCACGCAGATGAACAGGCGTTCGGCGAGGGTGTGGAGCAGGCTCTTAACCGCGCAGGCGCTTGGCAAATGCAAGACGATGCGCTGTTTTGTTTGGCGGACCTGGACCGCGATTTTGAACAGTTTGTTGATGACGGTCGATGGCTGTGCTTGCGATAGCAAGGTGTGCCGCAGTGCCTGTGTGCGCAATTGTTGATGCAGGATGTAGGCGGCGGCGTGCAATAGCAGGCGCATGAAATTGGCCAGGAAACTGGTACAGGATGTGCGGTCCGATGCCAGGTCGTTCTTCAGATGCTTGATGAAGTTTTCACTTTGGCCACGCGCGCAATAAACGTCCTCGTAAAGCATGCCGGCGTCGAGGCCTTTTAAGGAAGTAACGACGAAGCGAGGATTCTCGCCCAGCGCCATCACCTCGGCTTTGAGCAGCACGCGCCATGACTTCTGCCACGAGCCTGCGGCATAGGGGAATTCATCATACAGGCGCACAGCCTCCGGCACCACGTCCTGGGTTTGCAGCGATGCCCAAAGGTCGCAAGCGCGCTGTTTTGTTTTTTCTGCTAACGCTTGCAGTTTGACGTTGCCAGGAAGGCCGAAGATGAAGTCGATGTTGGGCATGGCTGCGATCATCTGCATCAATTCCGGCCTGCCGAAATGGCCATCGCCGCGTACCAGGATGTGGGTTTCCGGAAAGTGCCTGCGAATCAAGGTGAGAACACGGCGCATGATCATGGCATTTTCGGCGCCGGTCGGGCTTTTCCCTGGACGTAGAACAGCGGCCACCAACGCCCCCGACTGACCATCGAATATCATGAGAGGCAAGTAACAGGTACTACGGTAATGATGGTTGTAAAACGCCAGCGGCTGTTGCCCATGCGCCGCATCTTCCGAATGATCCAGATCGAGAATGAGACTGCTCGGTGGACTGGCGAAGCCGGCGATGAATTGTTCGACAAGCGCTTTGCAGAGGCGATAAATATCTTTGCTGCTGGAGGCGTGCTCAAAGCGCGATATTGTCGATGCCGACGCCAGCGCGGTGTCCGCACCAAACGGCAAACGACCGGCGCCAAGCTTGAACATCGGATCGTGGCGCAGGCTGTTAGCGTCATTGCCATCTTCGTAGCCGCAGCCAATTTGGTAGATGCGTTGAGCCAGCAACGCGCAGTGCGAATGCGTGACGTAACTGGCGTGCCGAGTGTCGGCCAAAGCTTGCGTCAATCGCTCGGTCAGGCCGATCTGACGATCAACACCACGAAGCAGCAACGGCCCGAGGTCGGACGACAAACCACCGCCGTCAAAATTGGCACGAATGGTATGACCTGGAATGGATGGAAAACGTAGCTGTTCTGAAGTAGAATTCATGTCGGGCAAGGTGGCGTTCGTTTTGATGAACTGTGTTTCGAGATACTCACATTTTATCAAGCACTTACGGCATTCTTGCCCTTTTTTATGCAAAATTCAGGCTAGCCCAGCCAGTAGCTGCGCGCTTTCTGGAATACCGCCGCGCCCACCTGCTCGCCGAGGGTGCGTCCGGCCAGGTCGGCATCGGGGAAGTGGATGCCGCCGTACACGCGCGAGGAGCCCGCTTCGCACGCGGCGTAGGTAAAGGTATCCCAGCCAAGCGAAGATTCGGCGCTTGGCAGGGCCGGGTCATACAGCATGGAGCGCTTGGGAATGGCGACACCGTGCTTGAATACATCGCTGCCCGTAAAGAGCCTAAGCACGGCGGCCGACGCCGCGCTGTAGGTGCTGTGGCCCGACACATAGTCCGGGTGGGCGGGCGTAGGGTTGGCCAGCAATTGGTAAGGCAACCACGCTTCGCCGGCGAGCGCCTGCAAACCGGCCGCAGGACCGGCCCCGTAGCCCTGGATGCGCTGGCCGGCCGTCACGTAGCGCACGGTCGTGATGGGCCGCGCCGAATTGTAGGCCAGCTTGGCATCCCAGGCGGCAATGCCGGCGTCGAACACCGCGTTTGACAGTGCAAAGAACAGCTTGATGTCGTCCGCTTCGCTGTGGCCGTCGCGCTGGGAGACGAACTGCGCGAACTGGCTCCAGTAAGTGGAGGGCAGCTCGCCGGTAGCGCCGCCGGCCCAGAACTCGACCATGATTTTTTGCGTTTCGGTGAGCGCGACCTGGGTGGCGACCATGCTGCGCGCCTGGTCTTCATAGGCGCTGCTGCCGAAGGCGGCCGGGCCGCTGGGGCGAAACTGCGCACCGCTGGCCAGGGCAAAGGGGCGCACCTGGCCCCAAAATGGCGTGACGAAACTTTGCGTGCGCAAGACGCCGGCGCTGTCGCGGAAGGTCAACGGTTGCCAGATGCCGGGCGCGGCGATGGCGCTGCGCGGCGTCGGTTCGCCAATCACCATGGGCGCATTGCGCGCCGTGTAGTGGGTGTAATCGGCGAAGGGGACGCCGCTGGCGGTCAGGTTGCCCAGCTGGTTGGCGCCGTCGACGTGGGCGGCCTCGAGCACGAGACGGGCGGCGATCGACCCTACACCCTGCGGCAAGGTAAAGTCGGGCGAGGCGTCGGCCGGGTTAAAGCCCAGCACGGCCATGTGTGCGTCGACGGCTGCCCGTTGCGCGGGGAACTGGTCGAGGAGCGCGGCGTAGGCGGCAAAGCTGAACGCCTTGACCGCGTTGGCGACCGTCTGTTCGGCGGCGGGGCGACGCAACATGGCGCCGGGAGCGATGGTGCTCATGGCAATCGGATCGTAGGCGGACCACGCGTTGTACATGGCCGTATGCACGATGGCCAGCGCGCGCGAGGCGATCGGTGGCGCCACGCGGCTTGCGCGCACGGCATCGAGCACGACATTGTTCCACCCGAGCGCGACCTTGGTGCGGACCGGTTCGGGCGGCGGCGTGTACGGGGAGCCGCCGCCCGAGCCGTGGCCGCTTCCGCATGCGGATATTGCCGCCGCGATGGCTGCGCCGGTACCTATTTTCAAGAAGATTCGCCGTTCCATGATGGTCTCGCTGTGGAGGAGGGGCGCTTCCTGCCGGGAAGCTGGCGGCTGCCGATTATGACGTTATGACATTGTCTTTATGGCAATTATTGATACTTCCAGTATCGAGAAGGGCGACAAGGTGAGTGTTGAGCCAGCGCATAGGCACTGCATGAGGCGGGGAACTTTGTCAGGAAACAATGAGCCGCTTTGCGCGCCGTGACCGTGGGCGCAACTCTGGTGCGGCGCCTCCGGTGAGGCTGTAAAATAGCCTCCTTTCCTTTTGACTATCCCCGCCATGACCGTCGTTCGCACCCGTTTTGCCCCCAGCCCTACCGGCTACCTCCACCTCGGCGGCGCCCGCACCGCGCTCTACAGCTGGGCGTATGCGCGCCATTTCGGCGGCACCTTTATTCTGCGCATCGAAGACACCGATCTGGAACGATCGACGCCAGAAGCGGTGCAGGCCATCATTGAAGGCATGCAATGGCTGGGCCTGGATCATGACGAAGGACCGTTCTACCAGATGCAGCGCATGGAGCGCTACCGTGGCGTGGTGGCCCAGATGCTGGAAGCCGGTACGGCCTACCTGTGCTATTCGTCGCCCGACGAAGTCGAGGCCATGCGCGAGCGCATGCGCGCTGCGGGCGACAAGCCGCGCTACGACGGTACCTGGCGCCCGGAGCCGGGCAAGACCTTGCCCCCTGCCCCCGCCGAGCGCAAGCCGGTGGTGCGTTTCAAGAACCCGCTCGACGGCGACGTGACGTGGAACGATGTCGTCAAGGGCCCGATCACGATCTCCAACGAAGAGCTCGACGACCTGGTCATCGCGCGCCCGGACGGTACGCCCACGTATAACTTTTGCGTGGCGGTCGACGACTGGGACATGCAGATCACCCACGTGCTGCGCGGCGACGACCACGTCAACAATACGCCGCGCCAGATCAATATCCTCAACGCCATCGGCGCGCCGCTGCCGCTGTACGGCCACTTGCCGATGATCCTGGGCGCGGACGGCGAAAAACTGTCCAAGCGTCATGGCGCGGTCAGCGTCATGGATTACCCGGCCAAGGGCTTTTTGCCCGAAGCGATGCTGAACTACCTGGCGCGCCTGGGCTGGAGCCACGGCGACGATGAAGTGTTTTCGATGGCGCAGTTTTGCGAGTGGTTCAATACCGACCACCTGACCAAGTCCGCCGCGCAGTTCAACAATGAAAAGCTGGCATGGCTGAACAACCATTACATCAAGCTGGCCGACAATGAGCGCCTGGCCGGCCTGGCCCGTCCGCTGATGCAGGCGCAAGGCGCCGACTTCGACGGCGCACCCGCGCTGGCCGACGCGCTGGCCTTGATGAAGGAGCGCGCCGCCACCGTCATCGAACTGGCGGACTCGGCCATGTTGTTCTACCGCACCCCGCAGCCAGATGCCGCCTTGCTGGCCCAGCACCTGAGCGACGCGGTCAAGCCGGCGCTGGCGCTGTTTGCCGAGCGCTGCGCCACGGTGACGTGGAGCAGGGAGGCGCTGGCCGCGATGATCAAGGAAGTGCTGGCGGCAAACACGCTGAAGATGCCACAGCTGGCCATGCCTTTGCGCCTGGTTCTGACCGGCCAACTGCAAACGCCGGCCATCGACGCGGTGCTGGTGCTGTTCGGCCGCGACACCGTTTTGGCCCGCGTAAAAAAATATCTTTAAAAAATCTCACTCAGGCATTTGCATATTGCCGGGGCGTAGGCTATAATTTTGCTTCTTCGCGACACGGGGGGTATAGCTCAGCTGGGAGAGCGCTTGCATGGCATGCAAGAGGTCAGCGGTTCGATCCCGCTTACCTCCACCAAGTTTTCGGTTGCGAAGAAAGATGTGAAGATGTGCAGGTAGATGCCACTACCTGATTGCAGTACCGGGTCCCCATCGTCTAGAGGCCTAGGACATCACCCTTTCACGGTGAGTACAGGGGTTCGAATCCCCTTGGGGACGCCATGATTCGAAAAGCTCGCGCAGATCCCAGCAGTTTGCGCAGCATGGAAGTTCAGCAGTAAAGTAGTTAATTGCAGCAAAGCAGTTTAGTACCCCTAAACGCCCTGACTCGTCAGGGTTTTTTATTGGTACGACAGGTCAGGGTGGTTATGCCATTCAGGACAGATTTCTGTCCCCATCGTCTAGAGGCCTAGGACATCACCCTTTCACGGTGAGTACAGGGGTTCGAATCCCCTTGGGGACGCCAGTTGATGCAAAAATCCGCCTAGTGCGGCTTTTTGCATTGTTGCGCCTGGTTTGTCTAATCCCTCGACTGTCACCAGCCCATGCGGCCGTAGCCTTGCATGTTCCCGAACGGATTGCCGGGCATGCCGAACATGTGCTGGACCGGCAGCACGCCACCGAGCATCCCGTTGCCCTGCATGCCGCCAATGGCCTGGCCCGATTGGCCCATCAGCGAGCCGATCGCGCTACCGAAGGTCGACTGCGTGCTCAACGCCGGTTGCAGGCCAACGGCGACGACGGCGTCCGGCAAGCCCAGTCCCACCCGGCCCGGTTCACCCAGGCTGACGCGGCGCGCGCTCATTTTGATCACCTGGAACAGGCGCTCGACGCGTTCGGCGCTGCGCAGGCGCAGCGCGCCCTGGAATTCGGGGTGGTGCGCGAGCACCAGCGCGGCCAGTCCCGTGATATGGGGCGCCGCCATCGAAGTACCATCCCACGCCGCATAGTTGTTTGGCGGCACCGACGAGGTGATCGCTACGCCTGGTCCGCACACACCCACTTGCGGCCCGTAGCAACTGAAGCTGGCGCTGAAGTAGCCGTTCGCATCCACATTTTGCGTCAAGGTCTGCGCGTGATAGCTGTCGGGCGGGAATTCGTCAAGCTTGCCGATGGCCGATACGGCCAGCACGTTGGGTGACGAGGCTGGATACTGCACCGGTCCGCCGGAGTTGCCGGCCGCGACAATGCAAGCGATGCCGGCGCGCCGCGCGCGCTGAATCTGCTGCTCGAGCGCTTCGGATGGTTCCGCGCCGCCCAGCGACAGGTTGACGACGTCGATCTGTTTTTCAATGCAATATTCGAGCGCATCGATCAACTGGCTGACCTGGCCGCCCGGGAACAGCTTGCAAATGTGCAGTTCGGCGTCGGGCGCGAAACCGCGGATGCCGAAGGCGAGGTCGGCCCCGCCAATGACGCCGGCGCAATGCGAGCCGTGGCCCAGCGTGTCCTCGTTCCAGGTGTCGGGCGAGTTTTTCTTGTTGACGATGTCAACGCCGGCATGGATCCGGTTCAGGCTTTCGTGCGTGGTGGCCGCGCCCGAATCGATCACGGCAATCTTGATGCCTTGCCCCCGGTAGGTGGGGGGCAACTGGTCCATGCGCATGGCCTTCTGGCCCCAGCCTACGGTTTTCTGGCGCGGGAAGCCGGCCAGCGAGGGCCAGTCGGACAGCGCGCGCAGGCCGACCACGTTCGGCTCGTCGGGTGAAACGTCGGGGTCGCGCTGGTAAAAGCTCCAGTAATCGGCCTTGGGCTTGACGTACAGGCTGCGGATCGAGCCGGCGCTCTCGCCAAACAGCGACAGCGTGACCTGGCCGCCGGCGTCGGTGACGGCGGTGGCCGGCAGCATGCTGCCGAACAGCGACACCTCGGCGTCGGCCACGGGTGCGCCATCCTTGCCCAGCACGGTGATCACGGCCGTGAACGCCGGGCCGCTGTGCGGAATGACGCTCGAGACAAAGCTGGGCTGCAGCTGCGGGTCCATCATGCCCAGGTACTGGTCGCGCTCGACGACAAGCCGGCCCTGGCCTTGCAGGTGCAGGTCGCCGGCGCGCTGCTCGGTCATGCGCGCCACCAGCACCCCCTGGCCGCCGCCCATGCCGTCGGCCATCATGCCGACCGTGTTGCGCGGGCCGACCGTGTCGACGATCTCGATCTCGGGATTGGTGCGCAGCGCTTGTTCCACCGACTGCAGCGACAGCGGCGACAAGCCAAGTGGCGCGAGCGTGTCATGGTGGCGCGGCGCGATGAGAAATTGTTTTTTTCGCTCGCTGACGGCGCGCCCGCCGCGCGTGTCGGCGGCTGTGTCGGAAGCGGTGGGGCTGAAGCTGGCGCGGTTGGCGTTGCCCTGCTGCGGGCGGGAAGTGTCGTTCTGGCCGCGGTTCGGTCCGCGCGAGCGCTCCGACGCGGCGACGCCGCCCGGACCGCTGTCAGCGGCGCCGTCGGCAGGATTGTCCAGCGGATTGACTGGTCCGCCATCTGGATTTTTAGGCATTTGTATTCCTTTCGGACCGTTGCAGGAAGTCCGCCGTCTTGTCAAACAGCGACAGCGGACGATCCCGTTCGATCATCAATTCTGGTGAAGTGCGAAAGCGCTGCTCGAAAGCGGACGCATGTTCTTGTGTGGTCGCGACCACTGCCGTATGGGGCCGGTCTTCGGGCCCGATGGTGTTGAGCAGTTCAAGCTCCGGTTCGTCGCGAATCATGGTGAGGAAGTCGTTGAGCGTGCTACCTTCCGCACGCGCGCGGACGATGAAGCGTATTTTGTCCATGCAGCTCTCCTTCGGGTTTGGACTCCCGCCGTTGACGCTGGCGGGAGCCGGTACGCTAGCCGCTTGCTTTTAGCAAGCGTTCATGTCGCCGGCGATCATGCAGCCAGCGTTCATGCAGCCAGCGTTAATGCAGCGTAGGTTCGCCGCCGTACTGCATGCCCTGGTTGTAGTAGCTGTTGGGCTGCGATTGCTGCTGTGCCAGCTGTGCTTGCTGCGCCTGCTGCGCATAGGCCGCCGACATGGGGTCGGCGCCAAATGGCAGCATCTGGCCGTACTGGCTGTTTCCCATGCTTGGGCTGCACATGCCAGTGCCGAACTGCGCAAACGGATTACGCTGGGCCATGATGTTGCTTAGCCAGCTTTGCTGTCCCGGCTGGGCTGACTGCGCCATCAACTGCGCCACTTGCTGCTGTTGTTGCTGTTGCTGCTGTTGCTGCGCCAATTGCTGCGAGACGGGATCGGCGCCGAAAGGCAGCATCTGGCCGAGCTGGCCTGCGATGCCGCCGATGGTGCCGCCCAATCCCGCATTGCCGAACGTGCTGCCGATGGCGTGACCAAGCGGACGGCCGACCTGGCCGATCAGGTTACCCAACCAGCCTTGCGGTGCCATCTGGCCTTGCTGGCCCATTTGCGGTTGCTGCTGTTGCTGCTGCGGTTGCTGCTGTTGCTGCAACTGCTGCAGTTGCTGCAGCTGCTGCAACTGTTGTAATTGTTGTTGCTGCTGCATCTGTTGCAGCTGTTGCTGTTGCAGTTGCTGCATCTGCTGCATTTGCTGGGACAGCGGATCGGCGCCGAAAGGCAGCATGCCGCCCAGGCGACCGGCAACACCGCCGATGGTGCTGCCCAGGCCGGAGTTACCGAACAGGCCGCCGATGGCGCCGCCCAGCGGCTGGCCGACCTGGCTGATTAGGTTGCCGAACCAGCCCTGGGGTGCGAACTGGCCTTGCTGTCCCTGCTGCGCTTGTTGTGCTTGTTGTGCTTGTTGCGCGTAGGCCAGCGAAACGGGATCGGCGCCAAATGGCAGCATGCTGCCAAGGCGGCCTGCAACACCGCCGATCGTGCTACCCAGTCCGGAGTTGCCGAACAGACCGCCGATGGCGCCGCCCAGCGGCTGGCCCACCTGGCCGATCAGATTGCCGAACCAGCCCTGGGGCGCGAACTGCCCTTGCTGTGCCTGCTGTGCCTGCTGCGCATAGGCCAGCGCCACCGGGTCAGCGCCTAACGGCAGGATGCGGCCGATCTGGCTGGCCACGCCGCCGATGCTGTTGCCCAGGCCGGCATTGCCGAACAGGCCGCCGATGGCGCCGCCCAGCGGCTGGCCCACCTGGCTGATCAGGTTGCCGAACCAGCCTTGCGGGGCGAGTTGGGCTTGCTGCGCCTGTTGTTGCGCATACGCCAGCGACACGGGATCGGCGCCGAACGGCAGCATGCGGCCGAGCTGGCCGGCGACGCCGCCGATGGTGCTGCCCAGGCCGGAGTTGCCGAACAGGCCGCCGATGGCGCCGCCCAGCGGCTGGCCCACCTGGCCGATCAGGTTGCCGAACCAGCCTTGCGGTGCGAGTTGCTGGCCGATCTGCTGGCCCGGCTGGCCCATCTGTGCTTGCTGAAGCTGCTGCAGTTGCTGCTGTTGCAGTTGTTGTTCGATTTGCTGTTGCTGTGCTTGTTGAGCGTAAGCCGCAGTGATGGGGTCGGCGCCGAAAGGCAGGAAGCCCCCGCCGATGCCGCCGGCGGTCTGGCCGATTTGCCGGCCCAGGTTGGCATTGCCGAACAGGCCGCCGATGCCGCGCCCGATCAGACCGCCAAGGGGCGCACCGAGCAGGCTGCCGAAAATACCTTGTGGGGCCAGTTGCGACCCTGCACCAACACCGTAGTTCTGATATTCATTCATGACTCACTCCAATCTACAAAAGGCGAGCTGGTCTTCATGTCCTTCAACCGGTCCATCGTGCGTTCTTGATTCTTGCGGGACCCGCGGACTCCTTACAGGCGCATGAAAAGCTACCGCTGCGCGCAACATGAAGCGTCGAGTGACCGGTAAGGGACGGTCAGCGGGACGCAAAGATTCCAATGCGACTGCACCCGGGTAGCGCCACGTTTTATTGCCCGCGTTGTGCAGGCTGGACGGCTCCGGCATTGGTAGGAATTGGACCCGGCCCGGATATTTAAGTTTTGATAATCTCTGTGTCCTTTTTCGGGTGAGTGTTAGTAAGTGGATAAGCGGTAAAATTGGCCCGCTGCTGCCGCTGCGCACGCGCCATCGGGTAAAATGGGGCCCTTCCCAGCAGGCCATGCCGAAACCCACCCATGCTTTCCACCGTCCATCGCGCCCCTTCGCTCGCGCTGTTTTGCAAGGTCGTCGACAACTACGGCGACATCGGCATTTGCTGGCGCCTGGCGCGTCAGCTGCAGCGCGAACACGGCGTTGCCGTCACGCTGTGGGTGGATGACCTGGTCAGTTTTCAGCGCCTGTGCCCGCAAGTGTCGGCGGCGGCGGGGGCGCAGCAACAACAACTGGTCGAGGCAGTCGCGGTGCGCCACTGGCGCGCCGACGATGAAGCATTCACGCCGGCGGACGTGGCCGATATCGTGGTCGAGTTCTTCGGCGTCGACCTTCCCGCCACTTATATACAGGCGATGGCCGCGTGCACGCCGCGCCCGGTATGGCTGAACCTGGAAGGCTTGAGCGCCGAGGAATGGGTCGAAGGCTGCCACCGCTTGCCCTCGATGCATCCGCGCCTGCCGCTGACCAAGCATTTTTTCTTCCCGGGCTTTACCGAGCGCACCGGCGGCCTGCTGCGCGAAGCGGCGCTCGGCCAGCAGCGGCGCCTGTTCCAGTCCGATCCGGCCGCCATTGACGCCTTTCTCGCGCAGCTGGGCGTCGCGGCGTCCGAGCGCGCCGCGTGCAAGGTCTCGCTGTTTTGCTATCCGAGTGCGCCGGTCGCGGCGCTCTTCAACGCGTGGGAGCATGGCGCCGCGCCATTGACGTGCCTGGTGCCCGAAGGCGTAGCCGTGCAAGCCGTCGAGACCTTTCTGGGCGCGCCGGGTAGCGTCGGCGCGGTGGTGCGGCGCGGGGCCCTGACGCTGCGCGTGGTGCCATTTTTGCCGCAGCGCGACTACGACAAGCTGCTGTGGGCCTGCGACATCAATTTTGTGCGCGGCGAGGATTCCTTTGTTCGCGCCCAGTGGGCGGCTCGCCCGTTCATCTGGCACATTTACGAGCAAGACGAGGCTTTGCACCACGTTAAACTGCGCGCTTTTCTGGAACGCTATGCCTGCGACCAGGCGCCGCTGCAGGCGCTGTCGCTGCGCTGGAATGGCGCGCACGACGCCGACGCAGCGTCATCGGCCAGCGCCGCCTGGCCCGAGCTGTGGGCGCGCTTTGATGCGGCCAGGCTGCCGATGGCCCGCCATTGCGAGCGCTGGGAAGAGCGCATGCGGACCCACGGCGACTTGACGGCCAACTTGCTTGCCTTTGCTGCCGCAGTACAAGCTGATGCACGCCAAAATTCGGGTATAATGCCCGGTTAATCGATGGCATTCGTGATCGCGCAAGCGAGCGCCCGGACATCGCCCTCGCGCACGCGGGGGGCCATGTATTTTTATTCGATCAAACGTGAGCTTACCGTCCTTATTGGCCAGCAGGCGACAGATGATTTTTACGCAACCCACTTTTTACGTACACATTTTATGAAACCTGCAAAAGAAATTCGTGTTGGCAACATCATCATGGTTGACAGCAAGCCTTGGATCGTCCTGCGTTCCGATGTCAACGGTTCGAGCCGCACGGGCTTCACCTACAAATGGAAGCTGAAAAATCTTCTGACGAACAGCCCGATGGAAAACGTCTTCCGCGGCGACGACAAGTTCGACGTGGTGGTGCTCGACAAGAAGCCGGTGACCTATTCGTATTTCGCCGATCCGTTGTTCGTGTTCATGGACGCCGACTACAACCAGTACGAAATCGAAGAAGAGAACCTGGGCGAAGCGCTGAACTACCTGAAGGACGGCATGGAATGCGAAGCCGTGTTCTATAACGACAAGGCGATCTCGGTCGAACTGCCAACCACCATCGCGCGCAAGGTTGCCTACTCGGAGCCAGCGGTCAAGGGCAATACGTCGGGCAACGTCCTGAAAGAAGCCAAGATCGAAAACGCGATCGAGTCGTACTCGCATACCGTTCAGGTGCCATTGTTCGTCAGCACCGACGACGTCATCGAAATCGACACCCGCACCAACGAATACAAGCGCGTCGTTCGAAACTAAGCCGCGTATTGACACGAAAGCGCGCCGGCATTGCTCGCGCGCTTTTTTTTCGTCCCGCTGCGTTCCGGCGCGTCAAGCGCTGCTATGCTCAATGCCTGTTTTCATTCATTGAGGAAATTATGGATCGCAGGAATTTCGTGGGATTGGGTGTGGCTGGCGCGGCCGCAGCGGTGCTGGCAAACGAGGCGCTTGCAGCGCCTGGCGTGGCGGGGGACATCCTGGAGGCGGGCGTGATGGCGCAGCAGGCCGGCATGACGGCGGGCAAGCTGACGTCGCAGTCGCTGGTCAGGCAATACCTGGCGCGCATTGCCGCCGTCGACAAGGCTGGCCCGCGCATCAACGCCATCATTGAACTCAATCCCGACGCGCTGGCCATTGCCGCCGCCATGGACCGGGAGCGCGCCGCCGGCAAGCTGCGCGGGCCCCTGCACGGCATTCCCGTGCTACTGAAGGACAACATCGCCACCGCCGACAAGATGAGCACCACGGCCGGCTCCCTGGCCCTGGACGGGGTGCGCGCGGTGCGCGACGCCCACGTGGCCGCCCAGCTGCGCGCCGCCGGCGCCGTGATCCTGGGCAAGACCAACCTGTCGGAATGGGCCAACATGCGCTCGACCCATTCCACCAGCGGATGGAGCGGGCGCGGCGGCCTGACCAAAAACCCTTACGCGCTGGACCGCAATTGCAGCGGGTCAAGCTCCGGCTCGGGCGCGGCCATCGCCGCCAGCCTGGCCACGCTGGCCGTGGGCACCGAGACCGATGGCTCGATCGTCTCGCCGGCGTCCACCTGCGGCCTGGTCGGCATCAAGCCCACGCTGGGGCTGGTCAGCCGCAGCGGCATCATCCCGATCGCCGCCTCGCAAGATACGGCCGGCCCCATGACGCGCAGCGTCAGCGACGCCGCCCTGATGCTCGACGCGCTGGTGGGCGTGGACGAACGCGACCCGATCACGCGCCAGGCGGCAGGCAAGGGCGGTTACGCCAAGGCCCTGGTGGCGGGCGGCCTCAAAGGCAAGCGGCTGGGCGTGGCGCGCGATTTTTTCGGCAGCTACGACAAGCTCGACGCGGCCATCGAGAAAGCGCTGGCCGTGCTCAAGGCGCAAGGCGCGATTCTGGTCGACGTCAAGGTGCCCAACACCAGCAAGTACGGCGAGACCGAAACCGAGGTGCTGCTGTATGAATTCGCCCCTGGCCTGGCAGACTATTTAAGTGAGTATGCGCCGCACGCGGCGATCAAGAACATGGCCGACGTCATCGCCTTCAACCAGCAGCACGCCGGGCGCGAAATGGCGCACTTCGCGCAGGAACACCTGGTCGCGGCGCAGGCCAAGGGCAACTTGAAGAGCAAGCAGTACCTGGATGCGCTGGCCAACAACCGGCGTTACGCGCAGGCCGAAGGGATCGACCAGGTCATGCGTGAGCATCAGCTGGACGCGTTGGTCGCGCCCACCGGCGGCACCGCCTGGCTCACCGATTTTGTCAATGGCGACCATTACGGCGGCAGTTTTTCGACGCCGGCGGCGGTGGCGGGCTACCCGCACGTGACGGTACCGGCCGGCTATGTCTACGGTTTGCCGGTCGGTCTGTCGTTCGTGGGCGGGGCGTTTAGCGAAGCGGCGCTGATCGGCATGGCGTATGCGTACGAGCAGGCCACGCTGCACCGCAAGGCGCCGCGTTTTGCGCCTTCCGCGAGCGTGAAGGCTTAGCTGTTCAGGTGAAGGCGCTTACTTGGCCTTCTTGGCTTTTTCGAACTGGGGCGTCCACAGCGGATGCCCGTGTTCGCCAGGCTGCAAGTTGAACGAGGGATCGAGTTTGAACGCTTTTTCGAACTGCTGGCGGCACAGCGTCTGGCGCGACGTCACGCAGTAGCTGAAGGCGGAGTATTTGAGCGCCTGGACCCGGTCCGCCTTGGCGCCGTTGGCAATTTCAGGCGCCGCCAGGCGCTTGATGGCCTCGTTGTAAGAACCCTTGTTGTACAGGTCGATGCCTTCGCGCAGTGCGTTTTGCTCGGCGCCGGCCTGGCCAGAGCCCGGCGGGATCGGATTGCCCGGCGTGCCGGGTGCGGGACGGGCCGGCGCCGACGGCGCCTTTTGCGGTACCGGTGCCGGCTTGGGGGCGACGACCGGCTCCACGGTCTGACAGCCGGACAAAATAAGCGTGCCGGCAAGGGCGCTGAGCAAAGTGCGGGAAATGGTGTTCATGGTCACAGTCTTCATGGTTTTACTTGGAACGCGCAGCGAAATCGTAATCGATCGTTGCTGATTTACCTTTGGCAAGGTTCACGTCCATCGAATAGTCGGGAAAGCCAGGATTGGCGATGCGAATTTTGTGCTTGCCCGATGGCAAAACCAGCTTTTTGAGCGGCGGGCTGACGCCCTTTTCTTTGCCATCCACATACACGGTGCCCCATGGCTTGATCGCCAGGCGGTAGCTTGCCGTGTCGGGCACTTCGGGTTTGATGTCGGGCGCGGGCGCGGGCGCGGGTGCGGGGGCCAGGATCGCGTCGACCGAGACCGGTCCTGGCGCATCCTTGGGCGCTGCAGCAGTCGCTGCAGCAGTCGGGGCGAGGGGCGCAGGGGACAGTGCAGGAGCAGGCGCCGGCGCGGCAGCCGTGGCCGATGCGGTCGGCGACAAAATGTCGTCCACTGCCGGTTCGGCCGCCGCCGCCGGTGGCGGTACTGCCGCTGCCGGCGCCGGTGCCGATGCCGGTGCCGCTGCTGGTGCCGCTGCTGGTGCCGATGACGCATCCGGCAGCGCGCTAGCCGGCGCGTCGCCCTGGGCGGCCGGCATGAGGATGTCCGACGGCGACGAGAGCAGCCAGCGCGCGCCGAAGCCGGCGATCACCAGCAGCGACACGCCAAGCGCCACGCGCGACATCCAGCGCGGCGCCGGCTTGTGAATGACGCTTGGCTTGGGCACCTTGGCAACTTTGGGCGCTTTGGCGGCGGCCGGCGCTTTGGGCGCAGCGGCAGCGGCAGCGGCAGCCATGGCGGCGGCGGCCGGCGGCGCCGACGACGGCAGCGGCGCCGTCTTGGGCGCGGCGATGATCGTTACATCGTCGTCGCCGCCCTGTTGCGGCAGCCGGTCGAGCGTGGCGAAGCGCTGCGTGTTGCCGGTCGAGCGCGCGCGCGGCACGCCGGAAGACTCGATGCCCAGCAGTTCGCGAAAGGCGTCGATGGTTTGCGGGCGCTCGTGCGCCATCACGGCCAGGCCCTTGTCGAGCGCGGCCAGAAATGCGGTGCTGTAGCCTTCCACGCCGCGCTGGGCCAGCGGCACGATCGGGTCCTTGACCATGCGCGCGATCGAGGTCGCCGGCGCTTCCTTCATGATCGCAAAATAGATCACCGCCGACAGCGCGTAGATGTCGGTGTAGGCGCCCTGGTCGAGCGAAGCGTCGCCGGCATACTGTTCCACCGGCGCATAGCCCGGTTTCAGAATCACGGTCAGGCCGCGCGTGCGGTCGCCGATGATCTGGCGCGCCGAGCCGAAGTCGAGCAGCACGGCGTCGCCGTTTTCCTGCACGATGATGTTGTCGGGCGAGACGTCGCGGTGCAGGATGCGCATCGTGTAGAGCATCTCGAGCGCTTCAAGGATCTGCTTGAGAATTTTCAGGCACCAAGCCTCGTTGACCAGTTCCGGCGAGCCGTTGACAATGTCCTTGATGGTGCGGCCATCGTAGTACTGCATGGCCGTGTAGGCGGTCTGGTTCTGTTCCCAGAAGCGGTACACCTTGACCAGCGACGGATGGTCGAACTGGGCCAGGAAGCGCGCCTCGTTGATGAAGCTTTTCTGGCCGACGATGAAGGTTTCCTGGTGGCGCTCGGCGCGCACGCGGATGCTGTGGTCATCGCCGCGCGTGGCCAGCACGCCAGGCATGTATTCCTTGATCGCCACCGTGCGCTGCAAGGAATGGTCGAACGCGATGTAGACGATGCCAAAGCCGCCTTCGCCGAGCACGCCGGTGATTTCAAAGTCGGCCAGGCGGGTGCCGATAGGCAGGCAGTTTTCCGATCCGTGCATGATGTGTGCGCTCATAGGACAGCCTTGTGCACGAGAATGGCGTAGGCGGAGTAGTTGTCGCGCACCTTGCCGGTGTTGAGGATGTTGTCGTCGGCCAGCCTGCGCATCGCGGCCAGCCACTGTTCGCTGCTCTCGGACTGGGCCAGCGTGCGCTCCATGTCCGCTTCCATGACCCATTCCCACAAGCCGTCGCTGCACAGCAGCAGCGCGTCGCCGGGATGCAGCGCCATGGCGCCGGCCGACAGTTCGATCCGGGTGTCGCCCTCGGCGCCGATGGCGGCGAACAGGATATTGCGCTGCGGGTGGATGCGCAGCTGTTCGGCGCGCGCATAGCCGGCGTCGATCAGTTGCTGGGTCAGGCTGTGGTCCTTGCTCATGGCGTGCAGGCGCGCTTCGCGAAACAGGTAGATCCGGGTGTCGCCCAGGTGCGCCCACATGACCTGGGCGCGGTTGCAGTCGACCAGCAGCGCGGCGACCGTGGTGCTCATGTCAGCGTAGTGCGGCTCGACGAGCTTGCGCGCGGCCACGTCGGCGCTGGCGCAGGCGGCGTAGCCGAGCAGCGCTTCCGGGCCAAAGCCGGGCGCTTCGTTAAAACAGGTGATGATCGCGTCGACCACGACGCGCGAAGCGACTTCGCCGCCCTCGTGGCCGCCGGCGCCGTCGGCCACGACGAAGCAGGCCAGCGGATCGTTGAACGCCTCGCCGACGGTGTCCTGGTTGGCGCTGCGCTTGCCGATGTCGTTGATGCGCGTCCAGGTCAGGGAGATCGGCGTGCTGAACTCAGTCATCGGCGCCGCTCGCGATGCGGTCAACTTCTTTTTCGTAAGCGTCGAGGAAGTCGGCGCCGAACAGGGTCTTGAACTGGTCCTTCGATTCGCCCGCCACGCCATGGTGCTGCTGCTTGTAGAGCTCCCACAGGGCCGCCTTGCGCTGGAACGGAATGGCCGCATGCAGCAGGTTGGCCTTCAGGGCCGATTCGATGCGCTCGGGGCGCAGGCGGTGGATCACCTTGTCCATGCTGGCACGGGTGCCAGCCACGACGCCTTTCTGGTGGCCGCGCAGGTCGCGGTAGGCGTCGTCGATCGCTTCGAGCGGCTCCATGAAGCCGGGCATTTTCTTGCGCAGCATCTGGGTCAGCACGGTTTCGCTGTCGGGGAAAAATTTGAGGGGGTTGTTGTTGCGCATGACGACCACCGTCACGTCTGCTTTGACTTCCTGCTTGACCAGCGAGCGCAAGGCCAGCAAGTCGATCGTGCCCTGCAGGCAGCCGTTCATCAGCTTGCCCATCAATTCCATCAGTTCCGGCGTCAGGGTTCCGAACGCATCGGCGGAAATGCCGGCGCCACGGATAAAAGCCTGTTTCAATGCTTCGCGTTCATCGCTTACGACTTCATTGTTCATTAGCATGGGATCCTGAGAATTTGATGTTTATTCGCAGCAATAATGCCAGATTTGAGAGAGCAGGTCACTCTTCGTATGCAGCTAAATCTCTCTCTTGTGCAAACGACATGCCATGGGCGCCACACCTTGAGCACGCCCCTAGCAGTACTGGCAACGTTTACCAGTATAGGCGATGTAAGCAAGGCAACGTTGTTTTCTTACACTTCGGCCCTCGCCGACCGTTGTGTTTTTACCAAATGACGCGCCGCACCAAGCCATTTACACGTCGATAAAGCGCATTTTGAAGCTGCGCCCCTTGATGTTGCCAAAATCCCGGCCCAGCGGATTGCCGGCGTTCAAGCGTTTGAACGCATCCTTGGCCACACCACGCTCGAGCGCCACATAGGTCTGGAATTCAGTGACATTGATCTTGCCGACCTGTTCTTTGGTCAAGCCCGCGTCGCCGGTCAGCGCGCCCAGCAGGTCGCCGGGGCGCAGCTTGTCCTTTTTGCCGCCGGAAATGCACAGCGTGACCATGGGCGCCAACGCCGCTTCGTCGGTCTCGTCGGTCAGTTCGTCGAGCTTGAACCAGCTGACGGGCGCATGCTGGTACTCTTCGATCAGCTTGACCCATTTTTTTTCGTTGGGCGCGCACAGCGACAGGGCCAGGCCCGATTCGCCGGCGCGGCCGGTGCGCCCCACGCGGTGGACGTGCACTTCGGTATCCTTGGACACGTCCACATTGATCACCGCACCGAGGTTGGCAATGTCCAGGCCGCGCGCGGCCACGTCGGTTGCCACCAGCACCGAGCAGCTGCGGTTTGAAAACAGTACCAGGATTTCGTCGCGCTCGCGCTGTTCGAGTTCGCCGTACAGGGCCAGCGCCGAAAAGCCTTGCTGGCGCAATTCGTCGGCCAGTTCGCGGCAATGGACCTTGGTGTTGCAAAAGGCGAGCGCGGAGACCGGCTTGAAATGCTTGAGCAGCTTGCCCACGGCCGCGTCGCGCTCGTCGAAGCCCACTTCGTAAAAGCGCTGCTCGATCTGGTCGCCCGCGTGCTGTGCTTCGACGATGACTTCGACCGGGTTGTTCAAAAACAGCTCGGTGGCGCGCCGGATGTCGTCCGGGTAGGTGGCCGAAAACAGCAGCGTCTGGCGCCGCTTGGGGCAGGCGCTGACGATGCCGGCGATCTCGTCGTAAAAACCCATGTCGGTCATGCGGTCCGCTTCGTCCAGCACCAAGGTCTGGACGTTGGCCAGGTTGATGGTGCCGCGCCCCAGGTGGTCGCGAATGCGCCCGGGCGTGCCGACCACGATGTGGGCGCCGTGTTCGAGCGACGCGACTTGCGGGCGCATGGCGGTGCCGCCGGTGAGGGTCAGGACCTTGATGTTGCCTTCGCCGCGCGCCAGGCGCCGCAGTTCGCCGGCGACCTGGTCGGCCAGTTCGCGCGTGGGGCACAGGACCAGGCCCTGCACGGCGAACCAGGCCGGATTGAGCTTGTGCAAGATGCCGATGCCGAAGGCGGCCGTCTTGCCGCTGCCGGTCTTGGCCTGCGCGATCAGATCGCGCCCCTCGAGCACGTGCGGCAGGCTCTTGTCCTGGATGTTCGTCATCTGGTGGTAACCCAGCGTGTCGAGGTTGGCCAGGAAGGTGGCGGACAAGGGCAGGGTGGTAAAGGGAATTGGATTCATGTGATACGGCCGTCAATTAAAGGGGGACGGCCCAAGTCTAACAGGGTCGTCAGGCTGCGGCCCAGTTGGGCAGGCCGGTCAGGTCGGTATTGTCATCGCGCCGCCACACGGGCAGGCCGCTGGCGTCGGTGGCGTCGAGCAGTTCCATCTGGTACTGCTTGGCGGCGATCTTGCGTTGCCGCGGCACGGTCGTGCGGCGCGCTTCGGCCACAGGATGGCCCAGTGCGCTGGCAGGGCCAAAACCGGGCAGGTCGAATGTTGCGTAGTCTTTTTTATCTCTCATCTGCAGCGCCGGAAAAGCAAAAGCCCGGCTGCGAGAGTCGGGCTCGGTTCAACAAGGTCACGATTGCACAGCCCGTGCTGCAGGGCCATTTTTTCGAGGCCGGAGTATAGCAGCAAGCGGGCCGATGCTGGGGGGAATTTCAAGAGGGCGCTGGAAGAGCGGCGCTATCGGTGCCACCATCGCCCCGGCGGCAATACTGCCGCGCTTGAAGCGTGACAAGCCATGTTGGCACGGCCAGTAATCCTGTTTTGATGCGGTTTGCCGGCTGCGTGCTGCGGCGGCGTCAAAGAGGCGCTATCCGTCTCGCCAGCACGACGTTTGCATCGCATCAAAAACAAGTGCTATGAAAAAACAAGCGAAGTGGGAAGATTGTTTGACGCTATCCGAGAAAACCTCACCCACCTCGCGAGCCATAATGAGCGCAAATCTATTTTCTTATGCAGAAATCTGTCGGTGCTTGGTCCGTACCAAAATGGCCAGGCCGATGCAGCTGACATCGATCGCCGCGGTCCTGCTGCTCAGTGGCGCGGCGCACGCGGCCAATGATCTGAACAGCGTCATCTTGCGCACCACAGAACAGATGGAGCGCGAACTTGGCGGTCGGAACTACGATATCAACTCCTCGTTCACGGAAGACCTCCACTATGGCGACGCCTGCTGCATCCCTGCAACTAATGGTGGCAAGACCATGTGCGTTGCCGCCGTCGCCGAGGTCCTGATCCGAACACTGAACGAAGTGGGCAAAGAGGTGCCTAGGGTCTTCGTCAAGTTCCCGATCAGCCATTGGAAGCAGAGCAAGTACCTAAACATCCGTCCGCACCTCTATCAGTTCAAGGGCGTGCAATCGCGCGGACCCGGCGACGCCTTGAGCCGCTTCGGCATCGGCGAGATTGTCCCCTTCGATAGGATGCTGGGAGGCGATGTGCTGGCGTTTTCCCGTTTGAACGGCTCGGGCCATATTCGCGCGTCGTTCGCCAATGCCGGGCGCCTATGGTCGCCCGAACGCTGGACCGTCGACGCCTCGATTGCCGCGCTGAAAACCCGTTTTGTGCGCAACGCCAGCAGGGGTGGCGCTATCTCGACCGACCGAATCAAGGAATTGCTCGACGCCGACATCGCCCCCGTCTATGGCGTCGATTTCAAAGAGTAAGTGGGGATCCAACGTTGTTTCTCAGCATGAGGCGGTCATGAACAAGCTTGCGTTGTTACTGGTGGTGTCCCTGTTGCCGCAAACCGGCATGTGCCAATGGCCGGGGACGCATGGCAGTGCGGGCGCGGCGGCGGCCAAGCCATCGATTCGCAGTAGTGGGACTTACATCAAGGGTAACAAGGCCACTGGCGGCGACGGCTGCTATTTCGGCGAGGGAAATTGCCCTGGTGGGCAGAACGAACCCGCTCCACAGCCGCAACCGCAAACACAACCACAGCCACTGCCACAGCCACAGCCGCAGCCGCAGCCGCAGCCGCAGCAGCATTTGACCAACGTATGCCAGACCCCCACTTTCTGGTGCATCATCAATCAAAGTGGTGCGATCGGCACGCCATGCTATTGCAATATGCCCTATCCGCCCGGTTATGCCAACGGTGTGTCCATCCGAACACATTGAGAGGAGCTGCCATGGAACGCAGGCAATTTGTAAAATGCGCCGCCTGTGCGCTTGCCGTGCGCAGCGGACCGGTCGCAGCGGACAGCGTGTCGCACGGTTGCTTTTTAATCGGTCGCGTCAATTCCCATCACGGCTTGAACCCGGGCCCCATCAGCGACATTGCACAGGACCAGACGTTGTTGGAATCATCGGGCGATTCGCAGCTCGACAAACTTCTGGGCCGAGCACTGGCCCGCGCCTCGGCCCGTTTTGAAGTGGCGCCTTCCTTTTCGTTTTACCGCGACAGTGACGGCATGAACGCTTGCGCTACGCCGGACACGCGTACCTCCGGTACCTGGGGCAGCGTGCTGTTCGGGCGCGAACTGTTCGATGACCTGCTCAGCCGCTATCAAGACAACGGTATTGCCGTTATCGCCATCGCGGCGCATGAATTCGCCCACATACTGCAGTTCAAGCACGCCCTGGGGCCGCAGCTGGAGCAGGGCGAACCGACAGTGCGCCGCTCCGAGTTGCACGCCGACTACGTGGCCGGCTGGTACCTTGGCGTGATGAAGCGGCGCGATCCGACAATTTCGTTGTGGTCCGCCGGCGACACCTTCAGGCGCATCGGCGACTATGCGTTCAACAAACCAAGCCACCACGGCACGCCCAGTGAGCGTATTGCCGCCTCGCAAGCCGGGTTTGCGCTCGCTTCGCGGGGCGCAGCGAAAGTTGGCGATGCGCTCAACGAAGGCCTGCGTTACATGCGTCACGTTCGGCTCGAGGCATAGATTTTTTGGTTCACACCAGGGGACCATCATGTATCGCACCACCGTCACGCTACTCCTGTCGCTATCGATCCTGCCCGTTGGCCAAGCACGCGCCGATGATTTTTGTGCTTTGCTCGCGCGCGTCACCAATGACGTTCCCAACAAATTTAAAGCGCTGCGCGCCGGACCGGACGACACCGGCGATTATCATTCCAGTCTAATTTTTCCTGGCGCGAAAGATTGCTATATAGCGAACGATTCGGATTTCGTGACTATTCAGCCTGAGCGCACAGTGTAGAAAGTTGTTGTAAACAAATCTTAGATAACGCATCATGGGGCA
>NZ_JAFCTU010000058.1:0-20943 GCF_049896185.1 Massilia sp. TSP1-1-2
TACGTCAAAAAACGATGTTGCCAAAACGCTCAAAATCGAGCATTCTTGCAACCCAGTTTGAGCCCCTGAAATCGGTGGTCAAAGTGGCGCCATTACGCCGGAAATGGGTGGCGCCTTAATGCCGGAAATTGACACCAGGAGAGGGTCGCTTTTAAAAGATACCCTTAGACATGGCAAAAATCGCTCGAATGCGGCGCTACATGAGGCAAATAAGAAAAACGGAAAAATCGGAGACTAAGCGGCAGCTACCGATTCTTGAAGTACATCCCTACAGTGACAATCATCGTCCGGCTATTGCAGATTTAGCAGTTGCTACACAATAACGAAACTACGATATTCTTTAAAATCAACCACTTATAAATTATTCGACTGGAATATTCGCCATTAAAAGCTGCAGGAACTAATCGATAGACTGTCTTTTTGGAAGCTCGATGTACAAGTGTACGTATCGCTTAGGAGGGCGATTTGAGTCCGAGGACCGATGCCGAAGGCGAGGGAGCGAGGATGCCCCGTTAGGGGCACCCGACTGTTCACCCGGCTTGCCTCCAGCAAGCCGGTCGGGGACAGCGAGGTATGGCATTTGACTCCCGGTGTGCAAATCAACGCCTGGCGCGCTATCGCTTGCCTCCGGTCGAATTCGCTTCGCGAATCTAGCCCCGCAAGCGGGGTCGATCCGGCTAGTTTTTTTTAAATCCCTATTAAAAATCGAAAAATCAAAATCGTAACGCCTACGTCGCGTCTAGTTGTTGTTGAGTAGGGGTTACGAGGGCGCAGCCCTCATTTATGGTGTTCCAGTCTTCCTTTTGCGCGAAGCGCAGTCTTAGATTCCCCTCAGGGGTGCCCGTTGGCGGGCGGGGTGGTTGATTAAACGAAGCTTACGGAACGTGCGCTATTAAAAGATTTATTAAAGAAGTATTAGCACTCTGAAAGTTACCTATGGAAAAGTGAACTTTTGGGGGAGTGGGATGCCGTGCTGTCGGGAGTCAATTGCCGCACAAGAGGGAGCCAGATGCCGCAAGCGCGGGAGTGGGATGCCGTACGATATCCGGGAGTGGGATGCCGTGAGCTATACCGCGGGAGGGCTTATTCAGTGCCTTTGTCCCCACCAAACCCTTCATTAGGGGGTGTACGACGGTGGGTAGCGAGCTACCAAAGGGGCAACGCGGGAGTCAAATGCCGTAGTTATGGGGTTAGGGAGGCTGTATCGGGAGTGGGATGCCGCAGGCCGATCATGGTGGCGGGAGTCAGATGCCGCAGCAGCTGGCTACTCTCGTCATATACCGGGAGTGGGATGCCGCACGCGGATCGTGGTGGCGGGAGCCAAATGCCGTAGCAAGCGGCGCTAGTTATCATCAGGGGAGTCAAATGCCGGATCTTCGCTCTTCAAGCGTTTCCGCTGAAGGTGTCTTTGTTGGCTAGCGGAAGGCGTTTTGACGACAGTGACAAGATCGGATTTCGAATCGATGTTCCAACTCAAGATTGCACCGAGCCCTACAAGCTTTTCCAGCGCCACACGTAGTAGCTTACGAAAATCGCCCAAACGTTGGTCGTGCTTGCTACCGCAAAGCTTACGTATCGTTTCGACTTTGTAGGCAAAGGGATCCGCATGCGAAGAGTAGAAGCCGTGCAACCACTTGGCCAGGTTGTTATTGCCTAACAGCTTGCGTTGCTCCCAGTCGATGTGCGAGTAGCCGCCTTCATACAGGCTGAGCATTTTTTCACTAAAGATCACGACGTAGCTTTGAGTTACGTCGTCGTAGAAGTACTCGCTGACTAGGCCGCCACCGAAGGCCTTCCCATTGGTCGTCCAGGTGATCTCTACGGTACCACTTCGCAGCCTGGTAATTTCTTCTCGTAGCTGTTCATGCTGTGTCCCACCCGTGCTGCGGCCGAGAGCTTTAAGAAGCGCGTTCGACGCAAATTCAACCCTGTTGCCCAGGGGGCGCTCGCGCGCGAAGTGGAGCAGCATCTCCCATACGTCCAAGTCGCTTTGGTTAAACCGTTCGCCCTGGACTCGAACTTCTATTCCGTCGACTGCAGCAACAAGCGTGCGTTTTTTGGCAGTAGCCCGAATTTGACTGATCGAAAAAAGGGCGCCACGCAGCGCGGCATTTGGCACCCCTCGTACGGCGTCCGGCCACAGTTCAAGCGACATCTGAGGGACTTGATCTCCCTCCGAGACGCCGACCGCCTTCGCAACTGGCGGCTTACGTCGAGGGCGAGTGCTGCTTGTAGTTTTCTCTGTCATCTTTAGAGACTAGTTTTAGCGTATACGTACGGGTGGGAGGTGCCAATGCCCGGTCTTTGCAATCAATTGCAAAGAGGGGGTTAACCGTTGGCCTTAATTACTTCAGTTTCCAGGATTTGGAAAGCGCTGTCTTCCTCGTCCAAGTCGTTAGCCCCTACCTCAATCAACCGCGTCATCAAAGCCATGTACGCCATGTCCTTGGCCAACTTATCCCGCTCGTAGATGCCGGCGATCACTTGGATGGGATTCAGAATTAGGACGTATTGCACGTCACTGGCCAGGCCGGATCGGATTTCGATAAATCCAAGCGATTCAAGCCGTCGCATCCTCGTGCGCCAAGTGACCTCCCCGCGGGTACCGCTGAATCCTGACTCGAACGCTAGCTCTCTGTCATTTCGGATCTCGACAAAAGCTTCATCATAAACGCGGCACCACAAGGCTAAGTAGGTGCCAAAAAGGGGAAGCCCCTTACCCGATAGCTGGTCCATGATCCGCCCAATAATACTCATCGTCCTGGGTATCGTGGTAAAGCCAACTCTAACCTTGCGCAACCAGAGCGTGTGATTGGAGATATCAGGCCAATAGGTGTCACGTAGCTGGCGCCGCTTGCCGTCTGCAGAACGAACTTTTTTGTTGATGAGAGCGACCATTATTCACTTAGAAAAATAGGTAGAACAGAAGTAAGTAGCGTAAGAACTCAGAAATTACATAGGAAGTGTACCCTATCTCTTACATTTCCACAACTTCAACGTCACCATATGATGACTACACAGTCTTTATAATCAACAAGTTGACAGCGTTTACGTGCTCCTTGTTCTCAGTGTAATCCTGTTCTCCCTATTGTACTCGTAGTGTTCCCAGTTGAAGTAGGGCCAAAGTTGCTTTTTGAGACGATTTTCATGCTTGTTGCGCTGCTATTTAAGAGTCATACTGCTATTCGTCTGAGGAGACTATAGAAGTAAAGTAAGGTCTCGCCGCATGCCGGTATGCCTTACAAACACTATCCCTTAGACAAAAAAACCCGCTAGCTGATTAGCCTAGCGGGGGAATAAGCAGATATTCCCGTATCTGCTCAAGCACTACCTATTACTTACATATGGGTCTTGCGGTTACATCAGGTGCAACAGGTGCTTCACGGCTTCTTGAAGGTAGTGTGCGGTCATTACTGCTGACGCGAACGCTACCAAAGCCGCTTGGATGAGGTCGGTATACAATGTATATCCTTTCAAGAGTTAGTCATTTAGGTGACTTCCCCAGGCAGACGGTTTGTTGACGCGACTCAACACGTCCGCCTGAGCGGACCACCTACCTATCCAATTACAATTGTAACAGAGAAAACATTTCCAAACACTAAATGTCGAAAATATCAAGGAATACTGTTGATTTTTTGGCCTAGTGTTGTTTTTCCTCAACAATTTATTTTTCCCCGTTTTCCCTTCCCCTCTGCAAATCAGCAATAACCATGTTCAGCGACCAGGCTAACCTACGCATCTTCTCGTTGGGCAAAATACTAAATATAGTATTAAAACAAATATTTAAACTACATTTAGTCTAAAAACAAGCTTATGGTATAGCTAAGCGTTTCGAGGGTGCGCAGCACCGGGCGTACCGGCAGGGGTTAGCCGGGTGCGCTCCTTCATGTTCGTATGCTCAGGGCTTTCCAACACTTGAAGCTCATCTCTCAGCCCTGCTTCAACGCTAACTACCTCTGCGCACCTCAACACCATTGGCGGCGCTCAATCGCGCCGTCCCGCCGCCCGCGTATCGTAATCGCTCACTTGGAGCCTACGATGCACCTACGCTGCTGGCGTCGTCGAAGACGGCCTTGCCCTGGTATCGTACGCTCCCGAGCCGAAGGGATGGCTTTGAGTCGTCTGTCAGCGCTGAGACGGAATGGCGCCTGCGATGCCGCCGACGCGGCTGTGAGGCGCCGGCCTGCGCTGCGCCCGTTCGGAATCCACGACATCATCTAGCTCGCCCAACGGCTGGACGGAAGTGTCGCGCACCGGCTTGATAACCAGGTGCCAAAGGCTTAACTCGGTTTTCCGTTCCACTGCACCTCAAACCCCAAATTCCCCGAGCTTCCACCTACACGGCTCGAAACGTCACGTCGTTTGACGTTTAACAATGATGCACCCCCCTTTTACTCTGCGGACAGGGGTATCCCGATTGGCCGTATCACGGGTAATATTGTCAAGAAATTGAAGCTAGAGAACGGTCGCACGGTCGATGTGTTGACTGCGTGCATCTAATCCAGCTAGACAATTACCTTGACCGGACTTTAGCGGCTAAAATTCCGGCTGATTATAAAAACTAAATGGCCTCCCGTGTACAACCAAATATTATTCACCAACATCTTGCGCCTGCTTGATGAGCGGAACATGACAAAAAGCGAGCTTGCGGACAAGGCTGGCATATCAGTGTCATTCCTATCGGACCTTACCAATGGCAAGGCCAACCCGTCGCTTAAAGTCATGGAGTTGATCGCCGAGGCGTTGCAAACATCATTACCAGAGCTGTTGGAAATAACCGATTTGGATCGGGCAACGCTCGCCGAGCTGGCGGGAGGGCAGGTAGTCAACAGTCTTCCAGAGGGATTTGTTCGATATACAGCCATCCTTACAGAATTTCAGGCTTTTTCCGTACGACAATGGGACGAGCAGAACCGCAAAAGATTGCTGAAAAGAAGGGTTCGATAGGAGACCCAGGGCGACGGCAGGAAACTTTAGCAGCTAAATAACTTCACGCAATCGCAGACACGCAACGTGTCTGCAGCCCCCTTCCGGGCGGACTAGTGGCAAGCAAATCCCCCTATGAAATCCAGCGTTGGCACCATTTGATGTACAACAACAAATATTCGATTAAAGCGATAAATTTTTAATAAGATTGTTTGAAACAGGGTTTCGGTATATCCTTCGTCGTGTAGAATTGACGATATTGACGGAGGGAATACCATGAACGACTCAGACGACGGCACTGACGTTTGGAGCGAACGGGCCAAGCGCAAGCTTGAACGCGATATGGGGCCAATTCTATTGGCCGCCTTACACGACCCAAGGACGGTCGAAATCTTGCTTAACGCCGATGGCCGCATGTGGCAGGAGCGCCTGGGCGAGAAAATGAAGTGCATCGGCGATCTACCCGCTGCAAAAGGCACGGCCATCATCAAAACAGTGGCGAGCTGTCTCAACAAGACCATCACTGCGACCGACCCAAAGGTTGAGGGTGAGTTGCCGCTCGATGGCTCACGTTTCGCCGGGCAACTCCCACCAATTGTGACGGGTCCGACCTTCGCGATTCGTAAGAGGGCCATCGCCATCTACACCTTAGAGCAGTACGTTGAGTCAGGTGTCATGTCGCAGCGCCACTGTGACGCGATCAAGGCGGCCGTCAAAAAACATCGCAATATCCTAGTCATTGGCGGCACTGGCTCGGGCAAGACAACCCTGGTCAACGCGATCATCAACGAAATGGTCCTCTGCGATCCCACTGAGCGCATTTGCATCATTGAGGACAGGGCTGAAATTCAATGTGCAGCCGAGAATTACGTCCAGTACCACACAACGATTGAAACGTCGATGACGGCTCTGCTCAAGCTCATTCTGAGCATGCGGCCGGACAGGATTCTAGTGGGCGAGGTACGCGGCGCGGAAGCGCTCGACCTGCTCGACGCTTGGAATACCGGGCACGAAGGGGGGGCGGCAACGCTGCATTCCAACACGGCCAGTTCAGGCCTTGATCGCTTGGCATCGCTTATCGGTCGGAACGAAGCGGCGCCGCGGAAGATTGAACCGCTGATAGGCGACGCGGTTCATGTTGTTGTTCATATCGCCCGCACCCCTGACGGCAATCGGGTAGTACAGGAAGTCCTTGAGATTTCCGGCTACGCCGACGGCAAATACATCACCAAACCTCTCTAGGAGCTTTCACATGCACACTACTCTGTATCCACAACCAGGCACCCTCAATCGCTCCACGATGTTCTGCATCGCCTTCGCGCTTGTCATTGCTTGCATCTTCCTGCTGCCGCAGGCCATGGCGTCCACCGGCGAGAGCGGAGGCCTGCCATACGAACCCTGGCTTGTCGTTTTACGTAATTCCGTAACAGGGCCAGTAGCGTTCTCGCTGTCGCTCATCGGCATCGTGATTGCCGGCGGTGTCCTTATCTTCGGTGGCGATTTGAATGGTTTCTTCCGCACCTTGGTGTTCCTGGTGCTTGTGATGGCCTTGCTGGTTGGCGCACAAAACATGATGAGCACCCTCTTTGGTCGCGGCGCCGAAATTGCGGCCCTGGGCGATGCGGCGGCCACGCAAGTGCAAGTTATGGCAATGGCTGTCACCGGCCGGGTTGCATAGTCATGGCACTCCGCGCGATTCCCATTCGTCGGGCCGGCAATCGACACAACTTGTTCATGGGCGGGGATCGTGAACTGGTGATGTTTACCGGGCTGATGGCATTTGCGCTGATATTCAGCGCACAAGAGTTGAGGGCGACTGTGATTGGCCTCGGACTGTGGTTCGGCGCGTTGTATATGTTCCGAAAAATGGCGAAGTCCGACCCGCTTATGCGTCTCGTCTACATACGACAGCGTAAGTACAAGTCGTATTACTCGGCGCGCAGTACCCCCTTTCGCATCAATCCCACCAGTCAAGGGAAGCAATACAAATGATTACCTCCATAACCATCGCCATTGCGGCCCTCGGGGCCGTGATGCTGCTGCTGATGTTCCAGCGCATCCAGGCCGCGAACGGCCAATTGGAGCTAAAAAAGCACCGCTCCAAGGACGCAGGCTTTGTCGACCTTTTAAATTACGCCGCACTAGTCGATGACGGCATCATCGTCGGCAAAAATGGTTCGTTCATGGCCTCCTGGTTGTACCAGGGCGAGGACAATGCCAGCAGCACCGACGAACAGCGCGAAATGGTCTCATTTCGGCTTAACAACGCGCTGTCCGGGATGGGCAATGGCTGGATGATCCACGTGGACGCGGTGCGCCGGCCGGCGCCAAGCTATTCGCCGGCATCGGCGTCCAGTTTCCCCGACCCGCTCTCGGAGGCTATTGACGAAGAGCGGCGTCGGCTCTTTGAAAGCCTGGGTACCATGTACGAAGGCTTCTTCGTGCTGACCGTGACGTACTTTCCACCGCTGCTGGCCGAGAAAAAATTCATCGAAATGATGTTCGATGACGAAACAGAAGTGCGGAATCACCGCACGCGCACTCGAGGGTTGATCGACGCTTTCAAGCGCGATTGCACGAACATCGAGTCGCGTATGTCCGGTGCCGTCAAGACGACACGCCTGCGGGGCCAGAAGGTCGTCCAGGAGGACGGCTCGACGGTCACGCACGACGACTTCCTGCGCTGGCTGCAGTTCTGCGTCACTGGCCTGAACCATCCGATCCAACTGCCCAACAACCCGATGTACCTCGACTCACTCATTGGGGCGCAGGAAGTGTGGTCTGGCGTCGTGCCGAAGATCGGTCGCAAATTCGTCCAGGTGGTGTCCATCGACGGCTTTCCTCTGGAATCCACGCCTGGCATCCTTACTGCCCTGGGCGAACAGCCTTGCGAGTACCGCTGGTCGTCGCGTTTCATCTTCATGGACCACCATGAAGCCGTCGCGCACCTGGACAAGTTCCGGAAGAAGTGGAAGCAGAAGATTCGTGGTTTCTTCGATCAGGTGTTCAATACCAATTCAGGCGTGATCGATGAGGACGCCATGTCGATGGTGGCGGACGCCGCCTCGGCCATCGCAGAGGCCAATAGCGGCCTGGTCGCACAGGGCTACTACACCAGTGTTGTCGTCCTCATGGATGAAGATCGGGACAAGCTGGAAGCGTCGGCCGGCATGCTTGAAAAAGCCATCAACCGTATCGGCTTTAGCGCCCGCGTTGAAACCGTCAATACGTTCGACGCCTACCTCGGCAGCCTGCCAGGCCATGGCGTGGAGAACGTACGTCGGCCGCTAATCAATACGATGAACTTAGCCGACCTGCTTCCTACCAGTACGATCTGGACCGGCCTCAATTACGCACCGTGTCCGATGTACCCGCCGAATTCGCCGCCGCTCATGAGCGGCGTGACGCACGGCGCCACGCCGTTCCGGCTCAACCTGCATTGGCTCGACCTCGGCCATACCCTGATGCTCGGGCCGACCCGCATGGGCAAATCGACCAAGCTGGCACTGATCGCCCTGCAAGCCCGACGTTACGCGGGCATGTCGATCTACTGGTTCGACAAGGGCATGTCGGCGTACCCGACCACCAAAGGCGTGAGCGGTGATCACTACGAGATAGCTGCCGACGACAGCAAATTGGCGTTCTGCCCGCTGCAGTTCCTGGAAACCAAGAGCGATCGTGCCTGGGCCATGGGCTGGATCGACATCTGTTGCGGGCTCAATGGCGTCATCACCACGCCGGAGCAACGCAATGCGATCGGCGAAGCGGTCTTCGACATGAAGAAGAGCGGCGGCAAGACCATGAGCGATTTTGTGCTGACGATCCAGGACAAGTCGATCCGAGAGGCGTTAAAACAATATACGGTCGATGGTCTGATGGGCCACATTCTCGACGCGGAAGAAGACGGCCTCAGTCTGTCGAAGTTCACGACATTCGAGATGGAGAAGTTGATGAAGCTCGGCGAGAAATACACGCTGCCGGTGCTGTTGTACATCTTCAGGCGGATCGAAGTCAGCTTGATCGGTCAGCCGGCGATGATCCTCATTGATGAAGCCTGGTTGATGTTGGCCCACCCAGCCTTTAGGGACAAGATCGAGGAAATGCTGCGGTCCTTCGCGATAAAGAATTGCGCCGTTGTGTTGGCGACGCAGAGCCTTGCCGAAGCCGCCAAGAGCGGGATCATGAACATGATTATCGAATCGACCTCCACCAGGATTTACCTACCCAACAAGGAAGCCAGGGCCGAGGCCGCGACGGCACTGTACAAACAGACCGGACTCAATACCAAACAAATCGACATCGTCGCGACGGCGATCCCGAAGCGTCAATACTACGTTGTCTCCGAGGCCGGCTGCAGACTCTACGAGGCTGCCGTGGGGCCGCTGGCACTAGCATTTGCCGGCTCGACCGACAAAAAATCCATTGCCAAGATCAAGGAGCTGGAAGCTGTGCATGGCGATAACTGGATGCATGAATGGCTCGCCATGAAGGGCCTCAACCTCAACGACTACGGAGCTAAAGCATGAATTTCGCAAACACAATTAAGGGGCTGATCTACAAGAAGCCGAGCGGCAGCGATGAGCGCCGGGGCGATGAGGTCATTGAAGGGGGACGACGCCAGGGGGAAAATCCAAATCCCTACTTGAATGCGCGCAGAACCTGGAATCATATCGGCGCGGCGAACCTGGCCAGCCGGCAGATGTTCCAGCTTTTGGGCGTCCTCTCGCTCCTGATCGCACTCGCAGCGGTCGGCGGCATGACCTATATCGGTAGCCAGTCCAAATGGGTGCCGTACGTGGTCGAGGTTACCAGGCTGGGGCAGGCAGCGGCCGTGGGCCCGGCGCAGCGCGCCGGCCCGGACGATGCCGCCGCCCGCAACGCCGTCATCCATTCGTCCGTGGCTTCGTGGGTTTCAAATATTCGTATGGTCACGCCAGATATCGCGCTGCAGCGTAAAGGCGTTTTCCATGTGTATTCGATGTTGTCTGCTAACGATGCGGCGACCGTTAAGGCTAACGAATATCTCAACGGAAATGAGGCGAGCAATCCGTTCAAGCGAGCCGAAACCGAGACCGTAAGCGTGGAAATTGACACGGTGCTGTATCAGGCTGGCGAAACATGGCAAGTCGATTGGATCGAAACGACCCGCGACCGCCAAGGTGCGATGAAGGGTAAGCCTCAGCGCTGGCGAGCGCTGGTGACGGTCTACACCATCGCGCCGACTTCTGACACCACGGAGCAGCAGATTCGGGACAACCCGTTGGGTGTCCATGTACGCGATTTTTCGTGGTCACCCCAAGGCAAATTTTAAGAGGCAACTCCATGAAAAAACAGTTCGTAGCAATGATCCTGGGTACGCTGCCCCTGCTCGGCCAGGCGGCCAATAATCCGGCACCGGCAGCGGTCATGGTGGCGGTGCCGGCTGACAATGCTGCAGCCGACAAACTGGCTTTCAACCAGCCGAGCGCCGAACGCGTTGCCGCTGGTCGGGCGGCGGCCAGGGCGGCGGCCAGGGCGGCAGCAAACCGCGCCGCAGCCGACAATCCCGCCGACGCTTTTTTCTCGAAGCAGAATCCTAAGCTGACGGCGCAGGAAAGGAACGCGATTGCCATCGCGCAGAAGTGGCAAGCGGCCGGCGCCGATGCCAAGGGCATGAAGCCGGTCGCCGGCCCTAATGGCCTGGTGCGCTTTGTCTACGGGGTTCAGCAGATCAACATTGTCTGCGCGGTGTTGCAAGTGTGCGATGTGGAGCTGCAGCCAGGCGAGCAGGTCAACAACCTGCACATGGGCGATCCAAGGTTTACGGTGGAACCGGCCATCAGCGGTGTCGGTGCCGGCGAGGTGCAGCACCTCATCATCAAGCCACTCGATGTGGCCCTGGATACGACCTTGACCGTCACGACCAATCGCCGCACTTACCACATGAAGCTGCGATCGCATCGCTCACAGTACATGCCGTATGTAGGCTTCACGTATCCAGAAGACGCGGCGGCCAAGTGGGATGCGATGCGCAGCCGTGAGGTTCGGGAAAAGGCTGAACAGACGATTCCGCAGACGAAGGAAATTCTGAGTGATTTGAACTTCAAGTACTCAATTGACGGCAAGGTCCGCTGGAAGCCAGTCCGTGTCTACAACGATGGCGTGCGCACCGTAATCCAGATGCCCGCCGCGATGGCGCACACCGAGGCGCCGACACTCCTGGTCGTGCGCAAAGAGGGCAGCCTGTTCACCGACGATGAAACCGTTCAGGTGAGCTATCGCGTGCAGGGCGACCGCTACATAGTGGATGCCGTGTTCGACAAGGCGATCCTGATTGCCGGCGTCGGGCGCGGCCAGGACCGCGTGACAATCACGAAGGGGAAATGACATGCTCAAGACCGCTCTAGTTATCCTGCTAGTCGCCGGCCTGGCCGGCTGCGCGGCCATCCGTGCGCCGGCTAAGTACGGCAGCTTTGTGAAGGCTCCCGTGGCGAGCGACGACAAGGCGATCGCTGATGACGTGGTAAAGAAGCTGGCCGCGTTGTACCCGCCCGCCAAGACCAGGTTCAATCTGCAGCACGCCACGCCTGACGCCTTCGGCATCAACATGGTTTCTGAGATGCGAACCAAAGGCTACGCGGTGGCAGAGCTCAAGCCAGGGGCGCGCCCCCCGGCGTTGGCAGCTGGCGAGCAGTCGCTAGCTTACGTCATTGACCAGCCGCTTGAGGCGGGTCTATACCGCGTCACGGTACTCGTCAACAGCCAAACCCTGTCAAGGGTCTACCAGTCGGCCGGCGGGGCGGTAGTGCCGGCCGGCGCTTGGGTACGGAAGGAGTAGATCAATGAGCACCAATACCGAAGATGACATGTCCCCTGATGCTTCGCCGGGTGAGCAGTCGAAGAAGCGCAGCGGGGTTCGCCGCGTCAACAACATGCCGCTCTACCTCATCGGCGCCGGCCTGGGCGCGTTCCTGCTGATTATGCTGATCGTCGCGATGGACAGGGCTACGAAGCAGAACGAACCGATGCAGGCTGCCGCCGAGAAGAAGGGGGGCGACACCAATAACTTCGCCATGCAGATCGCTGGCGACCAAAAGGAAGGCATTGTGCAAGCCAAGGCCGCGCCGCCGTCGGTGTCCGACCTGAATGTGCCTGCGGGGGCGGTGGCGGTGGTACAGCCGGCCAACCTCGATCTGCCGCCGTCCCCGCCAGACGGTGCGCAAATGCAGCCGCCGTCATCATCGCAGCAGCAGATGGTCCAGCAGCAGCGCAGCCCGGTCGACGAACAAGCTGAGCGCATCCGTCAGATGAAAGAACAATTTCTGCTGGAAGCAATTCGGGCGAAATCCAGTGTTTCGTACGCGCCACCGCGCAGCGCGGGGTCAAGTCCGGTATCAGCGGGGGCGGCCATGGTGGGCGCCCAGGGCAACGCACCGGCTACGCGCGAAGAAGCCCTGCAGCGGATCGCGGCCGTGCGTCAGCAGATTGACGCTGCCACCCGTGACGATCCCACGGCGGCCTACAAGGCCCGTTTGCAGCAGTTGCAGGGGGCCGGCATAGTCCCGACCGGTGCCAGCGCAGGACAGGACGGCGGCGGCCTCGGCGGCGGGGCACCGCAGCTGGTCCAAACGGCAGCAGCCCGCAATGATGTTAGCCAGTTCGCGGGATCGGGGCAGGGCGACCGCTGGCGCCTTGAGTCACAGCCGGAAGCGCCCCGCTCGCCGTACGAGCTGCGCGCCGGCTTCGTAATCCCGGCGACGCTTATATCGGGAATCAACTCCGAACTGCCTGGCCAGATCATGGGGCAGGTTAGTCATGACGTGTACGACACGCCGCGCGGAAAATACACGCTGATTCCGCAAGGCTCGCGCTTGGTGGGGAGCTACACCAGCGATGTTGCCTTCGGCCAGTCGCGCATTTTGATTGGATGGCAGCGGATCATCTTCCCGGACGGCAAAGCCATGGATATTGGTTCGATGCCTGGTGCCGATAGCGCTGGCTACGCTGGATTGAAGGACCAGGTGAATAACCATTACGTCCGGCTGTTCGGTTCTGCCTTCCTCATGTCCGCAGTTACGGCTGGCGTGGCGATGAGCCAGCCGGACCGGGCTACGACTAACAGCCGTCCGACCGCCAGCAGCGCAATGAGCGAGGCGCTGGGGCAGCAGTTGGGCACTGTGACGGCCCAGCTCATCGCGAAAAACTTGAATGTAGCGCCAACCCTGGAAATCCGGCCGGGGTATCGTTTCAACGTCATGGTCACAAAGGATATGACGTTCTCGAAGCCTTACAGGGCTTTTGATTATTAACTCCAAGGAGAAACTATGAAACCGTTTACCCGCAAAGTTTTAGCCGCTAAAGTCGCCTTGTTGATGGCCGTGTCCTCGATCCCTGGCTTCATCACTCCGGCTTATGCCAGCATGCCCGTCATTGACGGGGCCAACCTGCACCAGAACATCATGAATGTGATGGAGAGTATCACCCACACCACAAAGCAGATTCAGCAGTATCAAACGCAGTTGCAGCAGTACGAAAACATGCTGCAAAACACCACGCAGCCGTCGCAGCAAATTTGGGATGCCGCGACTACCACGATGAATCGACTACGTACCTCTATCGACACGCTCAATTACTACAAAACGAACTTGGGCAGCATCGATGCGTACCTGGGCAAGTTCAAGGATACGGCTGCTTACCGCGCATCCCCTTGCTACTCTGTAAGTGGGTGTACGCCGGCTCAGTGGGCTGCGATGAAAAACGATGAAAAGTGGGGGGCTGAATCTCAGAAGAAAGCGACTGATGCTTTGTTCCGCGGGTTGGACAAGCAACAGGATGCTATGGAGGCAGACGCGACCCAACTCCAGCGACTCCAGTCCGGCGCGCGGGGCGCTACAGGCCAATTACAGGCTATTGGTTATGCCAACCAACTGGCGAGCAGTCAGGCTAATCAGCTTTTGCAAATTCGCGGTTTGTTGATTGCTCAGCAAAATGCGATTGCGACTCGCAATCAAGCTCTCGCTGACAACGAAGCTAAACAGCAGGCAGCGAGCGATAAGAGTTTTGCGGTCCCCAATCCATCAAACCGGTCTGATAACAGGTGGCAATGATGAAAAAACTATTTCCATGTTTTCTATGTCTTGTGTTCGCGTTAGGCGGTTGCGATAACAAGCAGGAGCAGCTCGACGCGCAGCGAAAGGCGGATCACGCCATTAGATATCGCGTCCCACCGCCGAGTGATAGGGCTGACAACAACTGGTTACCCGCAGATAAACAAAGTCCAAAAGGCAAATAGCATGTCCACCAGATTATTCCGTAATTCAGTCTTCGCATTATTCCTTGCCGCTATGATGTTGCCTGCGATCGCTGCACCTTCTACGGGCGGTGGTTTGTTGAATGATGTAACTCTGCGATTCTATAATCAAAGCGCAACCTGGGGCGTTGTGGTTACGGGATACGCTACCTGGTTGTTTTGGGCATTAGTCACCATTAGCATGGTGTGGACATTTGGAATGATGGCGTTGCGAAAGGCAGATATCGGCGAGTTTTTTGCCGAGTTTGTGAAGTTCACGATCACTACCGGATTCTTTTGGTGGTTATTGTCTCATGGGCCCGCAATGGCAGTTTCGATTATTAAGTCTATGCAGGAAATAGGCGCGAGAGCTGCGGGTACTCCGATTGGCGTCGGAAGTCTCCAACCGTCCATGCCGGTTGCGATTGGTTTGGACATTGTGAAAAAAGCGTTTTTGACTCTTAGCTGGACTACACCTATTAACAACCTGGGTATTGTATTGATTTCTGCTGCCGTATTGGTCTGCATGTGCGTTGTGGCGGCAAACATTCTTATTGCACTGGTAAATGCCTGGGTTATGGCTTATGCGGGAATATTTATTTTGGGGTTTGGTGGCTCGCGCTGGACTTCGGATATGGCAATTGGTTATTTCAAAGCCATGTTGGGAGTGGGAATGGAGTTAATGACGATGACACTCTTGGTGGGAATTGCTACCAGTGTGATCGACAGCTTTTATGCCAATCTCGATGGCTCGTCCACGTATGAACTCTTAGTGGTGTTCTGTGTTTGTGCCGTCCTTGCGCTCCTCATCAACAAGATTCCGGCTCGCCTGGCAGGATTGGCGGGCGGTGGGTCGGGTGCCGGGGTAGGCGCAGGCACGCTCATGGGTGGTATCGCAATGGCTGGGGCAGCGGTTGCATCTGGTGGTGCCGCTGCGATGGCGGGCGCCGCAAATGCAGCGGGAGGTGCTCAGGCTCTAATGGCTGCATTTTCCAAAGCGAGTGCTTCAGAAAGCGGCGGCGGGGGTGGCGCCGGCATGTCTGCGCTGATGAGCGCTGCGGGCGGCAGTGGTGGCGAGTCAGGTGGCGGTGGTGGTGCTGGTGGCGGAGGTGGAAGTGCGCTTGCGGCCGCAATGGGCGGTACGGGCAGCAGCTCTAGCAGTAGCGCGGGCTTTGGTGGCTCGGGCGGCTCCAGCGCCGGCGAGGGCGGTGCGACTAACTCGAGCGAGGAAGATGGCGGCTCGGCCGGCAGCAGCTCGGGCGGCTCGGACAGCTCGGGCAGCTCGGGCAGCGCCGAAGGTAACGCTAGTGGCTCCGACTCGACCAACTCAAGTTCGGGCGGCGGGAACGGTGCCGGCGACAAAGGAACTGCTGGCGGCAGCAAGGGGAGCAAGCTAGCCGCCTCGGCCGGCGCGATGGCGGCCAAAGCGGGCAGGATCGCAGCTGGCACTGTCGTGAATCTGGCTCAAGGCTCCTATGACATTGCAAAAGAACGTGCGCTGGAAATGAAAGACAGTGCGAAGGACCGCATCGCCGATACGACGGGCGGACGGATCGCGGCCGCCATCCAGGCGCGACGGGATGCCGCCAGTGTTGGCACTGAGTCGGCGACATTTGCGGAAAACAGTCTTGGCGCCGGCGCTGGGTCAGCCGAAGCGGCAGACGCGGCAGAAGAAATCGCGGCCTTCCGCGACGGCAACTCAAAAACCTCTTAATGGATCAGGTGCCAAGAGAGCTAACACCCAAAAGGGACAAATCATGCCTCTCGACCTCCCACCATATATGCAAGAACGTGTTGTCTGCTCCATCACGGCGGCGGCTAAGTACGAGATTCCCGCGAATATTGTATTGGCGGTAGCTGAAAAGGAGAACGGTAGAGCAGGGCAGTGGGTCCGCAACAGCAGCAACGGGAGCCACGACGTAGGGCCGCTGCAGTTCAACACGAATTACCTGCGGGAGCTGGCGCAATACGGGATAGCCCCGAGCCACGTAGCGGCGTCGGGATGCTATTCGTTCGAACTGGCAGCATGGAGACTGCGCAAGCATATCAAGAACGACACGGGCGACGTGTGGACACGAGCGGCGAATTACCATTCGCGCACACCTCAATTTAACAAGGTGTACCGGACCGATCTGATGGTGCGCGCTGCCAAGTGGGCCGACTGGCTGAGCAAGCGATACCAGACGTACGACCAGGCCTTGCCGACTGATGCGCACACGACGGCGGCCAGCTCGGAACAGCGCGCGCCGGTAGCCGCGCCTGTCAGCACGCCAGCATGGTCCACACCTAAATATGTCCCGCGCCGTTTGATCGTAGGCACCAACGCGGCGCTCGGGGGGAATATGCGATGAATACGAAGCAGCGCTGGCCCTACGACCTCTTTAGCGGCTAAATACCATGTACATACCTGGCTCTTCTACGGATTGCCCAATTGCTCGGGGAACACTTCCACGGCTTATTACAGCCGACGGCGCACTCGAGGCCGTCAAGTGGCTCGCCTTGTTTCTGATGACTGGCGATCACATCAACAAGTACTTGTTCAACGGCACCAAGGAATGGTTGTTTGACGGTGGCCGGATAGCAATGCCGCTCTTCGTCTTCGTTCTGGCATACAACCTCGCACGGCCTGGTCCGATGGTCCGCGGCGCGTACCATCGGACTGTTTGGCGCCTCGTGGTTATCGGGTGCTTCACGATGCCAGTCTTCGTCGCACTCGGCGGCCTGGTCGCCGGCTGGTGGCCGCTGAACATCATGTTCACGTTGGCTGCCATCTGCGGCATGCTGATGCTCCTCGATCGCGGCACGCTGACCGGCCAGGTGTGCGCTGCTGGCGTGTTCCTCGCTGCCGGTGCATTGGTCGAATTCCTGTGGTCCGCATTGGCGCTCGGCTTGGCCATTTGGCTTTACTGTCGGCACCCGTCCTGGTGTGCCGTTGGACTCGCTGCAGCCGCCCTTGCCGGCTTCTGGTACATCAACGGCAATCACTGGGCCTTGGTGGCGGTGCCGATCGCTTTAGTCGCTTCTGGCGCCAACCCGAATATCCCTCGAATGCCGCTGGGTCTTCTACTCTTACTACCCCGCGCACCTGGTCTTGCTCCGGCTGATCCGGATCCCGATAAGCGAATCGGGATACCTCTTCTTTTGACTGAAAATTGCATGCAGAAATCAATCCATTTGCTCGCTCTATCGTTCGCACCACCTACAACTGAGCAAGGAAAATCGCAATGCAAATAAGACTGACGGTTTTCGATCAAGACGGCAAACCATACATTATCCCCGCCGAGGTTGTTGAGTCTAAATTTAAGCGGCACCAGTTCGCCGTGCACAAGTCGATTTCGCTCGGCGACAATTTGTGGACGGTGTCGCATGTCGCCAGTGGCTTGGCGGCGGCCACGGGTGGGATCAAAGAGACTGCGGTTGCGGCCTTAACGGGCCGACTGAAGAACATGAAGCAGGTCGAGTTGGAAGCAATCATTGAAAAAGGCACTGCTGTTCGACTGAAACTCATTTCGGTTAATCTATAGAGGAAAATATGGACAAGTTAAATCTATCGATCACTCTTAAAACTGGGTAGGAAAAGTACATGAACCCGCTCTCATCTAAATGGATGCCAAACCCGCCAGCTCTGAAACGAGCCATGAAGGATGGACACGTTGGAGTCGCCGACAGCCCGCAGGGTCGGGTCTACGTGATATCGAAGAAGTGCCCGAATGCTCGCCAGGTAAAACGTGCGATTAAATTGCGAACCATGCTTGAGCTGGCATGGGTAGGTGCCATCGCCTGCGGCGCCACCGCCGCCGTCGCGGCGCTGGCTCAATGGTCCAATACGTTCTAGGGGTTTGAGGTGCAGTGGAACGTAAAACACGGTTAAGCCATTTGGGCCAGTCCTCGCAACGGCGGGCAAGATGAACATACGCATGCTTGGTGCTGTTTTTGAATTCGAACGCGACCTATTGATCGAACGCACCAACGTCAGTATCATACGCTCCCGAGCCGAAGGGACGGCTTTGAGTCGTCTGTCAGTGCTGACACGGAATGAAGCCTGCGATGCCGCCGACGCGGCTGGGAGGCGCCGGCCGGCGCTGCGCCCGTTCGGAATCCACGACATCATCTAGCTCGCTCAGCAGCTGGACGGAAGTGTCGCGCACCGGCTTGATAACCAGGTGGCAAAAGCTTAACTCGGTTTGCCGTTCCACTGCACCTCAAACCCCTACATCGCGCTAGACATGTCGCAAAACCCGCGCCATGACCAACCGCTCAACCGGGCTGGTGTGCCAGCCCTCGATGCTGACACCGCCAACTAATACACTCAGCAAAAAGCGTCTACAGAAAAGGGGCCCTTTCGCACGCCGAAGACTACTCCAGGCGCTTTGCGGGCCCTACACCGGGTTTGAGGTGCAACGGTAAGACCTACCAGGTTAAGCGATCTTGCCCTCGGAAGGTGTTCCAATATTGGGGCAGAAGGCCTACGGAAGCCGTGGCAATTAACGTTTTTGCTTTTTAAAAAATAGCTTTCCTTCTAGGATTTCAAGATTCAATTCACTGTTTGTCTTCTGCACCCTGACGATCCCTCTGGCACAGGCCTCATTAAAAAGACGCTGAACGACCATATTAACCTGCGCTGATTTATAAGCCGCAACTCTCAATCCGATTTCTCCAAGTTTATACCTGAGATGAGAATAAAATATTTCTTTTGTCCAAGGTCCACGGTGCACAAACGGGGCTTGCTCTGGTTCAGCTTCAGCGCCCGTCTCCGGGTCGGCGTCCCTTCCCCGCACACCATGAACAATATGGCGAGCTATCTCTATCGGTATCCTCAACCCAGACGGCCTCCTACCAGCTAATGCCAAAACAATAGCGCCAGACGGAATGGCTGCAGTTAGGTGAACCTGTAGATTATCCAGTTCGGAGGCAAATTCTCTTAAGTGTTGCATTAGACCGCGTGCTTCATCCTGCGTAAAGGGCGGAGACGCAGCCGAGGCTGCCGAGCTAGACGCGGCCGAGGCTGCCGAGCTGGAAGCGGATAAGCTGGATGAAGATGTTGGTGATGGTGAAACAACTCCAGGAATATTTAGCGGCTCCGCTTTCATATTCTGTTTCATCAGAAATAAACCTGCCTCAAGGATTTCCAAAAAAGTTGCCATACACACTCCTTCGTTGAAGTTCAGGAAAATTTCCCAAAGCGATAGTGCTACTTAAGTATTGACCAATTGGATTCGAGGTTGTGAGGATAGGGGGCATCATTTAATTACACGTCACTAACTCAAAGAACCCAAGTAGATATAGATGTTACAACAATATTGATGAGTTATGTCTTTTTTAGGAGTACGAATTCGATCGTTTTCGTACATATCAAAATTTAATGTACGAAAAATAGCTAGTACGAATATCGGACATGCCATACAATTAGTACTCCCATTTCGTACTAATTTGGCCGCCAGATGTCTCGAACTTTCATTTATGCACGAGTAAGTACAGTCGATCAGAACACCGACAACCAGATCCATGAAATCGAGTCCGCTGGTTTCGCCGTAGACAAACGTCGGATCGTTCGCGAAAGCATTAGCGGTAGCGTCGCGGCCGGCAAGCGTCCCCAGTTTGCTCGCTTGCTTGACCGCCTTGAGCCTGGTGACGTGCTGATTGTGACCAAGTTGGACCGTCTTGGTCGTAACGCTATGGACGTTCGAGCCACGGTCGAGCAGCTTGCAGCCGATTCTGTCCGTGTGCATTGCTTAGCGCTCGGCGGCGTCGATCTAACCAGCTCTGCTGGCAAGATGACCATGAGCGTGCTAGGTGCGGTGGCCGAGTTTGAGCGTGATCTGCTGGTAGAGCGGACCCAGGCAGGACTCGCACGTGCGCGTGCTGAAGGAAAGACGTTGGGGCGTCGACCAGCGCTGACGACAGCGCAGCAAGCCGACGCAATGGTACGCCTCGTGGCTGGCGAGTCGGTGGCCAAGGTCGCCCGCGACTACGGTACGACTCGCCAGTCCATCATGCGAGTACGCGCAAGGCACACTTCAGTAATGCAGCCGACTCCTGACATTTGAGCAGTCGTCTTCTGAAAACGACAGCTGCGCTCGAAGGCCGCAAGATTGACCTGCGGTCGCTGACGGACGGGATTGACACCAGGGGAGCTGCTAGGCGGTTCTTCTTCAACGTCATGGCCGCGCTCGCAGTCATGGAGCGCGAGCTGATCCTGGAACGGACTAACGCCGGCTTGGCCGCGGCCCGACTGGCTGGCAAGGTGGGCGGGCGACGGCCATCCATGACGCCAACGAAGCTTGAAGCTGCGCGAAAGCTGCTCGATGCAGGCCAGGCGCCGAAGGAGGTGGCCAGCGTCGTCGGCGTGTCCCTGGCGACGCTCTATCGTCACCTTCCGGCCGGCGGGCGCCAGCTCGGGTTGCTGGCCGTCGAGTAGCGACATTTGGCGATTCCAATTGCGCGAGCCCCGTTGTTGGGAGAGCTTGTCAATATAATGATCTCTCCACTCCTAAATTCCATGCTTGTTAACCAACGAGAAGTCCATGAAAGAATTTAATACGACCCGGCAAGATTACATTTTCCCGATCCAACGGGCGTATGCTCGTTCCACCGGTAGAGATATCGACTTCGAGGCACATTTGCGTCAGCAGCTCATCTTTATTCAGGACGATCTTCTTTATGGCCTCATCACCCCCCTGTGTCAGACTACTTGTCGGGTGTGTTTTTTGAACAAATTATGTCCTGATCTTGGTTGTTGTGGTGGAATT